>MZGK01000003.1 GCA_002085025.1 Candidatus Omnitrophica bacterium 4484_213
TCGGCAAGTTTTTCTTGGTTCCATTGAGACCTCCAGTTCCTTATAGGACAGTTTCTTTATAAGGGCAATAGAAAAGCTGTTCCTATATTATACCTATTATACCTTAGGAGATCTCAAAAGCTTAACAAATTCTTAGAGCTGAAAGGTTAATTAAGATTATAAATAAGACAAAATAATACATAATGTGCCACTTATTTTAAGTATTGAAAAAGATGTTGAAGTGCTAAAAAATATCTATGATAAATATCATAGCATAGAACTTAACAGCCATATTTATGAAATAATGGAGAAAATAATAAATGTAAAAGAAGAGGAATTTGGTATTCAAAATGGGAATATACCCTACTCCTTCCTCACCCTCTGGCTTGCTTTGAATGAGGAAAATTATAGGAAATATCTTCAATTGAAGAATTGGCAGGAGGAAAAGGATTTGTTAAGTAAAATCCTGATAGGAAATCTGCTTTCTATTTCAAAAAGTTTAGGATATACAGTGCCTGAGCCAATAAAAGCAGATATTCAGTATATGAAAGAGGTTAAAACTTCCCTCAAAGGCACGCCGATGATTGGATTTTTAGGCACTTTTTCGGTCAATTTCCAAATCCCGGATTACTGGGGCATTGGCAAGTCGGTCTCGCGGGGATTTGGGACGATAAAAAAGATTGACAGGAAATAATAACCCTGCTAAAATTTATATATATTGAATAATAACCCTGCTAAAATTAAGGTAAAGAAGATGTATATAAAAAGAGAGTTAGAGGATAAAATTAGGAAGTATCTTGCTAAGCCGGAAATACTTGCAGTTATTGGAGCAAGGCAAAGTGGCAAAACTACGCTTTTGAAAGAGATTTTCAAATCGCTCAAGGGAGCAGTTTATATTGATTTTGAGGATAGAGATATTCTGAAGTTATTTAACAATGACATAAAATCCTTTTATAATTTATATGCCCGAGAGGCGAAGTATTTGTTTATTGATGAATTTCAATATGCTAAAGAAGGTGGGCAAAAATTAAAGTATCTTTATGATACTTACAAGACAAAGATTATCATCTCCGGTTCATCTGCTTTAGATTTAACCCATCAGGCAGTTAAATATTTGGTTGGGCGAATATTTTTATTTCATCTGTTTCCCTTTAATTTTAGCGAATTTATAGCTTATCGCAATTCTTTACTTTACAAAAATATATATCTTGATATCAAGAAAAAGATAGATGAATATTTATATAATAAAAGAAAATCTCCTCCGATAGTGTCCAAAGAAGTGATAAAAGAGGTAAATAAATATTATGGGGAATATGCTGTTTTTGGAGGGTATCCCCGAGTAGTATTGGCTAAAAACACAGATGAGAAAATAACAGTATTGAAAAATATTTATGGTACTTATTTTTTAAGAGAAATTAGAGACATCTTGCAGTTAAGCAGCGAAGAAGAATTACAAAAACTTATAAAAGCACTTTCTATACAGACAGGGTCTATGGTTGTGTATAAAGAATTGGGACAGATTGCATCTCTTAATTATAACAATCTTATAAAACATTTAAATATTTTGGAAAAGACTTTTGTAGTTAAGAAAATACTGCCTTTTTGCAAGAATAAAAGGATTGAGATAGCCAAATCTCCCAAAGTTTATTTTTTAGATAATGGTTTTCGTAATGTTTCTATTAATAATTTTCAGAAACTTGAAGAAAGAATTGATAGAGGAAATCTTAATGAAAATTTTGTAGCTGGGCAATTATTAAAGAAAGAATATAATATCAATTATTGGAGAACGAGATCTGACGCCGAAGTTGATTTTGTAACAGAAGCAAAGGGTAGAAGTATAGCTATAGAGGTAAAATCTACATTAAATTCAAATAAGACAAGCAGGGCATTAATGAATTTTAAAGAAAAATATTCTCCACATAAAACAATTATAGTCTCTGAAAACTATTTTCTTTTTGATAGAAAAAAGAATAATTTTTTTATGCCGATATTTTTTATTTAAAGAATATAATGCAATTAGTTATCAATACCTATAGTTCGTATCTGCGAAAAACGGGGATTGTTTTTTGATAAAATGCACTCCCGAAGGCGAGAGCAAGGAGAGGGTCTCGGAAATCTCGGCAAGAAAGGTGGAGAGCATTATGATTACTACTTCGGCTTATCTTTCTGCCGATGCAATAAAACTTGCTGTAGATAAGAACATTGATTTAGTATTCTTGAATGAATTTGGAGAACCCTATGGGAGAATTTGGCATTCAAAATTAGGTTCGACAGTGCTAATAAGGCGGCGTCAACTTGAGATAGCTAACAGTGAAGGTGGATTTAATTTAGCCAAAGGATGGGTTTTAACAAAGTTTGATAATCAGATAGAATTCCTGGATAGATTAAGAAGGATAAGGCCCGAAAAAGAAGAGGAGATAATTAGACATATTTTGATGTTGAAAGAATTGAGGGATAAGATGGATAATTTAGAGGGCTCTTTGGAAGAGAGGTGGGATAGTATTATGGGGCTGGAGGGTGCTGGCGGTAAGATATGTTTTGATGCTCTGAATTTTATAATGCCGCAGAGGTTTAAATTTGAAGGCAGAAGCCGTCAGCCGGCAAAGGGCGAATTCAATTATATGCTTAATTATGGTTATGGAGCTTTATATTCTTTGGTGGAAAAGGCGTGCATCATTGCTGGGCTTGATCCTTATGTCGGATTTATCTATAGCGATAATTATAATAAAAAATCTTTGGTCTTTGATTTGATAGAGATATTTAGGATTTTGGTTGACAGGACAGTTGTGTATTTATTCAGTCAGCGGATGGTTAAAAAAGACTATTTTGATAAGGTTCGCGGCGGGCTGAGTTTAAATAAAGAAGGTAAGGCAGTACTGATTGAAGTATTGAATAAAACTTTTGATAAGAGTGTGCGGTATAAAGGAAGGAATATTAAGAACAAGGATATAATTCAGTTTGAGTGCCATCGGATTGCCAATGAACTAATAAAGGATTAAGAATGCTTACATGGGTGATATACGATATTGCAGATACGAAGAAGCGAACTGAGATAGCCAAAGTCTGTAAGGATTATGGATTGTATCGGGTGTAAAAGAGTGTATTTTTAGGAAGGGTTAACAATAATGAAAGAGATGAACTTTCTGTTAGGTGCAAAGATGTTATAGAAGAAGATAAAGATTCGGTATATATCTTTCCGATGTACGACAACGATTTTAAAAAGGTAAAATTGCTGGGGCAGGCATTTGATAGAAAATTAGTGAATGATGAAATTTTAGCGAGGTTCTTTTAGGGATTTTAAATGGATGTTGCCGAGACGCAAGGTGTTTATATAACGCCTTCTGAAGTTATTGAATATCTTTATTGCCCGCGATTTATCTATTTTATGAATTATTTAACAATACCACAACATGAGTAGCAGCGTTACAAGGTATTAAAAGGATGAGAGCTCCATGAGGAACGCAAGCGTTTTAATGCAGATTATCTGCGAAAAAGATTGGGATGTGTCCATAAAGAGATAGATGTATATATGGCTTCTGATATTGAACATATAAAAGGGAGGGTTGATGAAGTTTTGCACTTATCTGACGGAAGTTTAGCGCCCTTAGATTATAAATATGCGGAGTATAAGGAGTTTCTGTATCGGACGCATAGATATCAATCCATTCTTTATGCAATGTTGATAAAAGAGGCATATGAGAAAGATGTGCGGCGGGGATTTATTTGTTATGTGCGCAGTAAAAATAAAATAGTAGAGGTGGTATATAAGGATAGTAATTTTAGTGAAGCAAGAAGGATAAATATAGAGATATTAAGGATTATCCAAACAGGGCATTTTCCCAAAAGGATATCCTCGCGTATTCGTTGTATTGATTGTTGCTATCGGAATATTTGTGTATAAAATATCTATTAAATAGGTGGAGATTTATGTAAGTTATTATGCATAAAAGACAAACAATTCATCAAAATATGTAATTTTACTCAAAAATGCGTAGTTTCGGAGGAAAAAAATGAAAAATTCTATTGGAATGAAGATAGAAACTTTTGAGTATAAATTTATACCTGTATTGCAATTAGGCGGAAATTGCTATTGAAGATTAACATCTATAAAAACAAGGATTGAAACACTATAGTAAAACGTTTTCGTCTTGATGATGACGTCCATTAAGATCCTAAATTTCACCTTCAGTAAATAACGGGGCAGGTAAGGATTGAAAGCTTTTGAAAAATGTCTTTTTTAAGTCCAAAATCTATCCAAATAATGGGTATCCTCAATGTTACCCCGGATTCTTTTTATGACGGGGGCAGGTATTATAAAAAGGAAATGGCGATTAGGCAGGGTTTGCGTCTGGCAAATGAGGGAGCAGATATTATTGATATCGGTGGAGAATCCTCCCGGCCGGGGGCAAAACCAGTATCAGCAGGAGAGGAAATGAAACGGGTAATCCCGGTAATTGAAGGAATAAGAAAAAGGAGTAAAGTTCCTATTTCCATTGATACCTATAAAAGTAAAGTAGCCGAGGAGGCTTTAAATTCCGGAGCTAATGTTATCAATGATATCTCGGCTTTAAGAATGGATAGAAAAATGGCTGAGGTCGCCCGAAAATATGGCGTTTCGATAGTTCTGATGCATATGCAAGGGACACCGCAAAATATGCAAAAGAATCCTTGTTATAAAGATGTTGTTGTCGAGATTTATGATTTTCTTGAGCAGCGGATAAAATTTGCCGAAGAGCAGGGAATTAAACCAAAGAAAATTATCATTGACCCGGGTATTGGTTTTGGCAAAACACTCCAGCATAATCTTTTAATCATCAAACACTTGAGAAGATTTAAAGCCCTCAAAAAGCCAATCTTGATTGGTGTTTCCCGCAAGTCATTCATTGGTAAGATTCTTGACCTGTCTGAGGAGGAGAGATTAGAAGGGACATTAGCCGCAGTTTGCGTTTCTATTCTGAAAGGAGCAAATATTTTACGCGTGCATAATGTTAAAGAGACGAAAAGGGCAGTAGAGGTTGTAAAGGCAATTCTACATCACTGATAACACTGATTAAAAATGATGACACTGATAAAATCATCAGTGTAATTAGTGTTTCTATGTATTTTCCTTGCCAAAAAGATTTTCCTCTTGCTGAGGTTTTGGATTGGTTGAGGCATCAAAGGAGTTTTGTGTTTTTGGAGACGAGAAGGAAGGATCCCCAGAATCATCTCTCCTATATTTTTACTAATCCTCTCAATGTTATTGCTTGTTATAAACCTGCCGAGATAAGAAATGCCTTTGGAGAGGTAGAGCAATATCTAAATTCTAACTATTATGTCGCTGGTTTCTTTTCTTATGAGATGGGTTATGCCTTTGAGGATTTATATAAAGTAAAGAAATCCTATAAATTTCCCTTAATCTGGTTGGGAATTTTTAAATCGCCAATTGTCTTTGACCATCAGACAAATAAGTTTTTAGATAATAATCACCCGCCCTTTTGCAGGTCTAGCGAGAGAAAAAAGAAGAACGAGCCCAGATATCAAATAAGCAATCTGAAATTGAATGTTAGCCAAAAATCCTATTTTAATTATATTAGCAAAATTAAAAAATTACTCAAACAAGGCGACACCTACGAAGTGAATTACACAATGAAATATAAATTTGATTTTAGGGGTTCACCTTATAAATTATATCAGGATTTAGGGAGTAACCAGTCGGTTGCCTACAGCGCCTTTATAAAGACAGCGGATTTTAAGGTTCTTTCTTTTTCCCCAGAGTTGTTTTTTAGAAAGAAGGGCAGAAGTATCCAGACCAGGCCAATGAAGGGAACTATCAGGCGGGGGAGCAATTTAAGTGAGGATGCTTTAAACAGAGATAGATTGAGTCAAGATGAGAAGAATAACGCCGAGAATTTGATGATTGTAGATTTGCTCAGGAATGACCTGGGGAGGATTTCTGAAATGAGTAGCGTAAAAGTGAAAGACATATTTTGTGTAGAGAAATATGAAACCCTTTTTCAGATGACCTCAACAATAAAAAGTATTCTTAAGAAGGATATCGGATACTATGGCCTGTTTAAGGCACTTTTCCCTTCGGGTTCAGTAACTGGCGCTCCCAAGATTCGCACAATGCAGATTATAAAGGAGGTTGAAAAAGAGGTGCGAGGGGTTTATACAGGAGCAATCGGGTTATTCAAGCCAGATGCAGAGGCAGTATTTAATGTGGCAATTCGCACCATTTTACTCCAGCAAACAAAAGGAGAGATGGGCGTAGGTAGTGGGATTGTCTATGATTCTCATCCGCAGAAGGAATATGAAGAGTGTTTGTTAAAAGCCAATTTTTTGACCAGTCGGCAAAAGGAGTTTCAGTTGATCGAAACGATGCTTTGGTCGGCTAACAAGGGTTTTTTTCTTTTTGATTCTCATCTAAGACGTTTAAAAGCATCAGCAGAATACTTTGATTTTTGCTATGACGAAAAACATCTAAATAAAGCTCTTTCTCAGATAAAAAAGAGATTTAAGCCCAATTTTTCTTATCGGGTTCGGGTTTTGCTTTTTAAGAACGGGGATATTTCCATAACCTATCGCCGTCTAGCCTCCTCGCCCACAAGGAATTTGCGGCGATTTATCGCTCTTTCAGAAAGGCGAACAAACTCCCAGGATATTTTTTTATATCACAAAACTACCCAGCGTCGCTTATACGATGATGAATATAAGAAATATAGAAAATCAGGCTATTATGATATCCTTTTTAGAAACGAAAGAGACGAAATAACTGAGGGAGCAATTTCTAATATTTTTATCAAAGTAAAAGGAGAATATTGGACACCGGTGCTTAGCTGCGGGCTTTTAAACGGTGTCTATCGGAGATATCTTTTAGATAAAAAGAGGAATGTAAAGGAGAAGGTATTGACTTTAGAGGATATCCAGAACGCGGAGGAGATATATCTTGTTAATTCTGTTCGGGGAATGGTGAGGGTTTACCCTGTTAAATAATTCGCCATAGGCAAATTATTTAACAGGGTGAAGATGGGAGAACCAAAATTAGTAGAGATTAAGGATGCAGAGAAAATTATCTTTGTTGGCGATACGCACGGGGATTTGGAGGTATCGCAGAAGGTTATTCAAGATTATTTAAAACCGGGCAATGTGCTGATTTTTTTGGGTGATTATGTTGACCGTGGGTTTTTCTCTAAACAAAATCTGGATTTTTTATTAGAAAACAAAACTGAGAGCCCCCCGCAGGTTTATCTATTGCAAGGGAACCACGAAGGACATCGGATATTGGAACTCTCTCCGGCTGATTTTTGGGAAGGGTTGGATAGGGAGTTATATGAGCTTTACGCTTCTATAGTAGAAAGGTTTCCTCTGGTAGCGGTAAGCAAGGATATTATTGCTTTACATGGGGCTTTGCCCGATGTGGAGAATTTAGCAGAGATAAATCAAATAGAGCTGGGAAACGAAAAGTGGGAACAGATAACCTGGGGTGATTGGACCGAGGCCGAAGGCGAACAATTAGTCTCTATCTCTACAGGCCGACCCTTATTTGGTCGGGATTGGTTTTTTAGAATAATGAATAGATTGAAGAAGAAAGTTTTGGTGAGAGCGCATCAGCCCCGTGCTCCTCAGTTTATGTTTGACAATAAATGTCTAACCATTTTTACCTCTTCTGCTTACAGCAGAGAGAGAACAATCGCCATCGCCGATTTAAGTAAGCCGATAAAAGACGCTCGGGATTTAGAGATTAGGGTAATATAACAAATGAAACTTCAATTTTTATCTATCCAAAGAGATAAAATCATCATTGAAGGGAAAAGGGAGGTTGTTTTACGGGGGGTAAACCTGGGTGGCTGGCTGATGATGGAGGGTTATATCTTAGGGGAAGGAATATTCCCGAGCAGAGATTCAAGAGAGGGTTTGCCAAAAAATTGAGCAAAGAGGAATTAAGGAGATTTGAACAGGACTTTCGCACTAATTTTATTCAAAAGGAGGATATAAAGAAATTGAAAAATTTGGGAATAAATTGCCTGCGGCTTCCTTTCAATTTTCGGCTCATCAGAGGACAAGGTTTAGGACATCTTGGTGAGTTAATTGACTGGTGCAGGGAATATAAGATTTATGTTATTTTAGATATGCACGCCGCCCCTGGCGCCCAGAACGCCGATTGGCATTCAGATAGTAATGGGAAGGCTTTACTCTGGAAGAAGAAAAAATGCCAAGAGGAGACCTTAAAACTTTGGCAATTTCTTGCCGAGCACTATAAAGACGAACCAGTAATCGCCGGCTATGATATTCTAAATGAGCCGGTGATAAAGGATGTTCGGGGATTAAAGAGGTTTTATAGAGAGATGATGAAAACAATTCGCCAAGTAGATAAGAGGCATATTATCTTTTTGGAAGGTAGCGATTGGGCGCAGAATATAGATTTTTTAGGTGAGCCAGAGAGCGAAAACATTGTTTACAGCATTCATTTTTATCAGCCTTTGGATTTTAGTTTTAATTTCCGGTTCGTTTTTTCTTATCCCGGTAGAATTGATGGCCAGTATTGGGCTGAGGGAAAAATCCGTTCTTATTTGGAGCATTATTGCAAAAAGCAAAAGAGTGGAAAATGCCCATTTATGTCGGTGAGTTTGGAATAAACTATCGTTGGGGGTGTTGCGGAGAGTTGGAATATTTGAAAGATACATTAGAGGTTTTGAGGAGTTTGGTTTTCACTGGAGCTACTGGACATATAAAGCGGTTTGTAATAGAATATATCCGGATGGCATTTATCAGTATTGCGAAAATCCCCCTTGGATAAACCGCAGTGGTTTAATTCAGGGCTGGGAGACATTTCCGTCTTTGTGGGAGAAAAGAAAAAAAGAGATTGTTTCTTCTTGGCGGACAGTTTTAAGGAGAATAAAGAGATAACTTATTTGCTTAGAGAATTTTTTAAAAGCGCTGATAATTTATCAGTGTAATCAGTGTTTTAATCAGTGTTATCAGTGTTAAGATGAAAAACAAACTTATTATTAGTTTAGATGTTCCAAATTTAAGGACAGCCGAAAGATTGATTGATGAACTTTCTCCTTTGGTAGAAATATTTAAGGTAGGCAGTCAACTCTTCACCGCCACCGGCCCCAAGATTATTAATTTGCTTCATAAAAGAAAGAAAGAGGTTTTTTTAGATTTGAAGTTTTACGACATTCCGCATACAGTAGCCGAAGTAGCGCGAGCGGCAACGAGATTAGGGGTATTTATGTTTAATGTGCATGGCATAGGGGGACTCAAGATGATGCAGGCGGCGGCGAAAGCAACAGAGGAAGAAACAGAGAAATTGAAGATTAAAAAGCCACTTATTTTAGGGGTTACCCTACTTACCAGTTTTAATGAACAGATGCTTAAAGAAACAGGTGTAAGCAAACAAGTAGATGATTATGTTTTATATTTAGCCCAGCAGGTAAAGAAAGCCGGTTTGGATGGAATAGTTGCTTCTCCGCAAGAGTTAAGGTTTTTGCGAGAGAATTTAGGGGAGAGTTTTATTATGGTTACGCCGGGAATAAGATTTCCCGCAACTTGCTCTGGAGAAGATGATCAGAAAAGGATAGCCACCCCAAAAGAAGCAATAAAAAATGGAGCGGATTATATTGTGGTAGGCAGACCAATCATTGCCGCTGAGTCGCCTAAGGAAGCGGCCGGGCAGCTTATTAGTTCTGTCCGAGGCGAAACTTCAGACAAAGCCCTATGAGCGAAAAAGAGATTTTACAGATTTTCCAAAGGTGTGGAGCTTTATTAGAAGGACATTTTGAACTATCCTCAGGGCTGCACAGCAACAAATATTTGCAGTGTGCCTTGGTTCTGCAATATCCTAAATATGCTTTTTTATTGGCTGAAGCACTTGCCCAAAGGTTCTCTCAGCAGAAAATAGATGTGGTTATTGGACCGGCTCTCGGGGGAATAATCATTGCCTACGAGGTGGCAAAATTTCTTAATGCACGGGCCTTATTTGCTGAACGCGAGCAGGGGAAGATGGCTTTGCGACGTGGATTTGAGATTAATGAAGGAGAAAAGGTTTTGATAATTGAGGATGTAATTACTACTGGTAGCTCAGTAAAAGAACTTATTGATTTATTGAGAGAAAGAAAAGGAGAGGTAGTAGGGCTGGGAGCAATTGTTGACCGTCGCCCCCAACCAAGCAACAAACAGTCTTTCCAATATGAATATTTACTTAAATTAAGGATAAAGACCTTCTCTCCTTCTGATTGCCCGCTGTGCAAGCAGAATATTCCTCTGGCTAAGCCGGGAAGCAAGGGAAAGGAACAGGGTTTACCCTGTTAAATCTCTCGAGGTTATGTCGGGGAATTCGCGTATTATTTAACAGGGGTTGACATAAAAGCAGAGGGGTGCTATATTAGATACGCTACCAGCCAGGCGCTCCTATGCCGAGTGAAAGGAGGCGTATTATGAATGCTGCCTTTACTGAGATTGAAGAAAGAAGGAAATATAAGCGCTTAAATTTTCGCTTTCCTCTCCGCTATCGCTTACTTTCCCAAAGCGAGAGATTTCCCAATTTCAGGAGGTCTGTAGAAAGTATTCTTGCCCGCGATATCGGAGAGGGAGGGCTAAGATTTGTTAGCGAGAGATTTATTCCTAAGTCGGCAAGGTTATTAGTGGAAAGCCCACCCCTATCCCCTTATTGGCGGATAAAGGCAGAGGTTCGCTGGATTCAGAAGATAGGTTATGACGAGAAATACAATATAGGTTTGCGTTTTCAAGATGAAGAGGAAAGGATAAGAGAGATTCTAAGATTATATTCAGAAGCATAGAATTTCAATTCTATGCCTGATTATTCACCCCGTTAATAAAGGCTTTGCTCGCTTCACCCACAAAGTGAGTTGCTCCCTCAACATAACCTCGGGGGATTTAACGGGGCAGGTTGATTAAAAACCAGATTGCACAAATTCTTAGACACAATGGGACATATCCTGTAAGGGAGGTTCTTTTTTTATTTACTTTGGCAGGGGTATTGTTTTTTTCCTCCTTAAGTTACGCTTTTTGGCTCTGGAGCCCTTCCAGCGGCAAATGGGAAAATCCCAAATATCCTCCGATTAAAGAAAATGCCCAGAAACAATTTGAGTTTGCTAAGCAGCTTTTCGAGAAAGGAGATTACCAAAGGGCAAGGGATGAATTTAAGAGATTGCTCAAACGCTATCCCGATTCAGTTTACGCTTATAAAGGAGAGTTTCTTTTAGGCAAAGTTTATGAGAGTTTAAAGAGACCTTATCTGGCTTTTCAAACCTATAAGGATTGCGTTGCTAACTATCCTTATGGTGACCAGTTAGAGGATATTGCGGAGAGAGAATGCAGGATTGGCGAATTTTTTCTTGAGCAAGAGGTTAGAAAGGTTTTAGGTTTAGAACTCTCTTTACCTCAGGAGAAAGCCATTGAGATATTTAAAGAAATAAGAAAGCAGGCGCCTTATACAGAATGGGGGGCACTGGCACAGTATAAACTGGGTATTTGTTATCAGAGATTAAAAAAATGGAAGGAAGCAATTGCCGAGTTTAATAGATTTATTAACGAATACCCTGAGCATTCAAAGGTAGTCTCCGGAGATGCCAATTACCAGATTGCCCTTTCTTATTCTGAAAGTATTCTAAATGCAGATTACGATCAAAAAAGAACAGCAAAGGCGATTAAATATTTTAAGGATTTTGTTATTGATTATCCTCAAAACGAGAAGATAAAGGACGCAAAAGAGAAAATAGTTAGATTAGAAGAGCGCGTCGCTGAAGGTTTATTTAAGTCGGCATCTTTTTATCGCCAGCAAGGCTACACAGAGAGCGCCAGAACTTATTATAATGAGATTATAGATAAATACGGAGAAACCTCTTGGGCAAGGAAAGCCGAAGAGGAACTTGAAAAAATAAACCAAATGTCTAATATCTAATTGCTCTAATGTCTAACTGAAACATCAACGAATTTACTAATCTATACGAATATACTAATGTTTTTATTCGTAAATTCGTAAAAAATTCGTAATGCGCTGATTACGTCAGGTATTAGGTTAATTAGTTATTTGCTTAAGGAAGTTTTATGAAAAAGATATTTTTACTCTTTACTCTTTATTTCTTACTCCTTACTATTGCGGCTTGCGGTTATGTAACCCACTCTGTTTTACCACCTGGAATCAGGGTTGCTGTGCCGATGCTGAAAAACTCCACCTATCATTCCGATGCGGAAACAAAGGTAACCAGGGAAATAATCAAGAAATTTGTTACCGAAGGCACCGAAATCACCAGCCCTGAAAATGCCGATTTTCTATTAAGTGGCGAATTGGTGGGTTATGATAAAAAGACATTAAGATGGGAAGAGGGTGTTTATAACGAGCCGCAAGAGTATCGTTTGATTTTGAGTGCAGATATTGAATACAGGGATTTACGAAACGGAAAGGTCATTTTTAAGGGGACGATTAGCGGTCACTACGATTATTTTATTAAGGATATGGGGAGCAAGAAAAAGGAGAGTGAAGATACTGCCGTTCAAGAAGCCGCAGAGGATTTAGCAAAGAATATTGTTGACCGAGTATGTGAGCAGTGGTGAATGCCTCAACCAAATCTCTATCTCATAAATGGTGAGGATGAGTTTCTAAAGAAGGAAGAGACAAAAAAAATAGAAGATGCGCTCTTTTCTTCTCCTACCCAGAAAGATTTTAATTACGCTGTTTTTGATGCCAGAGAGGCAGACATAGAAGAGATTATTAAACTGGCAAAATTTCTTCCCTGGCAGGTCTCTCGTCGTTTAATCGTAGTTAATAACATCGAGTATCTAAAATCCCACCAGCGCGATGTTCTGATTTCTTACCTTAAACACCCCTGCCCACACACAATTTTGGTCTTGACCTCCATCAAGATAGACAGAAGAGGAAAGTTTTACCAAGCCGTTTCTAAAGCGGGAAGGATAATCAATGTCCGTCTTTCTTCCTGGCGAGTAGAGCAGTGGATCAAGCAGGAATTTAGAAAATATGGCAAGGAGATTTCTTCCGCAGATAGTTCTCTTTTAAAGGAAAAGGTAGGGGCAGATATTCGGAGTTTAAACCAGAATATTGCCAAACTTATTCTTTATACAAGGGAAAGGAAGGAGATTAAAAGGGAGGACATTGAAGATGTAGTGAGCAAGAGTAATTTAAATACCGTTTTTGACCTAACCACGGCAATAGGCAAAAAGGATAAGAAGAGTGCTTTAAATATCTTAAATAATCTTTTCTACCAGGGGAAAAAGATAGGTGAGATTATGGGTATGCTTTTCTGGCAAATAAATAGATTGCAAAGAGGAAAGAGGATATTACAACACGGAGAAAGAGAGAGATTAACTCAGGAGTTAAACATTTCTTCTTTTTATGTTGACGATTTTATAAATTCTACAGATAATTTTTCTTTTTCCGAGCTAAGAAAAGATATTGAATTGTTTGCTGAGGCAGATTTGCAGATTAAGAGAGGACTAACAAAACCAGAGATAATTTTAGAGATACTCGTACTCAAGCTTTGCCAAACCTCCTTAGATAAACCCTGAGAGAGGACCCTGAGGATATGAATTTGTTGAGATAGATATATGTAACCTTTCAAAGAAAGAAATCAGTGGCTATCTAACGGGGCAATCTTCTTTGCCAAGCGGGATTTCTCGCGGTTAATTTTACCTTTTTTAAGAATCTTTTTGGAGGTGGCTTTATCTAATTTTGCTTGGACTTTGCGAAATATCTCTTTTGCTTCGTCAAATTTTTTTTCCGCAATAAGAGATTTGGTATCCTTGATAAGTGCCTTCAATCCTTTTTTAGTTTTTTTATTCCTCTCCTTTCTTTTTTTGTTTTGACGTAAGGCTTTCTTTGCCGCTGGGGTATTTGGCATAATGTCTCCTTTTTCATTCATTATATAATATAAATTGAATTTTGTCAAATTCAATAACACCACAATTTAGGCGACCCCGAAACTTCGGAGGAGACTAAATTGTATGACTGCATTGAACCCAGCACTTATTTACTAAACAATGCTTGAGGGCAAAATCATAACCTCTAGCTTATAAAATAGTTTCACCCAAAACAACACTCTATAGTAAATAAGTGCTGGGCAAGTTTTATTTATGTCTACCAAATCGTTAGCCAAGTCTACTTTGGGAATAAGTAGTGCTACTTTTCTTAGCCGCATTTTAGGTCTCCTGCGCGATATCTTTTCTGCCCGCTTATTTGGAACAACAGCAGTCTGGGATGCCTTCCTGGTTGCTTTTATGATTCCCAATCTCCTGCGCCGTTTGTTAGGAGAAGGAGCCTTTTCCAATTCTTTTATTCCTGTCTTTACAGAATATCTATACAAAAAGGATAAAAGAGAAGCGAAAAGATTAGCCAGCGTTATATTTACTCTTCTTATTATTATTTTGATAACGCTGGTTGGAGGAGGAATTTTTTTAATAAATCTGCTTCTCTCAAAAATTTCTTTCCCTCCCAAGATTTCCTTGATTCTTCAGCTTATCCGTTTCCTCCTGCCCTATGTCTTTTTTCTTTCGTTAGCTGCTCTGCTAATGGGGATCCTGAATTCCTATAAGCACTTTGCCACTCCTGCTCTCGCTCCTTTATTTCTAAATATTTTCTGGCTCCTTTCTCTATTCTATCTATGCCCCCGCTTCGGCGAGAGTTTAGAGAAGAGGATATGGGGAGTGGTTATTGGCGTACTCCTCGGAGGGTTATTCCAACTGCTTATTCAAATTCCTCCCCTCCTCAAGAGAGGATTTTTTTTAAAATTAAACTTCAATTTTTCTCACCCGGGGTTAAAAAGAATTGGTTTACTTATCCTACCAGGGGTCCTGGGTTTAGCCGTCACTCAGATAAATATTGGGGTGGATATATTGTTAGGGCTTTTTTGGGGCAGCGGTGCAATCTCTTCCCTCTGGTATGGGAATCGCTTGATGCAATTCCCTCTGGGGGTTTTTGGTATTGCTTTAGCCACAGCTGTCCTTCCGCATTATTCTAGCTATGTAGCAAAGCGAGAATTTAGTGAGCTGAAGAAAATGCTTTCCTTTGCCTTGCGGATGGAATTTTTTATTATTTTGCCCGCCACTATAGGGCTCATTACATTAAGAATTCCGATAATCAAACTTCTTTTTGAACGAGGCGCCTTTACTTCTTTATCAACCTCGCGGACAGCTAATACTTTGCTCTTTTACTCCTTAGGTTTATTTGCTTATGCCGGGGTAAAGATTATTGCACCGGTTTTTTATTCTTTCCAGGACACCAAAACGCCGGTTAAAATAGCTATAATTGCAATGCTCGCTAATATAGGTTTAAATTTAATCTTGATGGTTCCTTTGCGCGAAGGTGGATTAGCCCTGGCTACGGCTCTTTCCAGCTCTCTCAATCTATTCCTCCTCTTTTTTATTTTAAGAAAGCGGCTTGGCAATTTAGATGAAAAAAGGATTGGATATTCCTTTATAAAAATCTTATTCTCGGCTATAATAATGGGAATAGGGTGTAAGTTTATTGCTTCTCATCTAATTTATTCTTCCAATTTGACTGCTCTTTTAAGCATTCTTGTTTCTATTTTAAGTGGAGTAATTATTTTTATCATTATTGCTTCTTTGCTCAAGGCAGAAGTAAGGGAAATACTAACAAAAATCCTTGCCAAATGAAGAGAAATGTGGTATAAAGATGCTACAAGTAAAAAAGTCACCAGAAAACCACAAGGGTTAGAAAGGGATAGCAGGGGGTAGTAGGGGAATTTCTCACCCCCTTTCCAACCCTTCCTATTCCTTATCGCCCATGCTAACCCTTTTCTTTTCACTGAAGCGTGAGGCGGAAAAAGATGATTCACCCTACTGTTATAGTTAATAAACAGGCAAAACTCGCTGAAGGTGTAGAGATTGGCCCCTATTCTATTGTAGGAGAGAATGTATCCATTGGTGCCCATGCCAAGATAAAAGAGAGGGTCTTTTTAGAAAATACAGAACTGGGTAAAAATTGCAAAATTTTCAGCGGAGCAGTAATCGGTTCTATCCCCCAGGATCTGAAATTTAAAGGAGAAAAAAGTCTGGTTAAAATTGGTGATAATAATATAATTCGGGAATATGTAACCATAAATCGAGGTACAGCTGCTAATGGTGAAACAACAATTGGTAGTGATAATTTAATTATGGCTTACTCTCATATTGCTCATGATTGCAGGATTGGAAATGGGGTGATCATTGCTAACGCTGGTACACTTGCCGGGCATGTTAATATTGAAGATAAAGCAGTCATTGGCGGGTTAGTGGCTATTCATCAATTTGTGCGGATAGGAGAGTTATCAATTATTGGTGGCTGTTCAAAGGTAATCAAAGATATTCCTCCTTATGCTTTAGTTGATGGTCACCCGGCAAAGATTTATGGAATAAACAGTGTTGGTTTGCGGCGCAAAAACTTTTCAAGTGATTTAATTGCCCAATTAAAAAAGGCATTCAAAATTTTATTCTTTTCTCCCCTTTCTCTCGCAGAGGGTTTAGAAAGGGTTAAAAAAGAGGTGGTTTTATCCTCGGAAGTCCTGCATCTCATAGAGTTTGTCAAAAACTCTCAGCGGGGAATAGCAAAAGGACAGTCACCCCGCACCCAGCCACCTAGCAGGGAAACTGGGAAACTGATTATATGAATAAGATTGGTCTCATTGCTGGAGAGGGGAGATTTCCCTTTCTATTTGCCCAGGCGGCTAAAATGAGAGGGGCTTTTGTAAGCGGTTTTGCTTTTTTGAAACTCACCGATAAGAAATTGAAGAAGTATGTAGATGAGATTTTCTGGCTAAATGTAGGGGAGTTAAATAAATTATTAGAGCTCTTTAAGCAAAATAGAATAGAAAAGGCGATAATGGCCGGTAAGATTCCCAAGGTACTCCTTTTTAATCCCTGTTTTAAAAGAGATACTGGAATAAATTCTCTTTTAGATAAAGTAGTCGATAAAAAAGACAATTCTTTGCTTAGTGCTATAGCCGATAAATTGGAGGAAGAGGGAATAGAACTGCTTGATTCTACTACTTTTCTTTCTCATTTACTGGCGATAAAGGAAACGCTTAGCAAGAGAGAGCCGAGCACCTCCGAATGGGAGGATATTTATTTTGGGAAGGACTTAGCAAAAAGAATGAGTGATTTAGATATTGGGCAGAGCGTAGTGGTAAAGGATAAAGCAATTTTAGCTATAGAGGCAATTGAGGGCACTGATGCGGCAGTCCGACGCGGAGGAAGATTAGCCCAGAGAGGAGCAGTAGTAGTAAAGATGAGCAGCCCGCGGCAAGATATGCGTTTTGATATTCCGGTGGTCGGTCCTCAAACAATAAGGTCTTTGATAAAAGCAAAAGCAAAGGTTCTTGCTATCGAAGCGGGGAAAACCTTAATTATCGATAGAAAGGAGGCAATAAGATTGGCTGATAATAAAGGAATTGCGGTGGTGGCAATATAAATGAAACTACAATTTAGCGAGGTCCACCCTGTTAAATCCCGCAAAGTGGGAATTTCGCCTTTGGTGAAATTATTTAACAGGGTGAGAGCCGAAGCTAAATTGTTTAGTTGAATTTCCCAGCACTTATTTACTACAAAGTGTTGTTTTGGGTAAAACTATTTTATAAGCTAAAGTTATGATTTTGCCCTCAAGCATTGTTTAGTAAATAATTATTGGGGCAAAGAGATAAGCGAATTCTCAGAAAATTAGGCACGGACAGCAAGATCTGCCTGTTGAGTTCAGACATTATCTTTAAAAAGATAATCGACAAGAAAGTGATTATTATGGCCTGCAATGCCCGTATCAAGCATGTTATTCCCGGGATAATGCAAGCGGCTAAGGAATTAGAAGCTATTGTTGCCTTTGAACTGGCAAAGTCCGAAGGGGGGCTTGATGGGGGCTATACCGGCCAAACCCCCCAGATATTTTTTGAAACCATTATTGATTATGCCGAGAGAGAAAAATTCTATCTGCCTTTTTTTATTCATGCCGACCATCTACAGGTAAAGAATACCTCTTCAGAAGAGATTGAATCTACCCGTGAGTTAATAAAAGCACAGATAGAGGCCGGTTACACCTCATTTGGCATTGATGCGTCTCTCAATGAAATTCCTGATAATATCAGGATAACTGCCGAGCTGGCGCCGATGATATTGCAAACCAATTCAGGATTAGAAGTAGAGGTAGGCGAGATAAAGGCGTTATCCAAGGGCGGCGAACTCACCACAGTAGAGGAGGCATCTACCTATATTTCCGAATTAAATCGCCGAAATATAAATCCGAATCTACTGGCGATTAATAACGGTTCAAAACACGGGAATTATGCCCCCGGCGAGGAGGTGCATATTGATTTAAAGAGAACCGGCGAGATTTACGAAGCAATCAAACCTTATAAGGTAAACATTGCCCAGCACGGAATTACCGGCACTCCACTTAATCTGGTCGGGCAGTTCGCTAATTATGGCATCCGTAAAGGGAATGTCGGGACCCTCTGGCAGAATATCGCCCATAAATATCTGCCGCCGGATTTAATGCAAAGGATGAAAGATTGGGCAAAGGAGAATAATCAGGATATTAAAAAAGCGACTGCTGTTTTTAAAGAAGAGATTGATAGCATTGATGAAGAGTGCAGACAAAAGATTAAACAGGAGGCAACAATCCAGGCGCGGGCGTTTATCCAGGCCTTTCGGGCAGTAGGGACAGCAAAAATGATATGAATAACCTCACCACCCCGACGTGTAGTGAGCTGACGTGTAAGTGAGTTCACCCTGTTAAATAATCCGCCTTTGGCGGATTCCGCCGTAGGCGGATTTAACAGGGTGAATATGAGGTGTGAAGTGCAAATGACCAAAGATAGATTAGGTAAAAACAAGAAGCGGAAATCTGCTTCGCAGATTTCCTATCCTCAGCCCGTCTTTGCTAAAGCTTCGCCAGGCTTCGGCTCCCAGTAAGGAGAAGGCAGTATGCAGTAAGCAACTTTCTTTGGCGTTTCTTTGCCTACTGCCTACTGTTAGTTGCCTACTGGCTTTATTTGCCTACTGTCAATTGCCAACTGTCAACTGCATTTGCTGATGAAATAAAAATCCGCACTATTGTAACCCCAATAGGTTCTCAAAGTGAGTTAGGGGACTTGCTCAAAGGGTAAGTATAATGGGGAGCAGCAGGATTGATGGTATGTATTGGAGGAAAGCCCATAAATCAAGGTGGATGTGGCTCCTCAGTAACTAAAGGATGGAAGATTAAAGAAGATGGGGCTAAAGAGCAAATAGAGATTAAAGACAATGATATGATTATCTTTAAGGATACTTATCCCTCTGCTAACTCCAATCATCAGTTTGATGGTGA
>MZGK01000030.1 GCA_002085025.1 Candidatus Omnitrophica bacterium 4484_213
TACAAATCCCGACACAGGCGAAAAAGTAATAACTAAGAATGGCGAATGGATATTATTGGAGTGATTATTTATGCCCTTACCTTCTGGGTTTAAGATAGATAGCCAAGAGCACAAAACCTCTGTCCCTGCTGGTTTTGTGCTTGATGAACCTGATGGCACAGAACAATCTTCGTATGCTGCGCCGAAGGGCTTTATACTTGATGAGATAACAGAATCTTCTCCCTCTCTTAAACAGGGCCAGCCACCTACTATGTTTGAGCGTGGCAAAGAAGCGATTTCCGATATTTTTCGCAAAGATCCTGGCCTTGGACCTTTGTCGGAAGAAGATTATGCTGCCTTTAAGCCTACCAACATTTCTATAGCAAAAAAAGAAGAAAACGACCAACAAAGTGCTATTGTTCCAGAGGGCATGGAGGGAATGCCAGAATCTGCTATTCCTACTGGCATGTCAATGGATATTCCTGCACGCAGGGCTGAAGTCAATAAAAGGCTTGAACAACTTGACGAGAGAGATGTAGCAGAGGCCAGGGAGTTGAGAGATGAATTACAAGATTTGAAACAGCAAGAATATGGCACGGCCATGACACGGCCTATTTCAACTATTACAGGAAAGCCAGTACCTACACCAGAGGAAAAGGCGGCTGGCGGTAAAGCTGCAATGGCTTTGGCTCCCTATGGCTTTGCGTCTGCTGTTCGTGGCATGATTCCTGAGGCGCTTGAAAAAGCTATTATGCAGCCAATCACTAAAGCGACAATAGGAAGGGAATATGTCTCGCCCATTGATGAAGCCTTAAAGGCCAGCGGTAAATATCTGCCAGAAGGAGCACAAAAGGTAGTCGGGGCTCCTGCTCGTATGGCTGGAACTGTTGTGCCATTAAGCAGATCATTTAAGGTTGCCAATGCAATAATGAAGGCGGCTGGGTTGCCAGCTGATTTGGTGTTAAGCACAGGCCCAGTAGTTGATCAAATAGCAGGGCATATTGCCAGAGGTGGTCTTGCTGGGGCTATTTATGGTGCCCTTGAAGAAGGAACCCCTGAAGGCATGGCCGAAGACGCTGCTTTTTTCGGTGTGCTTGAGGGCGGCCTGGGGGCTGCTGGCAAAATATTTGAGAAAATCTTTTCTTCAAACTGGTATAGGAATCTTGAAGTGCCGGAGCGTGGGCTTGTTGTGCAAACCGCTGATGATTTGCGAAGGGCCGGCCATAGCGAAGGGACTATATTAAGAACGCTGAGTGATCCCGTAGAAAGAAAACGCCTCCTTGAGGAAGCAGCTAAAAAGAGGATGGCCCCTGAAAGACCATCGGTTGACCTTACAGTAAATAAAAAGCGATTTGAAGAAAATCCCTTAGATGCAGAGAACAATGCAGAATATCTTAATAAATATATCGAAAAAGCAAAGCAGCCTAAACCGCCTGCTATATCGCCGCCAGAAGAAATTCTCCCTATAGAATCTAAACTGACGCACAGGGCACTTCCCTTAAAGCCAGAAGAAGAGCCTTCAAAAGAGATTAAGATGAAGAAGGTTTCCGAAAAGATTAAGGCCGAAACCCCTACAATGCTCAAGGAGTCTGATAAGGTTAACGATGTAACTCTTGAGGTCCTGGTTGATATGGCCGCTAAAGATCCTGCCAAAGCCTTAGAACATGCTGAGGAAGCAACTGTAAGCAAAGCAAAACTCATAGAAGGTTTGAAAAACAAGGGCCTGAAAGCTATGGGCGAGGCTAAATCCAAAGAGGAGCGGGCAGAAATTGCGAAGAATTTGGAAGAGACTTTAAAGGGGATTGAGGGTGAAATTAAACCTAAGATCGAATTGGAAGCCCCAAAAGAGCCAAAAAGCGGCCAAAAAGCGACCCCGATGGCATCTAAAATTGAATCTAAGGCCAAAGAGCCTTGGGAGATGACAAAAGAGGAATGGGAAAGAACTGGAGAAAAGATAAAGCAATCTGTTATAATTGCAGATGGTAAGATATTTAAGGCTCCTACTCATGCAGAAGCAATAAACAAAGCGATAGAACAGGGGTTTGTTCGTGAAACAAGTGATGGATTACGTACCAAAAAAGGTGATTACCCGGAAATTGATCTTTTTGAAACTGATCGTGGGAGAATTGTTAACCGTTTTATTGCTGATGAGATAGCCGCTGTTACAGCCGGGGAAAATATAGGCAAGGGAGGTAACCACAAAAAATTAGTTCAATATGCTATTAATCAAAACAAACCTGTCCCTGAAAAAGTTCTCGCTGAATATCCTGAGTTAAAGCCTGAGCCGAAAATTACGACAAAAGCTCCGAAAGAAATAATCGCCAGAGACACTGTTAACGGCAAGCAATATGAGTACAGGGTAGCAAAAATTAAAGTCCCTGAAGCCCCTCAACTTACACATCAGGTTGAAATGCGATCTGTAGGTTCAAAAGATTGGGAATCGGCCTTGGTAGGCAAAGCAACATCAAGAAGAGATGCTATTAGATTCTTAGCCGAAAGATATCCCAGTATCGGCAAAGACATTACTGATCTTGAAGTTTTAGATCCTACGCTTAAAAAGTTTGTAGATAAAGAAATAAAGATAAAAAAAGAAAGAGCCTTAGAAGCAAAAAAAACTGAAAAGGCAAGAAAAGAAAAAGAAGAAATTGCCAGAGCTGAATATCAAGAGCGTCAAAGATTTATAGATGAAGTTAATAAGAAGAAAATAGCGGGCAAGAAAACAAAGATTCCGATAAAATTAACCACCGGAGAAACACAGAACACAGATGCTGTTGTATTTGGCGACTACGCTGTTCATAAAAATCTTGAGCCATATAAAAAGGGATATACTGTAACACACACACCGTCATCTCTTAGAATTCTGAATACTGATACGTTAAAAGAGGCTCGAACTGCCGCAAAAACATTTTTTCTTTATGCTGATAAATTGTCAGCAGAGAAAAAATTGATGCCCAAGGAAAGCGTTTCAAAACTGAAGAGATTGGCAGAAATCTTTACCAAAGAAAAAGCCGCACCAGATTTTGTAAAAAAGGCTGGGCCTAAGAAAGAACCCACACTCAAAGAACCTGAATCCAAATACCTAACGGCAGAACAGGCAAAGCCACCAGGAAAACCTAAAGAACCTATCGCCACTTTCCTATCTTCCAAGAAAAAAGCGGGTGTTAATTATGAGATGAAAGTAAAGATTGCAGAAACCGGAGAGGTCATTACTATTACGAAAGATGCCGCTGAGGCCCTGCGAGAAACGAAAAAGGAGCTTAGTAGGTACGAGAAGCTCTTGGCATGTCTATCATCATGAAAACTATATCTCAAAAAGACCTGAAGAGATTGGTTAAAGAAAAGGGCTGGGAGCTAACGCCTGACAGCAAGGAAACTATTTATAAACAGAACATA
This sequence comes from Candidatus Omnitrophica bacterium 4484_213, assembly GCA_002085025.1. Classification (GTDB taxonomy): domain Bacteria; phylum Omnitrophota; class 4484-213; order 4484-213; family 4484-213; genus 4484-213. The sequence goes on from MZGK01000030.1 coordinate 3,373, forward strand.
GCTTCTTTGCTGTCTAAACAGGTTGAGGCTATCGTTGATCTTGCTAAGAGTGTAGATGATGCAAAGGAAGCTTTACGGGCAGAAACGGAAAAAGATTATACTTTTATTCTTAATAGACTTATAAGATCGATTGAAGAGATAAAAATAGAAACTGCTCCTGCAATTATGGAGCAAAAGGATTATAAATTTATTGTGAAGAGAGATCAGGATGGCTTCATAACGGAGATTGAGGCTACTAAAATATGAGACAATGTCCTTACCAAAGTATTATGACAAAGCGGGACGGTTGCATTGGATGCTCATAGAAATAAGCACCTTACTTGTAAGGAGCGGCAGAGAGCGTCTTTCAAAAGAAGAGATCGATCACGGAATTGAAGTTCTCAAGAAAATAGAGAGGGATGTAATTGAAAATTAAAAAAGTTAATTCCACTTTATATACTTTAAAATCCCTGGATGGGAATATTATTGAAGTTGGGAATAAAGTATATCCTTCCCCCATACCTTATATAAAACTAAGCAAATGGGAAGAAGAAGTAACTTTTACACTTCATATTCCATATGTGAAAAGAGAAAAACCTAATGAGTTTGCAGATAGTAAACTCAAATGGTCGGATAAAGATTTTGATGTTGTATTTTATCCTAAGGAACCGGAAGAGGTGCAGGGAAAAGATAGAATTTATGTTTTAAATGAGCATGGTGGTTTAGAATTTGACGTTGTTTTAAAGAGTAAACCTGATACAAACCTATTTGAATTTCCATTTGTGTCAAAAAACCTTAGTTTTCATTATCAGTCAGGGGATAAAGATTGTCCTGATAAGTTGGTCGGCTCTTATTCTGCCTATCATAAGGCAAAGCAGGGAGGCAAATATAAGACAGGGAAAGTCTTCCATATTTACCGTCCAAAAATAATTGATAGCAAAGGAAACTGGGTTTGGGGAAAATTAAATATAGATGAAAAGAACAAAATACTGTCAATTGAAATCCCGCAAGAATTCTTGGACAATGCAGCTTATCCAGTAATTATCGACCCAACTTTTGGATATACAGCAAAAGGGAGTAAAGATATAATAGTTGCTAACGAGATTCATGGGTCCTTTTTTGAGATTCCTGAAGACGGCACTGCCACCAGCATGACTGCGTGGTTAGTAGTTTATGGCAATGGTAACGTCAAATGTGCTATTTACAAAAAGAGTGATAATAGTTTAGTTGCATCAACAGAAGAAAGGTCTTTTACAGTATCGGATTATTTGTCTCATGAGGAAACTTTTAACTTTAGCGGTTCACCATCTCTTGCAGGGAATACTGAATATTATTTAGTTTACTGGACTGATGCGTACATAGGGATAGCCTATGATGATGAAACAGGAAAAGGAGTTAAAGACGAGCAGACTTATGGAGCATGGCCTGATCCGTTAGTTCCTGTTACAGAAGATAAAAAATTCTCCATCTACTGCACCTATACAACAGGAGGTGGTGGCCTATTAATACCAGTGGCTATGAGCGATTATTTAAGGCAAATGGGAGCATAAAATGCAAGAATTGAGACAATCAACCGCAGTAAATGTAATGCTCGGCCCCTTTGTGGACGATACTGATGGTAAAACCACAGAAGAAGCATTAACCCTTTCACAGGCCGACCTACAACTATCAAAAAATGGAGGTACGGCTGCCCAGAAGAATGATACAAATTCAGCTACTCATAGATATGGTGGCAATTATAGTGTGCCCCTTAATGCCACTGATACGAATACTTTAGGTTGTCTTGAATTAATGTGCAAAGAGTCAGGGGCGTTGCCTGTTAGAAGGAGTTTTATGGTCGTAACACAAAATTACTGGGATTCAAAATATGGCACAGATAAACTCCAGGTAGACGTTACACAAATTGCTGGCGTAGCCCAGACCGGAAATGATGTAGGCGCAGATGTAGATGCTATCCTGGCAGACACTGATGAACTCCAAACAAATCAAGGCAACTGGGTTACAGCAACAACTGTGGCATTGAATGCTCAAGGAAAGGCAGATGTCAATGCCGAGGTAGACGCAGCGCTGGCAGATTATGACCCTCCAACCAAAGCTGAATTGGATGCAGCCGAAAGCAATATCCGGGGTGCTGACTCTGATACCCTCAAAACAATTAGTGATCAAGTAGATGGACTTAATGACCCCTCAGCTTCCGCCATAGCTGATGCTGTGTGGGATGAAGCTATTGCAGATCACACGACAAGCACGACATTTGGCGGCAAGAACCAAAAGGTTGTCCCCAGCGAGACTCTGGCTGATTATAAGGCTGATGTGTCAAGTCTTGCAGTAGAGGCGAATGTAGAAACGCATGTTACCAATTCTCTTAACAGTTATGATCCTCCAACAAGGACTGAATTAACCAGCGATAAAGATGAGATCATTGCCGATACTCAGGATATTCAATCCAGGATACCAGCAGCTTTGTCCTCCGGCGGAAACATAAAGGCCGACGTCTTGGCAATTTCAGGCTCTACTGATGCAGCCGATAAGTTAGAAGCGAGTGCAGAGACAATAGTTACAGGGGCGGCCGTTGCCGGGACTTTGTCAACTACACAAATGACCACTGATCTGACAGAAGCTACAGATGATCATTATAATGGTCGTATTATAATTTGGACGAGCGGTGTGCTAAAGGATCAAGCTACTGATGTAACTGATTATGATGGGGCAACAAAGAAGTTGACTTATACGGCGACAACCGAGGCTCCTTCGGAGGGCGACACCTTTGTGTTAGTATAACGATGAATGGCAATCTACACTCAATTATCAGCTATTGCTACACCTGGTGGGCGGCACGTCTTTGCGGTGAAGACGCCGGCAGGAGAAGGGGCCAAGGGCGAAGGTTTATTCACAGCCTTATCAGCTATTGCTACACCTGGTGGGCGGCACGTCTTTGCGGTGAAGACGCCAAGTGGTGCAGGCGAAAAAGGAATCGGGCCATTCACAGCACAATCAGTCCTGGCGGTGCCGGGGGCACGGCACTCCTTTACGGCGAAGGAATTTGCAGGATTGCCTGCGCCTCCGCTTCCGCCTTCGCTTATTACAGTGGGGGGTGGAGGCAGTGTTGCCGGATGGCCTGAAAAGCCCGAATGGGAATATAAGGAAAGGCTTAGAAAAAAGATACTTAGAGATGACCAAGAAATTATTGAAATTATCATGGCTATGGTTTTATCCGGGGGATTGAACTGATGGCATCTTTAGAGCATTGTCTTAAATTATACGGGGATCTATTTACACCTGAAGAAAGGGGAGCACTTCGTGCAGAATCCCGTGCTTTAGCAACAAAACAAAAGATGCCCTTCAAGCAAGCAATGACCCGGATTGTAGAAACTCGCAAGAACGAAGCGCAGGCAGAATATGATAAGATAGAGAAAGTTATTGAAAAGCATCTTGGCATAACTGAGGAGCCTTCTCCCAAAAAGGAAACGGCTGAATCTTATGGCAGGAAAGAGGAGCCGACATCAAAATCTACCTCCCTCAAAGAACCTGAAGCCAAATATGCAACAAAACCTAAGCATTTAACAGAAAAAGAGCTATTAGAGAAAAAGCGTCTTTTCCAGGAATATGGTGCAAAAACTAAAGGGGATAAAGTCATTTTGTACCGTGGGGGGGATGTTCCAAAAAGTCAATTAAGAAATTTAAGATATGGAGATTATTTATCTGCCTCAGGTAAAGGTCCCGATATTACTGGAAATGAGGGGGCTGATGCATACGGAAAAAA
>MZGK01000031.1 GCA_002085025.1 Candidatus Omnitrophica bacterium 4484_213
TGGAGACTTTGAGGGGTTAATTCAAGGATGTTCTTTTGAAACAGGAGAATGGGAGACTTTAGGAAAGTTGAGTCATTTTGAGGTAGGAACTGATACTATAAGAGCTCTTGATACAGAGGGGTATAGGTATGGTATTCGTTACTATGAATACGGCGGCAAGAGGTATGGATTTGTAACCAAGAAAAAATATGGGGATGCTGGGGATGCAAAAATAATAGGAGACTTTTATAGCAGGTCTGATTTTTGGAATATTAGAATGAAAAATGACGATGGTAAGGTTCGCGAGATATGGGCAAAAGAACGACTAGCTAAAGATTATTGTAAATGCCATGGTAAAAAATTAGTAGGATATTCTAAAACCAGCAAGGTTATATGCATACATTTGTGTACAGAAATAGAAGATTGCATTTGTAAAGATGAGGATACGTGCGGTTACATGATAGATGGAATTGTATGCGCCAGCGGCACATACAACGGGCTCCGTATTAAATAATTAACCTTATTTCCGGCTTACGACGTGGAATAAGAATTACTGCACCAGTTTTTGAGTTTGCTTGAAAAATAGTTTTCGCATAAGGAGGAAAAGTTGTGAATAATAAAGAATTATTAAAGATTTTCTAAAGGAATTGGCGAGTAATGGAGAATTTGTTTTATTTGTAGGCACAAAGAGGCAGGCGCAAGAGATAATTAAGGAAGAGGCAAAACGTTGCGAGATGTTTTATGTCTATCAACGTTGGCTGGGAGGAACTTTAACCAATTTTGAAACTATTCGCAAAAGCGTTGGACGGTTAAAGGAGATTGAAGAGATGGAAGAGAAAGAGTATTTTCAATCTTTAACCAAAAAGGAAAAAGCAATTTTGGAAAGGGAGAAGGAAAAACTGCATAAAAATTTAGATGGAATAGTAGAGATGAACAGACTCCCTGGGGCAGTATTTATTGTGGATGTTAAAAAAGCAGATATTGCCGTACGAGAAGCAAATGTTTTAAAAATTCCCATAGTGGCAATTGTAGATACAAATTGTGATCCTGAGAAAATTAATTATGTTATTCCGGGCAATGACGATAGCATAAAATCAATTCGGCTGATTACTTCGTTAATGGTGGATAAAATTTTAGAAGGAAAGCAGGAATTTTTAAAAAGCAAAGAAGTGCAATCTCAACCGCAGGAAAACGCTGGTGTGGTTTTAACAAAGGAGGAAGAAAATGGTCGACAAAAAGATAATTAAAAAATTGAGAGAAATTAGTGGAGCAGGAATGATGAATTGCAAAAATGCCTTATCAGAAGCAAGTAATGATTTAAAAAAGGCATTGGAAATATTGCGTAAAAAGGGTTTAGCGGCTGTTGCCAAAAGAATGCAGAAAGAAACCAGAGAAGGCTCTATCTTTTCTTATGTGCATCGCTCTAAGATCGGGGTTTTGGTAGAGATAAATTGTGAAACTGATTTTGTTGCCCGAAATGAAGAATTTAAAAAATTCGGTAAAAACATTGCAATGCAGATTGCTGCCGCGCATCCTCTTTATATCAAAAAAGAAAATGTGCCTCAAGAGGTAATAGAAAAAGAAAAAGAGGTTTTAAAAGCTCAGATTGATCAGCCAAAAAGAGAGGGGATTGTTGACAAGATTTTAGAAGGAAGGCTAAGAAAATTTTATGAGCAGGTTTGCTTGCTTGAGCAGCCGTTTATTAAAGACACAAATATTAAAGTTAATCATTGTTTGGGAGAATTAGTTGCTAAGATAGGAGAGAATATAGTTATTAAGAGATTTGCAAGATATGAGTTGGGAGAAATATAATTTTAAGATGATAAAATACAAACGTATTGTATTAAAATTGAGTGGAGAAGTTTTGCAGGGAGTTCTAAACTACGGCATTGAATCTAATATTATTTTTTCTATTGCCAAACAAATAAAAGAGATCAAAAATTTAGGAGTAGAGATAGCTGTGGTTATTGGCGGCGGGAATATTTTTCGAGGAGTAAGAGGAGCAGATGGAGGTATTGACCGTGCAACCGCAGATTATATGGGAATGTTAGCCACGGTAATCAACGGAATGGCTCTCCAAAGCGCCTTAGAGAAATTAGATGTGACTACGCGTTTGCAGACGGCAATTAAGATGGAGCAATTAGCCGAACCTTATATTCGGCGAAGAGCAGTTCGCCATTTAGAAAAAGGACGAGTAATTATTTTTGCCGCTGGAACAGGCAATCCTTATTTTACCACCGATACGGCAGCGGCTTTGCGTGCCGCCGAGATTAAAGCCGAGCTTATTTTAAAAGCTACAAAAGTAGATGGAATTTATTCCGCCGATCCTAAAAAGGTAAAAGAAGCTAAAAAAATAGATAATTTAAGTTTTATTGATATCTTGAATAAAAATCTCAAGATAATGGATGCAACTGCAGTTTCTCTATGTATGGATAATAAAATTTCCATTATTGTTTTTAACTTATTGAAAAAAGGGAATATTGCGAGAGTTATTATGGGAGAGGAGATTGGAACAATAGTAAAATAATATAATTCAATGCAGTTAAATGGAGGAAGAAATGGATGAAAAAGGAATTTTTGAAAAGATGGAAGAAAAGATGAAAAATAGTTTGCAGACGACTATTCAAGAATTCTCTAATTTAAGAACAAACCGTCCTTCTCCTCATATATTAGAGAATGTAAAGGTAGAATGTTATGGAAGTTTGGTGCCTTTAAAGCAGATAGCTTCTATATCTAATCCTACTCCTCGTATATTGGTTGTGCAACCCTGGGATATCTCTTTGATAGAGAATATTAAAAAAGGGATACTGAGAGCGAATGTGGGGCTTTCGCCAGAAAGCGACAAAAAGATAATTCGGATAAGTATACCTCAATTAGATGCAAAAAGAAGGGAAGAGATAGTTAAATTAGCTCATCAGATTGCCGAGCGAGGGAGGGTTTCTATCCGTAATGAAAGGAGAGAGGCAAATGAGTGCTTACTGGAATTAGAAAAAGAAAAGAAGATTGGAGAGGACGAGAAATTTAAGGCGAAAGAAATGGTGCAACAGATTACCGATAAATATATTAAGCAGATAGACAGAGTATCAGAGAAGAAAGAGGAAGAGATTAGAGAAGTTTAAAATATACTGTTATATTGTTTGGGCCGCTAGCTCATCCGGTAGAGCACTGCCCTTTTAAGGCAGTTGTGCTTGGTTCGAGACCAAGGCGGCTCACCACGTCCCCATCGTCTAGCCAGGTTAGGACACCAGATTTTCGATCTGATAGCACCGGTTCAAATCCGGTTGGGGACGCCAATTTACAAAAAAAGCTCTTTGGTAAATACCGAAGGGCTTTTTAGTAGCTATCTAATCAAAATTAGCTGTATTTTAAAATAGTCTTTACCGATTTAAAATATAATTTATATTAAGATGTACTAGTTATAGACAATAACAGAATCTCAAAATAACATAAGGAGAATAAAGGAAAGGCGAAAATTATTGTTACAGGTAATTCACGGTTGGACATTTATGGAAATGGTTATTAAGGGATAAAATTAATGGTAGATAAAATTGGTGTTTGGTTAAGAGAACAAGTTCAAAAAGCAGGAAAGAAAGGGTTAATTTTGGGTCTGAGCGGGGGAGTGGATTCTGCTTGCGTGGCCGCTTTGGCAAAAATGGCTTTTCCAAATAATTCTTTGGGGTTGATAATGCCATGCGAGCAATCTTCTTTAGACGCAGAGATGGCTATTAACTTAGCCGACAAATTAGATTTAACCATTAAGAAAATACCTCTGGACAAAACCTATAATACATTGTTAGAAATTTTACCTCCGAGTGAAGATAAAATAAGTAAAGCAAATTTAAAACCGAGATTAAGAATGCTCACTCTGTATTATTTTGCCAATATACATAATTATTTGGTTGTCGGAACAAGTAATAAAAGCGAAATAACAATAGGATATTATACTAAATATGGCGACGGTGGAGTGGACTTATTACCATTGGGAGAATTTTATAAAACAGAGGTAAAAAAAATAGCCGAGGAATTAGGAATTCCTCGGGAAATAATTTTAAGAAAACCAAGTGCTGGTCTTTGGGCTGGGCAGTTTGACGAAGATGAGATAGGTATTTCTTACTTTAAGCTTGATGAAATAATAAAAGCAATTGAAAGCGGGAATACCGGTGACATTAATAAATCGGAATTAGATAAAGTAATGAAAATGATAGAAAATTCCCGCCACAAAAATCAACCAATCTCTGTATTTCCAAGATAGAGTAAATAAATGAAAGCAAAACTTGCTTTGGAAGATGGAACTATATGGACAGGTAAATCTTTTGGTATCTATGGAGAAAGAGCAGGCGAAGTAGTTTTTAACACCTCCATAACCGGTTATCAGGAAATCCTCACCGACCCTTCCTATAAAGGTCAGATTGTTCTAATGACCTATCCTCTTATCGGCAACTACGGAATAAATTCCCAAGATATTGAATCCAGGGAACCTTTTGTAGAAGGTTTTATTATCAAGGAATGCAGCCGTATAGTAAGCAACTGGCGTTCGCAAAAAAGTTTAGCCGAATATCTAAAAGAAAATAATATATTAGGGATTGAAGGCATTGATACTCGTGCCCTTACAAGACACATACGTCTTAGAGGGACAATGAAAGCGGTTATTTCAATTGGGGATTTGGATGATGAAAGTCTAGTTGAAAAAGCCAAGGTATCACCAGGGTTAGTAGGTAGGGATTTAGTGAAAGAAGTTACATGCGACCAAGCTTATAACTGGGGGCAAGAAACTAACTGTAAATCGCTAACTGTAAATCGCTATAAAATTGTAGTCCTCGATTGCGGTGTGAAGTATAATATCTTGAGAGAATTGGCTAATTTGGGTTGTGATGTGAAGGTTGTTCCAACAAAGACAACAGCTGAAGAAATTTTGGAAATAAAACCTGATGGAATTCTTTTGTCTAATGGCCCGGGAGACCCAGCCGGAGTTACTTATGCAATAGAGACTGTTAAAAAATTAATTGGCAAATTGCCAATTATGGGTATTTGTTTTGGACATCAAATTTTGGGATTAGCCCTCGGAGGGAAAACCTATAAACTTAAATTTGGCCATCACGGCGGAAATCAACCGGTTAAGGATTTAAAGAGCGGAAAGATTGCCATTACTGTCCAGAACCATTGTTTTTGCGTGGACATCAAGCAAATGGCAGATAGATACTATATGGTGGGAAATAAAGATGTAGAGATAACACATATAAACTTAAATGACAACACTTGTGAAGGAATGCGGCACAAAAAATTACCAATATTTTCAGTTCAATTTCATCCCGAATCCTCCCCTGGCCCTCACGATGCGAGGTATTTATTTAGGGAATTTGTGGAAATGATGGAGAAAAATGCCCAAACGCACTGATATCCACAAAATTTTAATCATCGGCTCAGGACCAATTATAATCAGTCAGGCTTGTGAGTTTGATTATTCTGGAACGCAAGCATGTAAGGCTTTAAAGGAAGAAGGGTTTAAGGTTGTGCTTATTAATTCTAATCCGGCAACAATTATGACCGATCCTGAGTTAGCCGATGCTACATATATAGAGCCTATTACGTCTGAGGTAGTTGAGAAGATTATTGAAAAGGAAAGACCAGACGCACTTCTTCCTACATTGGGTGGGCAAACCGGCCTAAATACAGCGATGAAGGTTGCCGAAAATGGTGTCTTAGAAAAATATAGTATCCGAATGATTGGCGCAAATTATGATGCCATAAAAAAGGCTGAGGATAGAGAGTATTTTAAAAAGGCGATAGAAAGAATAGGCTTGGATTTGCCCAAGAGCGCCTTGGCCTGCAATATGGAGCAGGCAAGAGATGCCCTCAAAAAAATAGGATTGCCTGTTATTATCAGGCCAAGTTTTACTCTTGGCGGAACAGGAGGTGGTATAGCAGAAACCAAAGAGGAGTTTGAAAGAATAGCAGATATAGGTTTAAAGAATAGCATGATAAGTGAAATCCTTATTGAGGAATCTGTTTTAGGTTGGAAAGAGTATGAGTTAGAGCTAATGAGAGATTCAAAAGATAATGTGGTTATAGTTTGCTCTATAGAAAATTTTGACCCGATGGGTATTCATACTGGCGATTCAATCACTGTTGCGCCTGCTCAGACCTTAACAGACAAAGAATACCAGAAGATGCGCGATAATGCTATTGCGATAATAAGAGAGATTGGCGTAGATACCGGCGGTTCAAATATACAATTTGCTGTTCACCCAAAAGACGGAAGAATAGTTGTCATAGAGATGAACCCCAGGGTTTCAAGAAGCTCTGCTCTTGCTTCTAAAGCAACAGGGTTTCCTATAGCAAAATTTGCGGCAAAACTTGCAATTGGTTATACCCTTGATGAGATAAGAAATGATATTACAAAAGAAACACTCGCATCATTTGAACCGACAATAGATTACTGTGTTGTAAAAATTCCCAGATTTACCTTTGAGAAATTTCCTGAGGCAAAAGATATTTTAGGTATATCAATGAAGTCAGTTGGCGAAACTATGGCTATTGGCAGGACATTTAAAGAAGCTTTACAGAAAGGCCTCCGTGGTTTAGAGATCGGACATACGGGGCTTGATAATAAACTCGATTATCGTAAAATACCAGATAATAAGTTAATGCTTAGGTTAAAAAAGCCTAATGCATCAAGAATATTTTATATAAAATATGCACTGCAGAAAGGTATGAGCATAGATGAGATTACGAGTATTACAAAGATAGATCCATGGTTCATTGACAATATAAAGCAGATAGTAGAATTGGAAAAACAAATTCAAGTTCACAGTTCACAGTCAACAGTCCACAGAAAAATACTGCCGGTTGTTAACCGCCAGTTGCCAACTGATTTATTTCGCAGAGCAAAGCAATATGGTTTTAGCGACAGACAAATAGCCGATTTGATTAATTCTAATGAATTGTCGGTGAGAGATTTTAGGAAAGAAAAAGGGATTGAGGCAACATTTAAACTTGTAGATACCTGTGCGGCAGAATTTGAAGCTTATACCCCCTATTATTATTCAACTTATGAGAAAGAAGATGAAGTAAGGATGAACAAGAGAAAAAAGATAATGATTTTAGGCGGGGGGCCAAATAGAATTGGTCAAGGAATAGAATTCGATTATTGTTGTTGCCATGCATCCTTCGCTCTTAAAGAATTAGGTTATGAAACTATTATGGTAAATTCTAATCCAGAGACGGTCTCAACAGATTACGATACTTCAGACAAACTCTATTTTGAGCCTTTGACCTTTGAAGATGTTATGAATATTGTCGATAAAGAAAGGCCTGATGGTGTAATAGTCCAGTTTGGCGGGCAAACACCTCTTAATTTAGCAAAACGGTTAGAAGATTCAGGCGTGCATATAATCGGCACTTCTGTTAAATCTATAGATAGAGCAGAAGACAGAGATAAATTTGCCAGACTTATAAAAAAATTAAGACTCAACCAACCGGCAAATGGCTTTGCGAAATCAAAAGAAGATGCAAAAAGGATTGCTAAACATATAGGATATCCCGTTCTTGTTCGGCCATCTTATGTACTCGGCGGCAGAGCTATGAAAATAGTTTATAATGAAGAAACCCTCGATAAGTTTATAAAAGAGGCAAGAGATACATCAAAGGAGCGTTCAATCTTGATAGATAGATTTTTAGAAGTTCAGGAGATTCAGCTTGCGTACTGCCGCCTCATACTTTAAGCGATGATATTCTTAATACAATTACAGAATATACGTATGCTATCTCTAAAGAACTAAAAGTAAAAGGACTCTTAAATATACAATTTGTTGTTAAAAG
>MZGK01000004.1 GCA_002085025.1 Candidatus Omnitrophica bacterium 4484_213
AGAATTACAAAGTATAATTATCAGCAACTTCTCTATTGCTGATATAATGAACTGGAAGGTGTATTATAGACAACCTAAATTAGGGGTAAGTCTATAATACAAGGAAAAATGAATCTACAGAGACCAAATGCCGATGAGGCAACGCAGACATTTAATCGTTCAAGAAGCGTGGTTCCCGGTTCAGGGCTTTGCTCAAGGTGTGTTGACGGATGCACAGGGAATTGTGAGGTATTTAAAGCCTCTTTTAGAAGTCGGGAGGTTATTTATCCCGGGCCCTTTGGCGAGATAACTGCTGGGGGAGACAAGGATTATCCGGTTGACTATTCGCACCTGAATATTCAGGGCTATGCTCAGGGGGCAAAAGGGCTTCCCGAGGGCGTAGAGGTCGGTCCGGATACAACAAAGTTCCCCGATGTTGATACCGAAACCGAATATGGTTGGGATATTAAAGTAAAGATGAAGGTTCCTATTTTTACCGGGGCATTGGGCTCGACTGAAATTGCCCGCAAAAATTGGGAGCATTTTGCTATTGGAGCGGCTATTTCGGGAATTACCCTTGTTTGCGGAGAGAATGTTTGTGGTATAGACCCCAAGCTGAAGTTAAATAAGGAGGGTAAGGTTGAGGAAGCACCGGATATGGACAGACGCATTGAAATATATAAAAGATATCACGAGGGCTATGGCGAGATTCTGGTTCAGCTCAATGTGGAAGATACCCGTCTCGGGGTTGCTGAATATGTCCGCAAGAAGCACAATCTAAAAACAATTGAACTGAAATGGGGACAGGGAGCAAAATGTATCGGGGGAGAGATTAAGGTAAAGAGTTTAGAAAGAGCACTTGAACTGCAAAAAAGAGGTTATATTGTAACTCCTAACCCTTCACTTAAGGCAAATCAGGAGGCATTTAAAACCGGAGCGATTAAGGAGTTCGAAAGACACTCGCGTTTAGGATTTGTCTCTGAAGAGTCATTTTTGGCCGAAGTTCAACGTTTAAGAGATTTGGGCTTTAAACGGGTAACCTTAAAGACCGGTGCTTATTCTATGCGCGAATTGGCTATGGCTATAAAATATGCCTCTTTAGGCAAAATAGATTTGCTTACTATAGATGGTGCTCCCGGGGGCACCGGGATGAGCCCCTGGCGGATGATGGAGGAATGGGGAATTCCTACCTTTTATTTGCAATCCCTCACCTACGAATTCTGTGAAAAATTATCTAAGAAGGGAGTACGGGTTCCCGATATTGCTATTGCCGGCGGTTTTTCCAGCGAGGACCATATCTTTAAAGTCCTGGCAATGGGCGCTCCCTATGTGAAAGCGGTTTGTATGGGGAGAGCCTTAATGATTCCGGGGATGGTTGGCAAGAATATTGGCAAGTGGCTCAAGGAGAATAAACTACCAAGAACCGTTTCTGCCTATGGCACGAGCCCAAAAGAGATTTTTGTTTGCTATGAGGAATTAGCCGAAAAGTATGGCAAGGAGATGAAAAATATTCCTTTAGGGGCTATTGGTATCTATAGCTTTGCCCAAAAAATTAGGGTTGGTTTGCAGCAACTTATGGCTGGCAGTAGAAACTTCCGACTGAGTACGTCCCCTATGTGATGGATGCCTATCGTGAGGAGGCAGAGAAAATTCTAAAGGATTAAAATAAAACATTGCCTAATCAGTCTCTAAGGGAGTCTGAGATTTGCTTAAATTGTAGGTTTATTAAAAATGGATTCCATAATAGATGAAATTGTGGTTTGGTTGAAAGAGGAGGTTCACAAAGCCGGAAAGAAGGGAATAGTTTTTGGTCTGAGCGGGGGAGTGGATTCGGCCTGCCTGGCCGCTCTGGCAAAAAGGGCTTTTCCGGATAACTATCTGGGGCTAATAATGCCCTGCGAGCAAGCTTCTTCGGATGCAGAAATGGCTATTAAATTAGCCAACAAATTAGATTTAACTACTAAAAAAATAGCTTTGGATAAACCCTATAAATCATTATTGGAAATCCTACCCTCAACAGAAGATAAAATAAGCAAAGCAAATCTAAAGCCGAGATTAAGGATGCTTACCTTATATTATTTTGCCAATATCTATAACTACTTGGTTGTCGGGACAAGTAATAAGAGTGAGATAACTATAGGGTATTATACCAAATATGGCGATGGAGGGGTGGATTTATTGCCCCTGGCAGAGTTTTATAAAACAGAGGTGAGAGAGTTGGCTAAGGAGTTGGGGATTCCCAAAGAGATAATTTTAAGAAAGCCCAGTGCCGGTCTTTGGCCGGGGCAGTTTGACGAAGACGAAATAGGTATGTCTTATTCTGAACTTGACGAGATAATAAGAGCAATTGAAGATGCTAATACCAACGGTATTGATAAACACAAATTAGATAAGGTAATGAAGATGATAGAGGGCTCCCGCCATAAATGTCAACCAGTCCCTGTTTTTCAAAGAAGGTAAAAGCAAAACTCGCCTTAGAAGATGGAACTGTATGGACAGGTAAATCTTTTGGCTCGTCAGGAGAAAGAACAGGCGAAGTAGTTTTTAATACCTCCATAACCGGCTATCAGGAAATCCCCACCGATCCCTCCTATAAAGGTCAAATTGTTACAATGACCTATTCTTTAATCGGCAATTACGGCGTAAATTCGGAAGATGCTGAATCCAGAAAACCATTTGCAGAAGGTTTTATTGTTAAAGAATGGAGCCGCATAACAAGCAACTGGCGCTCGCAAAAAGGTTTATCCGAATACCTAAAGGAAAATAATATATTAGGAATTGAAGACATAGATACCCGTGCCCTTACTCGGCATATTAGATTGCAGGGGACAATGAAGGCGGTTATTTCTACCGATACTGTTCAAAACCACGGATTCTGTGTAATATAGAGTCTTTAAATAAAAAAGAATTAGAAATAACGCATATTAATCTTAATGATAACACTTTAGAAGGGATGAGGCATAAAAAATTACCTGTGTTCTCGATACAATTTCATCCAGAAGCTTCGGCTGGCCCACATGATGCCGAATATCTATTTAAAGATTTTGTAACTTTAATGAGGGACCACTGTGCCGAAAAGGACTGATATAAAAAAGGTTTTGATTATTGGTTCAGGTCCGATTGTAATAAGCCAGGTCTGTGAATTTGACTATCCAGGCACACAAGCCTGTAAGGCACTCAAAGAAGAAGGGTTTAAGATAGTTCTTTTAAATTCAAATCCTGCAACAATAATGACTGATCCTGAAATGGCAGATAGCACTTACATTGAACCTATAACAGCGGAAGTTTTAGAAAAGATTATAGAAAAGAAAAAGCCAGATGCGTTACTTCCTACGTTAGGAGGCCAAACAGGTCTAAATACAGCGATGAAAGCGGCCGAGGCCGGTATACTTGATAAATACAATGTAAAGATAATAGGTGCCGATTACGATGCCATAAAAAAGGTTGAGGATAGAGAGTATTTTAAGAAGGCGATGGAGAAAATCGGCTTAGATTTACCCGAAGGTGCTTTGGTCTACAATATGGAAGAAGCACGAGAAGCTCTGAAGAAAATCGGTTTGCTCCTCGTTATCAGGCCCAGTTTTACCCTTGGCGGAATAGGTGGCGGATAGCTGAAAGTAAAGAGGAATTTGAAAGAATAGCCGATCTTGGCCTAAAAAACAGCATGATTAATGAAATTCTCATTGAAGGGTCTGTTGTTGGATGGAAAGAATATGAGCTTGAGGTAATGAGAGACCTAAAGGATGACGTTATAATTATATGCTCGATAGAGAATTTTGACCCAATGGGTATTCATACGGGGGATTCTCTCACCGTTGCCCAGCACAAACTTTAACAGATAAAGAGTATCCAAGGAATGAGAGATGCCGCTATCGCAATAATAAGAGAAATCGGCGTTGAAACAGGCAGTTTCAATATTCAGTTTGCTGTCAATTCGAAAATGGGGAGAATGGTTGTCATAGAGATGAATCCAAGGGTTTCCAGAAGTTCAGCGCTTGCAAGTAAGGCAACGGGTTTTCCCATTGCAAAGTTTGCGGCCAAGCTCGCCGTTGGCTATACCCTGGATGAAATAAGAAATGATATCAAGAGAAACTCCTGCTTCCTTTGAGCCAGCAATAGACTATTGCGTGGTAAAAATCCCAAGGTTTACCTTTGAGAAATTTCCAGAGGTAAGAGATGTTTTAGGTATATCAATGAAATCAGTTGGCGAAACTATGGCTATTGGCAGGACATTTAAAGAATCTCTGCAGAAAGCCCTGTGTGGTTTAGAAATAGGGCATTCAGGGCTTGATAATAAACTCGATTATCGCAAGATTCCAGGCGATAAGTTAATGCTTAGACTAAAAGAATCTAATGCATCAAGGATATTTTATATCAAGTATGCATTACAAAAGGGTATGGATATAGATGAAATTGCCAATATTACAAAGATAGACCCTTGGTTTATTGACAATATAAAACAAATAGCAGAGCTGGAAGAAGAGATAAAAAAATGAAGATTAAAGATGCACGATTGAGAGGCGAAACTGATTTACTAACATCTAATCTGTTGCTCAAAGCGAAGCAATATGGCTTTAGTGATAAACAAATTGCTGATTTAATAAATTCTGATGAGTTATCAGTGCGAAATTTTAGAAAACAGCAACAGATTGAGCCTACATTTAAATTAGTAGATACCTGTGCCGCTGAGTTTGAGGCTTATACTCCCTATTATTATTCAACCTATGAGACAGAGAATGAAACGAGAATTTCCGAGAAGAAAAAGATAATGATATTAGGCGGTGGCCCAAATAGGATTGGCCAGGGAATAGAATTTGGCTATTGTTGTTGTCACGCATCTTTTGCACTTAGAGAGCTGGGATTTGAGACGATTATGGTCAATTCAAATCCTGAGGCAGTTTCCACAGATTATGATACATCCGATAAACTCTATTTTGAGCCACTGACCTTTGAAGATGTTATGAATATTGTTGATAAAGAAAAGCCCTATGGTGCAATAGTTCAGTTTGGCGGTCAGACGCCACTTAATTTAGCAAAGCAATTAGAAGATGTAGGTGTTCCTATAATCGGCACCTCTGTTCAGTCAATTGATAGAGCTGAGGACAGAGATAAATTTGCCAGGCTTATAAAGAAGCTAAGACTTAACCAGCCGCCAAATGGTTCTGCGAAGTCAAAAGAAGACGCAAAGAGAGTTGCCAAGCGTATCGGATATCCTGTTCTTGTAAGGCCATCATATGTGCTCGGCGGCGGGGCAATGAAAATAGTTTATAATGAAAAATCTCTCGATGAGTTCATCAAAGAAGCAGAAGATACTTCAGAGGGACGCCCCGTTCTGATAGATAAATTTTTAGAAGGCGCCGTTGAAGTAGATGTTGATGCGGTGTCTGATGGCGAGACTACAGTAATAGGCGGAATCATGGAACATATAGAAGAGGCAGGCATTCATTCAGGAGATTCAGCTTGCGTTTTACCTCCCCATACCTTAAACGACGATACTATTAGTACCATAGGAGAATATACATATGCTATATCAAAAGAATTAAATGTAAAGGGGCTTTTAAATATACAATTCGCTGTTAAAAACGATACCGTATATGTTCTTGAAGTTAATCCCAGAGCTTCAAGGACAGTGCCTTTTGTAAGCAAAGCAACAGGGGTTTTATTAGCAAAGATAGCAGCGAAGGTTATGACTGAAAAAAGACTATCTGAACTCGGATTTTTTAGAAGAGAAAAAGGCAAGCTATATATCTGTTAAAGAATCTGTATTGCCTTTCTCAAGGTTTTCCGGTGTTGATATCATATTAGGCCCTGAGATGAAATCCACAGGTGAAGTAATGGGAATAAGCTCATCCTTTGGCATAGCATTTTACAAGTCACAGCTTGTAGCAACAAGTAGTAGGCTTCCCAAATAATGGAAAGTATTTATAAGCGTTAAAAACGATGACAAAAGAAACATTATTTTTATTGCTAAGAAGCTTTACGATATGGGGTTTGATATTATTGCTACAGATGGCACAGCGAAGGTGCTTAATTCCAGCAACATAAATTGTCAGGTAGTCAGAAAGATTGGAGAGGGAAATGTAGACCTTTTAGATCTTGTTAAGAATGGCAAGATAGGACTAATTATAGATACTCCTTCAGGTGCCAGAGGACAGACAGATGTGAAACCAATTAGAAGTGCAGCCGTTATGCATGGCATATCGTGCATAACAACGATTCAGGGTGCACAGGCAGCTGTCAACGGAATAGAGTCCATATTAAAAGGCGATTTTTCTGTTAAATCTATACAGGAATATACAGGTGAGAAGAAATGCGCAAAGATTGGATAGCAATTTTAGATTTCGGCTCGCAATATACACACCTTATTGCACGCCGTATAAGAGAAATAGGTGTATATTCTGAAATAGTGCCTTATAATATTAAAGCCAGGGACTTATTAGTTAAAGGACCAAAAGGCATTGTCCTGTCAGGAGGTCCAGCAAGTATTGTTTCGACGAAAAGCCCTATATGTGATAAGAAGATTTTAAGTATAGGTACCCCCGTGCTAGGTGTATGTTATGGCGCGCAGCTGATAGCGAAACTTTCAGGCGGGGTGGTGGTAGAAGCAAGAGATAGAGAATATGGGAAGACATACCTTGCAATTAAATCCAAAGCAGGATTGTTTAAGGGTTTGTCTTCAAAAGAGATAGTCTGGATGAGCCACGGAGATAAAATTGCGAAGTTACCTCCTGGTTTTAAAATAACAGGTTCAACTGATAATGCTAAGATCGCAGCGATGGAGGATAAGAAAGGAAAGTTATATGGTGTGCAATTTCATCCTGAGGTTGTCCATACGCCAAAAGGTAAAGTTATTTTAAGAAATTTTATTATCAATATAGCAGGCTGTAAAAGAAGTTGGAATATGCATTCCTTTGTGGAAACCTCGGTTGAGGCGTTGCGTGAAGAAATTGGAAATGAGAAGGTCCTGTGCGCTTTAAGCGGAGGTATAGATTCATCTGTTTTGACAAAATTGCTTCATAAAGCCATCGGTAAAAACTTAATAGCAGTCTTTATAGATAATGGCCTTTTGCGTAAGGATGAAGCAGAGCTTGTTAGAAAAAGATTTGGGAGGTACTACCATATAAATTTAAGATTTATAAGCGCGAGAGATATCTTCTTAAAAAGGTTAAAAGGTGTAACAAATCCTGAGAAGAAACGCAAGATAATAGGGAAATTATTCATAGAGGTTTTTGAAAAAGAAGCGAAGAAATTGGGGAGAATTAAGTTTTTAGCACAGGGGACACTATATCCTGATGTGATAGAATCGAGGTCTGCAACTGGCGGTCCCTCTGCGACTATAAAAACACATCACAATGTCGGCGGCTTGCCCCAACATCTAAAATTTAAATTGATAGAGCCACTTAAAGATTTATTTAAGGATGAGGTTAGACTTGTAGGCAAAGAGTTGGGCCTCCCAGATGAGATAATAAATAGACACCCTTTTCCTGGCCCTGGGCTTGCAGTACGGATTATAGGTGCTATAACTGAAGAAAAGCTTGATGTGCTTCGTGAAGCCGACTGGATTCTGATTGATGAGATAAAGAAAGCAAAATTATATCAAAAACTCTGGCAATCCTTCTGCGTGCTCCTTCCTGTAAAAACAATCGGGGTTATGGGAGATGAAAGGACGTACGAAAATGTCGTGGCAGTAAGAGCAGTTACAAGTGATGATGCCATGACAGCCCACTGGGCGAAATTACCTTATGAATTGTTAGAAAGGGTTTCTAACCGTATTATTAATGAGGGCAAAGGAATAAATCGCGTAGTATATGACATTTCATCCAAACCGCCAAGCACAATAGAATGGGAGTAGAAATGTTAAAAGCGGAAATTTATATTACCTTAAAAAAGACCATATCTGACCCTCAGGGCTTGACGATCAAACATGCCTTGGAATCTTTAGGTTATAAGGGTTTGCAAGAGGTTAGGATAGGGAAGCTGGTCACTATTAGGTTAAATACTGGAGATAAAAAGGAAGCTAAAAAGCAAGTTGACGAGATGTGCCAGAAACTATTAGCTAATCCGATAATAGAAAACTATAGTTTCAAAATAGAAGAGGTAAAATGAGATTTGGTGTCGTAGTTTTTCCAGGTTCAAACTGTCACCAGGATTGCTTTTATGTGATTGAGAATGTTCTCAATCAGCCGGTTGAGTATATCTGGCATAAGAGTAGAGATTTAGACAGTTTTGATTGTATTATATTACCCGGAGGTTTTAGTTATGGAGACTATCTCAGGACAGGGGCAATAGCCAAATTTTCGCCAATAATGAGACAAATTTCTCACTTCGCACAGAGAGGGGGTTTAGTAATTGGGATTTGCAATGGGTTTCAGATCTTACTTGAGGTCAGGCTTTTACCTGGTGCGATGTTAAAGAACAAAAACCTCCATTTTATTTGTAAATATGTCTATGTGAAAACTAAAAACAATAAAACCCCTTTTACAAATCTCTACCGCAAAAATGAAATTTTAAAAATGCCGATAGCCCATAATGAAGGCAACTACTATATTGATAGAGACGGACTAAAAAAGTTGAAGAAAAACAGACAAATTGTTTTCAGCTATTGTAGCCAAGATGGTGATGTTAATAAAAAATCTAACCCCAACGGCGCCTTAGCAAATATTGCCGGCATTATAAACAAAAAAGGTAATGTGCTGGGTATGATGCCCCACCCTGAGAGAAGTTCTGAGGAAATATTAGGCTCTAAAAATGGCTTTTTAATTTTTAAATCGATAGCTAAATGGCTTAGACATCGAAAGAACATATGATAAAATCCAAAGTTTATAAAAATCTGGGCTTAAAGGAGGAAGAATATCAAAAGATTTTGGATATTTTACAGCGGGAGCCTTCACCTACGGAACTGGCGATGTTTTCTGTAGAGTGGTCGGAACACTGCGGATATCCACGCTCCCGTAATTGGCTTAAACTTTTGCCCAGAGAAGGAAAGTATAAAACTCTTATTGGCGAAGATTCAGGGGGGATTATTGTTGATGGCTTGGCTATAATCTTTAAAATGGAAAGTCATAACCATCCCTCACAGATTGAGCCACGCGAAGGTGCATCTACCGGTGTGGGCGGAATTATTAGGGATATCTTTACTACTGGTGCAAGGCCGATAGCGTCTTTGAACTCTTTAAGATTTGGTTCTTTGGCAGAACCCTATAATCGTTATCTTTTGCGTGGCGTAGTTGATGGAATCCAATTTTATGGCAATTGCCTTGGTGTGCCCACTATAGGCGGAGAGATATATTTTGACGAGAGTTATAATGGTAACTGCCTGGTTAATGCAATGAGTATTGGTATTGCCGAGAGAGATAAATTAGCCCAAGCTCAAGCCACAGGCTCTGGCAATTCTATTATGTATGTAGGCTCAAGTACTGGCAAAGATGGCATTGGCGGATGTAGTATCTTGGCCTCACATGAATTTAAAGAAGGCGAAGAAAAAAGACCCGCAGTCCAGATAGGAGATCCCTTTACTGAAAAATGTTTAATTGAAGCTACATTGGAAACCCTGGCTACAGGGTATGTTGTGGGGATTAAAGATATGGGCGCAGCCGGACTTACCTGTTCTACAAGCGAGATGGCTTCTGCAGGTAATTCAGGAATGGAAATAGACCTTGCACATGTTCCACGTAGGGAAGCCAATATGGAACCCTGGGAAGTAATGATGTCTGAGTCACAGGAGAGAATGCTGGTTTGCGTGAAAAAAGGAAAAGAAAAAGAAATTGAGCAGATTTTTTCTAAATGGGATTTAAATGCTGTGGTCATTGGTAAGGTTACTGATGACGGTATAGTACGCATTAAAGATAAAGGAAAGATTGTAGCCGAAATAAATGCTCATTCCTTAACGCAGGCACCTGTCTATGATATGCCCTACAAGAAGCCGAATTATTTAGCCCATTTGAATAAATTGGATATAAATAAAATTACAGGGCCCAAAGATTATAACGAAGTTTTACTTAAATTGTTAGGCTCTGCGTCTATTTGTAGTAAAACCTGGGTTTATGAGCAATATGACCATATGGTTCAGACTAATACAGTGATTTTGCCTGGTTCTGATGCTGCAGTGATAAGATTAAAAGGCCGAGATAAAGCCATTGCCGCTACTACTGACTGTAACAGCCGTTATTGCTATTTAAATTCATATAGAGGAGCACAGATTGCGGTAGCAGAAGCAGCAAGAAATCTTGTATGTTCCGGTGCTCAAGCCGCAGCAGTTACTGACTGTCTTAATTTTGGCAATCCGGAAAAACAAGATAGATTCTGGCAATTTAAAAGCTGTGTAGAAGGAATTGCAGATGCTTGTAAATTCTTCAACATTCCGGTAGTAAGCGGCAATGTCTCTTTTTATAATGAAAGTCCAAAAGGCGCGATCTATCCAACACCGACTATCGGAATGATAGGAGTTATAAATGATATAAAAAGAGTTTGTACGCAATATTTTAAGAAAGAGAATGAAATAATTATTCTTTTAGGACTCTCGAAAGAGGAATTAGGCGGCAGTGAATATTTAAAAGTGGTGCATGGATTAATAAAAGGAGATGCTCCGGAATTAGATTTGTGTTTAGAAGAGGCTGTTCAAAAAACAGCGTCAGAGGCGATAAAAAAAGGCTTAGTCAGTTCAGCGCACGATTGCTCTGAGGGAGGACTGGCAGTTGCCCTGGCAGAGTGTTGCATTTCTAATAAAGAAAATATGATAGGAGCGGTTATTGACGATCTAAGATTTGATATAAGAAAAGATGCTGTTATTTTTGGCGAATCCCAGTCAAGGATTATTCTCTCCTGTAGCAAAAAATCTGTTAGTAAAATTAGAGACATAGCAAGAAAGTTTGCTGCACCGTTTCAGATAATCGGAAGAACCGGTGGCAGATATTTAAAGATATCGGATGGCAAAAACGTTTTGATTAATTTACCTATTAAAAGGATGTTTGATAAATGGACAAATTCATTGCAGTTATTGATTACGGCTTAGGCAACCTACGCAGTGTGAGTAAAACTTTGGAAGCCGTTGGCGCAAGGGTAAAGGTTACTAATAGCCCTGAAGATATAGCTTGCGCCTGCGCAATCGTGTTGCCTGGGGTAGGAGCGTTCAAGCGCGCTATGGATAATCTCACAAGACTCAAAGTTCTGCCTTCAATAGTGAGAGCAATTAACCAAGGCAAGCCGTTCTTGGGTATTTGTTTAGGTCTGCAGATTTTATTTACAGAGAGCCAAGAACACGGCTCCAACAGAGGTTTGGATCTGATAAAAGGCGAAGTAAAGAAATTTGGCCCTGGAATAAAAATTCCTCATATGGGATGGAATAGCGTTAGATTTAAAGCTCAAGGTGCAAAACACAGAATTTTTGATGGTATTCCAGAGGGGTCTTATTTTTATTTTGCGCATTCTTATTATGTTGAACCGAAAGATAAAGATGTGATTATTTCTACTACAGGATATGGGAGTGAATTTACCTCAGCAGTGAATAAAGACAATATTTGGGGTGTCCAGTTTCACCCTGAGAAGAGCGAAAAACTGGGATTAAAAGTACTGGAGAATTTTTACAGCAATGTTAGCCCCGTTAGAAATTGTCCTAAGCTATGAGCAAGTATTCTTATTTTCTGATGAGGCAAGGAACAAGATTAAAATGAAAAGCGAATCCAAATTTCTAACGGGGTTAGCTAAAAGGGTTATAGTTTGTTTAGATGTTAAAGCAGGGCGGGTTGTAAAGGGAATTAACTTCTTAAATTTAAAAGATGCAGGTGACCCTATGGAGAGCGCTTCTATATATTCCCGAGAAGGTGCTGATGAATTGGTGTTTTTGGATATCACTGCCAGTGTAGAAAAGCGCAGGGCAATTTTAGAGGTGGTGGCCAAGACTGCAGAACAAGTCTTTGTTCCTTTAACTGTAGGTGGAGGTATTAGAAATTTGCAGGATATAAGAATTCTACTTAAATCTGGAGCTGATAAGGTCTCAATTAATACTGCTGCTATAGAAAATCCCTCTCTAATTAAAGAAGCATCAAAGAAATTTGGCAGTCAGTGTATTGTTGTAGCTATAGATGCTAAAAAAATAGATGCAATGCATTGGCAGGTTTTTAGTTATGGAGGTACCAAACCAACTAGTAAAGACGCATTGAAGTGGGCAAAAGAGGCCGAGAACCTTGGGGCTGGAGAGATTCTCCTTACTAGTATGGATAAAGATGGAACTTGTGATGGATATGACTTAGGGCTCACCAGAATAATAGCAGAAGCAGTAAATATTCCTGTAATCGCTTCTGGAGGAGCGGGAAATTTAGAGCATCTTTATCAGGCTTTAACCAAGGGTAAAGCCGATGCTGTGCTCGCAGCTTCCATTTTTCACTACGGAGAATATACAATTAAAGAAACTAAACGATATTTAAAAAATAAAGGTCTTCCGGTAAGGACATAACCTATGTGCGGAATATTTGGAGTCATTGGGCATAAAGATGCAGCAAGGCTTACTTATTTAGGCCTCTATGCTTTGCAGCATCGCGGGGAAGAAAGTGCGGGGATAGTTGCTTATGATAAAAAGAGAATTTATTCCCATAAAGGGATGGGGCTGGTAAGCGATGTCTTCGATGAAAGAATTATAAAATCTTTGCGCGGTGATTTAGCTTGCGGCCATGTTCGTTATTCAACCACTGGCGCAAGTGTTGCAAAAAATATCCAGCCATTTTTGATTAATTTTCGAAAAGACCCCATAGCCATTGCTCATAACGGCAATCTTACAAATACTCTAAAATTACGCGAGGCGCTGGAAAGAGAAGGCTCTATTTTTCAAACTACGATGGACTCCGAAATAATCGCTCATCTTTTAGTAAAGTCAAAGAAGAAAGATGTGCAAGTAAGTGTTATTGAAGCGCTGTCCCAGTTGGCAGGCACCTATTCCTTAGTTTTAATATTGAATGACTTACTAATTGGGGCAAGAGACCCTTATGGATTTAGGCCCCTTTGTTTGGGCAAGCTGGATGGAGCATATATCTTGGCTAGTGAAACTTGTGCTTTAGATTTAATTGGAGCCAAATATATTAGAGACATCGAAGCTGGCGAAATTGTATTTATTGGTAGCAAAGGATTAAAATCCATCAAGCCATTTCCTAAAACAAGACACGCATTATGTATCTTTGAATATATCTATTTTGCGAGACCCGATAGCAATATATTTGGCAAAAATGTGTATTTAACCCGCAAGCGCTTAGGCTCTCGGCTTGCTCGCGAATACCCCATAGATGGTGATTTGGTTATGCCTATTCCGGATTCAGGCAATTATGCTGCAGTAGGTTTTGCTCAAAGCTCTAAAATTCCATATGAGGTAGGTATGATAAGGAACCATTATGTCGGCAGAACCTTTATCCAGCCCTTTCAATTTATCAGAGATTTTAGAGTAAAAGTAAAACTTAATCCTGTAAAAGATATTCTCAAGGATAAACGCATAGTTATTGTAGAGGATTCTATTGTTAGAGGGGCAACCAGCCGAATTAGGGTGAAAACCTTGCGTAAAGCAGGAGCTAAAGAGGTGCATATGCGCGTTAGCTGCCCACCGCTTAGGTTTCCTTGTTACTATGGAATTGACTTTCCTACCAAGAGGGAACTGATTGCCTCAAAGCGGACAGTCAAAGAGATAAAGGATTTTATCGGATTGGACAGTTTAGAATATTTAAGTTTAGACGGTATGCTTAAGTCAATGCCTTTACCGAGAAAAGAATTTTGCACAGCCTGTTTTAATGGAGTGTATCCTGCTAAACCGCCTAAGAGGATATCAAAAAATATATTGGAAAAAGGAAGTTAAATGGCCAAATATATTTTTGTAACAGGAGGGGTTGTTTCAAGTTTAGGTAAAGGTATAGCTTCGGCTTCTATAGGTAAGTTACTTGAGTCAAGAGGGCTTAAGGTAGCTCTTATCAAGTGTGACCCTTATATCAACGTTGACCCCGGCACAATGAACCCATATCAACACGGAGAGGTTTATGTTACCGATGACGGTGCCGAAACTGATTTAGACTTAGGTCACTATGAACGTTTTACCAACGCAAAACTCACCAAGGACAACAATATCACCACAGGCAAGATTTATTATTCTGTTATATCCAAAGAAAGAAAAGGCGACTATCTTGGCAAAACAGTTCAGATAATTCCCCACATTACTGATGAGATAAAGAATAGCATCAAAAAAGTTTCCTATGGTAAGAAGGTAGATGTAGTTATTGTCGAGATAGGCGGCACTGTAGGCGATATAGAGGGTTTACCATTTTTAGAAGCCATACGACAACTGAAGCTTGAGTTAGGCAGAGATTATTCAATTAATATCCACGTAACCTTAGTGCCCTACATAAGGTCGGCAGGCGAGATTAAAACAAAACCTACGCAGCACAGTGTAGGGACACTAAGAGAGATAGGGATTAGTCCTGATATTATCTTGTGTAGAACCGAAAAGCGATTTACTAAAGAAGCAAGGGAAAAGATAGCTCTTTTTTGTAATGTGGATAAAGAAGCAGTAATTCCTGCTATAGATGTAAAAAGTGTCTACGAAGTTCCTTGTGTCTTCCGAAAGGAAGGATTAGGTAGGCTCATAGTAAGACTTCTTAATTTAAAATGTGAGGAAGGAACTTTGTCCGGTTGGGAAAATACAGTATTAAAGAGATTGAAGCTTCCTTCGAAAGAAGTACAAATAGCCGTGGTAGGCAAATACATTACTCTTCGAGACGCTTATAAGTCTATATATGAGGCGTTAATTCATGGGGGTATAGCTAATGATGCAAGGTTACGGATAAAAAAGGTTGATTCTGAAGATATTGAGAAAAATGGAACCCAAAAATATTTAGAAGGTGTGAAAGGAATTCTTATTCCTGGTGGTTTTGGTAATAGGGGAATTGAAGGAAAAATTAAAGCAGTTGAATTTGCAAGAGAGAACAAAATACCCTTTTTGGGTATATGTTTAGGTATGCAGACAGCAGTTATTGAATTTGCCAGAAATGTTTGTGGCCTTAAGCATGCAAACTCTACAGAATTTAAACAAAACACAAAATATCCTGTTATAAGTCTGCTTGGAGAACAAAAGAAAATAAAGGCCAAAGGTGCCACTATGCGTTTAGGTGCATATGAATGTAGATTAAAGAAGCCAAGTAAGGCTTACAGTGCTTATAGAAGAGAGAAGGTATATGAGCGGCACAGGCACAGATATGAATTCAATAATAATTACCGCCAGATTTTGGAAAAAAACGGAATGATTTTTTCAGGCACTTATCCTAAAGGCAACTTGGTTGAGCTCATTGAATTAAAGAATCACCCTTGGTTTGTAGCTTGTCAATTTCATCCTGAATTTAAATCTAAACCCGATAAAGTCCATCCTCTATTTTGTGCATTTATTCACGTCGCACTTAATCACTGATGATTTTAACTATTGTAAGGTAAGCTATTAATATGATATAATGACATAGTCATAAGGGTAGTGTAGAGAAAAAACGAAAGAGGTATTCTATGCCTAAGCGCACGGACATCCATAAAATCTTAATTATCGGTTCAGGTCCAATCATTATCGGCCAGGCCTGTGAATTTGACTACTCGGGTACCCAGGCGTGTAAGACACTAAAAGAAGAAGGATATGAGGTAGTTCTAATTAATTCCAACCCAGCTACAATAATGACCGACCCGATAATGGCTGATGAAACATATATTGAACCGCTGACTACAGAAAGTTTAGAAAAGATTATCAAGAAAGAAAAACCCGATGCTCTCCTTCCTAACTTAGGAGGTCAGACCGGTCTTAACCTTACCTCGGCGCTCTATAAATCAGGGGTATTAAACAAATATAATGTTGAAGTCATTGGTGTGAGCACTGAAGCTATTAAACGCGGGGAAGACCGCACTACCTTTAAGGAGACAATGAAGAAATTGGGGATAGCCATCCCTGAATCCGAGTCATCATGTTCTCTTGAAGAGGCTGAGAGGATAGCCGAAAAACTTGGCTATCCGGTGGTACTTCGTCCTGCTTATACCTTGGGCGGAACCGGGGGGGGAATTGCCTACAATGTAGAGGAGTTGAGAACTATTGTTGCTCGCGGGCTTGCCGCTAGTTTAGTGCATCAAGTGCTTGTTGAAGAATCAGTCTTAGGATGGGAAGAATTAGAGCTTGAGGTTGTCCGCGACCAGAAAAATCAAAAAATCACTGTTTGTTTTATTGAGAATATTGACCCAATGGGCGTGCACACCGGAGATAGTTTTTGCTCTGCACCAATGCTTACTGTTTCCGAGCGATTGCAAAAACGGATGCAAGAACTTTCTTATAAGATTGTAGATGCAATTGGGGTTGTGGGAGGAACAAATATTCAGTTTGCTCATAGTCCAAAAGATGACCGCTTGGTAGTAATAGAAATAAATCCCCGAACTTCTCGTTCTTCGGCACTTGCCTCTAAAGCAACCGGTTTTCCCATCGCCCGCATCTCCACAAAACTTGCTGTGGGCATAACACTGGATGAGATTCCCTATTGGAAAAAGGGAAGTCTGGAGAAATATGAACCCAGCGGGAAATATGTAGTGATTAAATTCGCCCGTTGGGCATTTGAGAAATTTCCCCGTGCGAGAGACATCTTGGGAACGCAGATGAAGGCAGTAGGCGAGGTGATGAGTATCGGTAAAACCTTTAAGGAAGCATTTCAAAAATCTATTCGCTCCTTGGAGATAAAAAGATACGGTTTAGGAGAAACAAACTTTAAGACGCTTTCGCGTGAAACTCTGAAGGAGAAACTATCGCAACCTTCAAGCGAGCGTCTATTTCTTATCTATGAAGCATTGCGCAAAGGTATAAGTATTGAAGAACTTTATCAAGCCACTCATTTCGGCCGCTGGTTTATTCAAGAAATAAAGCAACTTCTTGACTTTGAGAAGGAGCTCCTTAAATATTCCTGGAGAAATCTTCCTGATGAGAAATTAGCAAAGGCAAAGGAATGGGGTTTTTCTGACAGGTATTTAGCCGGTCTTTTTAAAGTAAAGGAGCGAGAGGTTAGGCAAAAGAGGACGGCGATTGGTAAAGAAGCCAACTTTGAGGCGGTTCCAGTTAGTGGTGTCCAAAATGCCGCTTATTATTATTCTACTTACAATTCACCCCTCCTACGCCAACCTGCCTGCCGGCAAGGCAGGGACTTTGGAGGGCAGGTAGTCGCCACCAGTCAAAACCAAAAATCAAGGGCCCAAAAAAAGGTGATGATTCTCGGGGGGGGGCCGAATAGAATCGGGCAGGGGATTGAGTTTGATTATACCTGTGTGCACGCCGCTTTTGCTCTGCGCGATGAAGGTTTTGAGTCAATTATGGTCAACTGCAATCCCGAGACCGTATCCACTGATTACGATACTTCGGATAGACTCTATTTTGAGCCACTGACAGTTGAGGATGTCTTGGCAATCTATGAAAGGGAGAAACCGGAAGGAGTTATCGTCCAATTTGGCGGGCAAACGCCCTTGAATATTGCTAAGGAACTAAAGGATAATGGAGTAAAGATTCTGGGCACTACACCTGAGAGTATCCATTTAGCAGAGGATAGAGAACGTTTTCGCGAGAAGATGATTAGTTTAAGTATCTCCCAACCAGAGAGCGATACCGCCCGCTCATTGAATGAAGCTCTTAGCATTGCTAAGAAAATAGGTTACCCGCTCATCGTGCGGCCATCTTATGTCTTGGGTGGCCGGGGGATGCAGATTGTCTATAACGAAACAATGCTCCAAAATTATGCCGAGGAGGCAATTCAGGTCTCTCCAGAACACCCTATGCTTATTGACAAATTTCTCGAGCAGGCTTTGGAATTA
The DNA here is from genome assembly GCA_002085025.1 of Candidatus Omnitrophica bacterium 4484_213. Classification (GTDB taxonomy): domain Bacteria; phylum Omnitrophota; class 4484-213; order 4484-213; family 4484-213; genus 4484-213. The sequence continues at coordinate 17,821 of MZGK01000004.1, forward strand.
GAGGTAGATGCTCTTTCTGATAGTGAAGAGACATTTGTGGCTGGTGTTATGGAACACATTGAACTGGCCGGGGTCCATTCAGGAGATTCCGCCTGCGTGATTCCCACAAGGACTATTAGAGAGGAGCATTTAAAGACAATAGAAAAATGGACAGCGGCAATTGCTAAAGAGTTAAAGGTCATCGGGCTTATGAATATTCAATATGCTATCTGTGATGATAGGGTGTATATCCTTGAAGCAAATCCCAGGGCTTCAAGAACAGTTCCTTTGGTTTCTAAGATTAGTGGAATTCCCATAGCCCAAATAGCTACGAAGTTAATGCTAGGCAAAAAGCTCAAAGATTTTCCTGAACTAAAAACCCGCCAACTTTCTTATGTAGGGGTTAAAGAGGCAGTCTTTCCGTTTAATATGTTTCCCGAGGTAGACCCTCTCTTAGGCCCGGAAATGCGAGCTACGGGCGAGGTTCTGGGGATTGCTGATACCTTTGGTACTCACCGTAGCCGATGAAGATAAAGTATATTTAGTTCCTATTGCCCAGCGGATTAAAAAACTCGGTTTTAATATTTATGCTACTCAAGGCACCAGCCGCTTCTTAAGCAAGAAGGGAATAGCAAATACAATGATAAAGAAATTGCATGAGGGAAGGCCAAATATCGCTGACGCCATCAAGAATAAAGAGCTCCATCTTGTTATTAACACCCCTGTGGGGCGGGAGAGTAAATATGATGATAGTTATATTCGAATAATGGCGATACAGCACAAGATTCCCTACATCACTTCGTTGGCGGCAGCCAAGGCAAGTATTGAAGGTATTGAATCTGTAATCAAAACTAAAAGTTCACCAAAATCTATTCAGGATTATCATAGGAGGTTCCAGTGAATTTTGATGTCAAAAAATTTATAGAAAGAGAGAGTGGAAAATTGAGAAAAAAGGTTGGAGAAGAGAGAGCGATTGTGGCTACATCCGGAGGAGTTGATTCAACTGCTTGTGCGGTGCTTGCCCATAGAGTATTAGGCAATAAACTCAAGGTTATTTTTATTAACGATGGTTTGATGCGTCAGGACGAAGGGAAGTCAATCAAAGCTCTACTTAATAAAAACGGAATAAATCTGCTCATTTTAAATAAACAAAGGCAATTTTTTACTTCGCTTAAAGGACTCATTGACCCTGAAGAAAAACGAAAGGCATTTCGAGATATATTTTATAAGGTTTTGGGCAGAGCGATTAAGGAGTGGAGAACGAAGTTTCTGATTCAAGGAACGATTGCTGCCGATATTGTAGAGACAAAAAAGAAAATAAAAACTCAACACAACGTCCTTAGCCAGATTAAAATTGATCCCTCTAAATATGGATTGGAAATAATTGAGCCTTTAAAGACAATTTACAAACCCGAAGTGCGTTTGGTAGCTAAGGCATTGGGTTTGCCAGCCCAGATTTATAAACGGATGCCTTTTCCCGGACCAGGATTGCTCTGCCGGATTGTCGGCGAAGTTACTCCTCAGCGAGTAAAGATTGTCCGAGAGGCAACTCAGATTGTAGAGAAACATCTTAAACCCTTAAGACCATTTCAGGCGTTTGCGGTCTTACTGAGTGATAAGGCAACTGGGATATCCAAAGGTAAACGTCTATTGGGAGATATTATTGTTATCCGCAGCGTTGAATCAGAAAAGGCTCTAAAAGCAAAGCCAACCCAAATTCCTTATTCTATTTTAAATAAGCTCCAAAAGGAGATTACAAAAAATATACCTTCTGTAGTGAAAATTCTCTATGATTTAACCCCTAAGCCACCGAGCACAATAGAGTATATATAGAGATTGCTGAAAAATCCAGCCATCTCTAATCAAGGTCGCTGAAGTATTCTTTCAGCGACCTTATAAGAGATGAAATTAAGGAAAGAACTTAATTTGCTTGACGTCTTTTGCGTTGCCGCGGGAGCGATGATTAGTTCAGGGCTTTTTATTCTGCCCGGGCTTGCTCATGCCCAAGCTGGCCCGGCCGTGGTTATCTCTTATTTTTTAGGGGGACTCTTGGCGATGACCGGAATGTTGAGTCAAGCCGAACTCGTATCGGCAATGCCCAAGGCCGGCGGGGACTATTTCTATGTCACCCGCAGCATGGGCCCGGCTGTTGGTGCAGTCAGTGGATTACTTACCTGGTTTTCCCTTTCTTTAAAGAGCGCCTTTGCCTTGGTGGGGATGGCCGCTTTTACAAGCATTATTGTCAACATTGACATCCGCATAATTGCCTTATTTTTATGTCTTGTTTTCGTTCTTATTAACATCAGGGGAATAAAGGGAGCAGGCAGGACACAGGTCATTCTGGTATTTGGCTTACTAACTATTTTGCTTATTTATCTAATTCGTGGTCTCGCAGCAATCAATGTCCACCACTTTGAACCCTTTGCTTCCAAGGGCTTATCGGCGATTTTCTCTACTGCCGGTTTTGTCTTTATTTCTTATGGAGGTTTGCTAAAGATTGCCAGCATTGCCGAAGAGGTGAAAAATCCCGGTCGAATCATACCCTTGGGGATGATTCTTTCGCTTTTGATAGTAAGCATCTTTTACATCCTGGTTGTCTTTGTAACTACCGGTGTGCTTGGTTCTGCACAGCTTGACAATTCTCTTACTCCTATTTCTCATGGCGCAGGTGTGGTTATGGGCAAGGGGGGCAGGATTGCCCTGAGTATTGCCGCTATTCTGGCATTTGTTTCCACTGCCAACGCCGGGATTATGTCTGCCTCCAGATACCCGCTGGCTTTGAGCCGCGACGGTCTGCTACCCGAGTTTTTGGGCAGAATTAGCCCAAAATTCAAAACCCCGCATATTGGTATTTTATTTACCGGGGCATTTATGATTCTTGCTCTGCTGCTGAAATTGGATGTTCTGATAAAAACCGCTTCTACGGTTCTTATTCTTACTTATATATTTTCCTGCCTATCGGTTATTATTCTCAGAGAGAGCCGTGTGCAAAATTACCAGCCCTGTTTCCACGCTCCTCTCTATCCCTGGCCACAGATTATCGGAATTATCGGCCTTCTCCTTCTGCTCTTGGAAATGGGCAGAGAAGCTCTGCTTACAGCTGGCCTGCTTATTATCGGAGCGCTTTCTGGTTATCGGTTCTATGGACGAATCAGAATGAAGAAAGAATATGCCCTGCTTCATCTTATTGAGCGAATTACGGCAAAAGAACTTACTACTCGTTCGCTGGAGACAGAATTGAAGGAAATTATAAGGGAACGCGATGATATTGTTGAAGACCGCTTTGATAGAATAATTGAAGAGAGTATTGTTATGGATATAGACCGGGCTATAGAAGCAGAAGAATTCTTCCGTTTGGCCGCTGAAGCGATGTCCAAAAAAATCAAGGTTTCCGCCGAGGTTATTTTAAGAAAACTTATTGAGAGAGAAAAGGAGAGCTCTACGGTAATCAGCCCTAATCTGGCAATACCACATATAATTATTGAAGGGAAAGGGACCTTTGATATCCTTCTCGCCCGTTGTCAAAAAGGGATTCTGGATGAGCGAAACTTTCATCTGCGCGCCCTTTCAGCAATTGCCCAGATTGTCCAGGACCCGCATTTTGAAAAGAAATGGCTGGCTGCCAAGAGCAAAGAGGGCTTGCGTGACATTGTCCTCTTGGGAAAACGAAGGCGAGCAAAGCAATGAAGCAAGAACAAGATTCTAAAAATTTGACTTTTCGGGAATCTCGAGCAAGGTCATTGGTAAAAGCCCTGGGTTATCGGATTTTATCAATTGCCGGAACCAGTACCTTAATCTGGTTTATCACCAAAAATGTCAAAAAGACAATTTCGATTACTGTTGTTCTCCAGATTTTTTTGATAATTCTTTATTATTCTTATGAGAGGGTGTGGAACAGGATTCAATGGGGGAGAAGATGAGAAAAGGGGTTAACGAGCAAGCAGCCGAGGATTTGGGCCTGAGTAAAGAAGAATTTATTAAAATCAAGGAGCTGTTAGGTAGGGTTCCAAATTTTGCCGAATTGGGTGTCTTTTCGGCAATGTGGTCGGAGCACTGCAGTTATAAGAATTCACGGAGGCTCTTTAGTCTGTTTCCTACCAAAGGCAGGCAGGTAATTGTTGGCGCCGGTGAAGAGAATTCGGGAATCGTTGATATCGGAGAGGGCCTCGGAGTTGCCTTTAAGATTGAGTCGCATAATCACCCTTCGGCTGTGGAGCCCTTTGAAGCCGCGGCAACTGGCATTGGTGGCTGCTTGCGAGATATATTTACAACCGGAGCCAGGCCTATCGCTGCCCTTGGGGCATTGAGATTTGGCAGCTTAGATAACCAAAGGGTTAAATTTTTGTTTAAAGAGGTTACCAGAGGCTTGGCTCATTACGCCAATATTGCCGAGGTCAGTGTGGTAGGTGGTGATACCTATTTTGATGAGAGCTATGAAGGTAATCCTTTAGTTAATGCGCTTGTTGTTGGCATTGTCCGAGAGAAAAATATTGTAAGAGGCGGCGCATATGGAAAAGGGAATCCGGTATATTACATAGGAGGAGAAACAGGCAGAGATGGTATCGGCGGAGCGAGCTTCGCCTCCAAGGAAATAAGCCAAGAATCTCGAGGTAGGAAAAACGCTGTTGCTATTGGTGACCCCAAACTCGGAAGGCGTTTAAGAGAAGTGTGTTTAGAATTAATAGAGAAAGGTTTTGTTGTGGGAATGCAAGATATGGGTGCAGCCGGACTTACCTGCTCCTCCTCCGAGACAGCCACCAGAGCCGGCACAGGTATTGAAATAGATGTGGCTTTAGTTCCCCAGAGAGAAAAGGGAATGAACGCCTATGAAATTCTCTTATCTGAGTCCCAGGAGAGAATGCTTGTTATTTTAAAAGAGGATAAAGAAAAAGAGGCGTTGGATGTATTAAAGAAATGGAATATTAATGCAGCAAAGATTGGGAGAGTAACCGACGATAAAATAATGCGGGTTAAAGAGAATGGTGCTCTGGTTTGCGAGATTCCCGCTGAAGCACTTACCAAAAAGGCGCCGCTTTATCAAAGAGAAATAAAAGAACCTGCTTACTTAAAGGAGGCACAGAAATTGGTTCGCGAGTCCGTGAGAGAACCTCAGGATTTCAATAAAGTTTTATTGCAATTGCTTGGTTCTCCTACAATTGCCAGCAAAGAATCAGCATATAAAAAATTTACCTTTCTGAACAAAGAGGAAGTCGTAGCAAATGCCGGTTCAGATGCGGCTATAATCAGAATCAAAGGTACCAACAAAGCCTTGGCAATAAGCGTAGATTGCAACGGCCGGTATTGCTATCTAAATCCTTACAATGGTGCAATGCTTGCCGTAGCCGAGGCGGCAAGAAATATAGTTTGTGCCGGGGGAAAACCCTTAGCAATTACAGACGGCTTAAACTTTGGAAATCCAATGAAGCCAGAAAACTACTGGCAGTTTGAAAAATGCGTAGAGGGACTTTCTACCGCTTGCAAAGCCCTAAACACACCGGTTGTTAGCGGGAATGTAAGTTTCTATAATGAAAATCCCAAAGGAGCAATAGATCCAACCCCGATGGTGGGTATGGTCGGACTAATAGAGGATGCTGATAGATATGTCACCCAAGAATTTAAGAATGTTGGTGATTTAATAGTTCTTTTGGGTGAGAATAAACCTGACCTTTCGGGTAGCGAATATCTATATCTAATTCATAAGCAAAAGAAGGGCAACCCTCAGATAGATATAGAAAAGGAAAAGGCAGTTCAGGAGGTATGTCTTGAAGCAATTAAATCAAAGATTATTAATTCTGCCCATGATTGCTCAGAGGGGGGGCTGGCAATAACTCTTGCTGAGTCCTGTATTAGTGAGGCAGAGCGAATGTTGGGAGCAGTGATAAAATTGGATGGTTTAAAAGAAAGAGACATAAGGTTAGATGAAGTTTTGTTTGCCGAAACGCCTTCGAGGATAGTGGTCTCTATAAGTAAAGATAAACTGAGGGTTTTAGAGCAAATAGCAGAGAAATACTCGATTTCCTATCAAGTCCTGGGTAATGTTAGCGGAAAAAGATTGACAATTGAATATAAGGGGACTCCAATAATAGATTTTCCTCTGAGTACATTGAGCAATACCTGGAGAAATGCAATTCCATCGAGATTAAATGAGGACTAATGATGTTTAAAAGAGTTATCCCCTGCCTTGATATTAAAGACGGACGAGTAGTTAAAGGAGTGAAATTTGTAAATCTAAAAGACGCAAGGGATCCAGTAGAAGCTGCAATTGCCTATTCTAAACAAGGAGCAGATGAGCTGGTATTTTTAGATATTGCGGCTACAACCGAGAACAGAAAAACTCGACTTGATTGGGTGAAAAGAGTAGCTGAAGTAGTCACTGTTCCTTTCTGTGTGGGTGGAGGGATAAGAGACATTACTGATATGCAAGATTTATTTGCTCTCGGTGTGAATAGGGTATCTATCAATACTGCGGCGGTGAAAAATCCCAACTTAATTAAACAAGCCGTTGAGAAATTTGGTGGCAAGAGAATTGTGGTGGCTATTGACGCAAAGTGCAAAGCGCAAAGTGCAAAGCGCAAATGGGAAATCTTGATTATGGGCGGAGAAGAATCGGTAGACTTGGAACTTATTGAATGGGCAAAGCAAGTAGAGAAGTTAGGTGCAGGAGAAATTTTGTTAACCAGCAAGGATGCCGATGGAACAAAGCAAGGTTATGATTTAGAGATGACCTCTGCAGTTGCCCAAGCAGTTAAAATTCCAGTAATTGCCTCTGGTGGAGCAGGCAACTTAGAGCATCTCTATCAGGCTTTCACAGAGGGTAAAGCCGATGCCGTGCTTGCCGCTTCTATTTTTCACTATGGAGTATATTCAATTAAAGAAGCAAAGGAATATTTGAAAAGTAAGGGGATTCTGGTTAAGATATAAAAACATCCTATGCCAAATGGAAGGAACTATGCTTTTATCCTTCGTTTCGCTTACCCTAATACCCTAACGGGCACAAGCAAGCACAGGTAGGTTCTCGCCTTCAGGTATAAATTGAGGCAACTTCTCTATCGCCTCTAAAAGGAATGGGCGAGGAAGGAAAAGGGGGTATAAATGTCCGGTATAATCGGGGTTTTTTCTGCCAAAAAGAAAGATGTTACAGATTCGCTTACCTATGGACTTTTTGCCCAACAGAATAGAGGTGAGAATGGGGCCGGTGTAGCCACAATCAAACACGGAATCAAGATTAAAAAGGGATACAAATCAGTAGGGGAGTTATTTAGCGAGAGGACAGATGCTGGAAGGAAATCTTTCTATGAGTTTCTGCGGGAAACAAAACCCTATGCCGGAATAGGACATACTTTATATGAAAAGAGTTCGGGATTGCAACCTACCGAGATAGAGAACGATAGATATCATATCGCCTTAGTTATGGACGGTGTATTTTTGGGGTATAAAGAGAAGAATGATATTGTCCTGGCAAGGATTTTCTTCAAGGCATTAAACGAAACAGAAGATGAAATAAAGGCAACTGCACGGGTTATGGAGATATTAGATGATGCAGGGTTTTATAATGCCTGTATCTTGGTTCAAAATAAAAGCGAAACAAAGCTTGTTGCGTTCAGGGACCCACGGGGAGGCAAGCCACTCTCCTTGGGCAAAAACAATAATACTTATGCCATCGCTTCTGAAACCCAGGGTCTGGATGGAGCCCAGATTCCTTTCCTTAAGGATATAGAACCGGGTTCTATCTGTGTTATAGATGAGGAGGGTTTACGCACCGAGAAATTAGTGGAGAAAAAGCACTTTCTGGATATCTTTGAGTACATCTATTTTGCCTCACCGAATTCAATTATACAGGGGAAAAATGTTTTAGAGGTACGAAAAAAACTTGGAAAGAGATTATTTGAGCGCTATGGTTACAAACCGAATATTCTGTGCCCATCGCCGGATTCTGGTCGGGGTTGCGCCTTAGGTTACTCCGAGGCTTCGGGAGTAGAAATAAAAGAGTATATCACAAAGAATCCAGGAGCCCCACGGACCTTTCAAGTAGAAGACCCAACTCTTAGGCAATTAGCATCTTTATCAAAGTTTAATATAAATCCTTTGGTAAAAGGAAAAAGAGCGGGAATTTGTGAAGACAGTATTGTCAGAGGTACGGTGATGGGGGTGGGGACTTCGGCTAAACTCAAAGCTCGGGGAGCAAAAGAGGTTGGTGTGCTTGTATCTTATGCCCCGATATCCTTTCACTCTTATAGAAGTGATGTTCGGGAAAAGATGGTTGCCGAGGGTTTGGCTGGTAAATCAGTAGAGGAAATAGGAGAAATAGTGGCAAAAAGCATTGGCGTAGATTATGTCTTTTATAACGATATCTCAGATGTGATAGAAATTTGTGGCGGAGGTAATTTTTGTACCGATTCCGCTACCGGTGATTATTCGTTTATAAAAAAGAAACTTTTGAGGTTTAAGTGAGACTGCAATTTAGCGAGTCTCGACGAGTGGAAATGCGCACAGTGACCCAGCACTAATTTTCTGAGAAAATTAGTGCTGGGTTGCGTGCTTATTGAATGTGTGGAATAGTCGGTTATATTGGCGAGAAGAGAGCCAGTTCAGTTATTCTCGAAGGATTGAAACGGCTTGAGTATCGGGGATATGACTCCGCTGGGATAGCGGTTATCAATAAACCCAGCACTAAAACCCTGGTCGGGGGTAAAAATAGACTCTCCGTCTTAAAATGCAAAAAAATGCTCATCCGCATCGCGACTGCAATGGCAAAATTGCTGTTGTTCACAACGGTATAATTGAAAATTATCAGGAGCTCAAAAAAGAATTGGAAAAAGATGATTGTGGATTTAAATCCCAGACCGATAGCGAAGTAATCCCTAATCTAATTAGCAAATTTTACAAAGGTGATTTAAAAAAGGCGCTGATAAAGGCAATGAAGAGATTAAAGGGCTCTTATGCCCTGGGAGTTATCTCTTCTGATGAACCAGAGCGATTGTTGGTAGCAAGGAGTGATTCTCCTCTGATTATTGGCCTGGGGAAAGGAGAGAATTTTATTGCCTCTGATGTCCCGGCAATTTTAAAGCATACTAAGAAGGTTATCTACCTCGAGAATAAACAGCTTGCAGTTATTAAGAAAGACAGGGTTAATGTATTTGATTTAAAAGGCAAAGAGGTTTCTCCAAAAATAGATACTATCTCTTATGATGTTGAAGCGGCAAAAAAATTTGGTTTTAAGGATTTTATGCTCAAGGAGATCTATGAACAGCCAAGAGTTGTTTCTAAAATCCTCTCTCAGTGGATGAGCTTAGAAGGCAATATCAGAGTTAGAGATTTAGACCTAAACAAGGATTTCCTAAAAGAAATAGAACAGATAGTCATTGTCGCTTGTGGCACTGCTTTTCATGCCGGATTAGTGGGGAAATATATCTTTGAGTCCCTTGTGCGTTTGCCGGTCTGGGTAGATTTTGCCAGCGAATTTAGATATAGAAAGCCAATCATAAAAAAGAATACGCTCCTTATCGCCATCAGTCAATCCGGAGAAACCGCTGATACATTGGCGGCGGTGCAGGAAGCGAAAAAAAGTAAGATAAAAGTAATCTCTGTTTGCAATGTTCTGGGTTCATCTCTCATTCGCGAATCCGATATTAATCTAAACACCTACGCCGGTCCAGAGATAAGTGTAGCTTCCACAAAGGCATATACCGCTCAGCTGATGACTCTCTATCTGCTCGCCCTATATCTGGCGAGATTAAAGCAAAATTTAAACGAGGATAAACTAAAAAAAGCAATTTCTTCTCTTGAGAAGGTCGCTCGCGGACAGAAAAAGATTCTCGCTCGCAGTAGAGATATCAAAAGGATTGCCCGCAGGCATCTTCATTTTGGTGCCTTTCTTTATTTAGGGAGAGGAATTAACTTTCCCAACGCCTTAGAGGGGGCGCTAAAGTTAAAAGAACTTTCTTATATTCCTGCCGAGGGCTATGCCGCTGGCGAGATGAAGCATGGGCCGATTGCTCTTATTGATGAATACCGAGCAGTAGTATGTATTGCCAACGATTCGCCTGTCTACGATAAGATGCTTTCCAATATTCAAGAGGGACTTGCCCGGAAGGGCAAAATCATCGCAATCGCTAGCGAAGGAAATGAGGAGATAAAAAATTATGTTAAAGAAGCAATCTTTATTCCCAAAATAGAACCCTTGTTTTCGCCCTTGTTTGCCATAATTCCTCTGCAACTTCTGGCTTATTATATAGCTTGCTTGAAGGGTTATGATGTAGATAAACCCCGTAATCTCGCTAAGAGTGTAACGGTTGAATAAACCCCGTTAGAAAGGTAACAATTTAGAGGTAACTTCCCCGCTTGCTCCCGACAAACGGGAGGGCGGGCAGGTCTATCGTCCCTATATTTATTGAAAAGAAAAATTTCTGTAATTTTTTTGGGATCTCCTTGCTCCGTTAGATAGTCCACCGCAGGCGAATTTAACGGGGTGAGTAATCAGCTATAACGAGATTATGGCATGAGGTGATTATGATAAAAAAAGTAGGTTTTGACAATGAACGATATCTAAAAGAACAGACTCAGGCTATCTTAGAAAGAGTCAAGAGATTTGATAACAAATTATACCTTGAGTTTGGAGGGAAGTTCCTTTTTGATTATCATGCTGCAAGGGTTTTGCCTGGCTTTGACCCTAATGTAAAAATTCGGCTCTTGCAACAGTTGAAAGACAAGGCCGATATTCTGCTTTGTATATATGCCGGTGATATCGAAAGAAGAAAGATGAGAGCAGACTTTGGGATTACCTATGATGTTGATACTCTGAAGCTCATCGACGATTTAAGAAGTTGGGGCATTAATATAACTGCGGTAGTAATAACTCGTTTTGATAATCAACCCGCGGCTACGATATTCAAAAATAAACTAGAACACAGAAATATAAAAGTATACACCCATCGCTGGACAAAAGGATATCCTACAGATGTAGATTTGATTGTAAGTGATGAGGGTTACGGAGCAAATGAGTATGTCGAGACTAAGAATCCCTTGGTCATAGTTGCCGGGCCAGGTCCGGGCAGTGGAAAGTTGGCTACCTGCCTTTCTCAATTATATCATGATTATAAAAGAGGGAAAAAAAGCGGGTATGCTAAATTCGAAACCTTTCCTATTTGGAATCTGCCACTTAAGCATCCAGTAAATGCAGCTTATGAGGCAGCCACAGCTGATATTAGAGATTTTAATCTGATAGACCCCTTTCATTTAGAGGCTTACGGAGAGAGTGCGATTAATTACAACCGCGATGTAGAGATATTCCCGGTAGTTAAAAGGATATTGAAGAGAATAACAGGGAGCGAATCAGTATATAAATCTCCGACAGATATGGGAGTAAATCGAGCCGGTTTTGGAATTATTGACGATGAAGTAGTTAAAGAGGCAGCAAAGCAGGAAATAATAAGAAGGTTTTTTAGATACAGCTGTGAACATGCGATGGGGTTTATGGATAAAGAAACAGTCCAGAAAACAGAGCTTATTATGAAAGAACTTAATGTCAAATTAGAAGACAGGACTGTGGTTGAACCGGCAAGGAGAGCGGCACAAGAAGCCGAGCTAAGTAAAAAAGGGAATGAAGGAATTTTTTGTGGAGCGGCTATAGAGTTAAAAGATGGCTCAATTGTTACCGGAAAAAACTCTCCGCTTATGCATGCGGTCTCCAGTCTTGTTTTTAATGCTATCAAGCACTTAGCTGAAATTCCCGACAAGATACACTTATTGTCACCGAGCACAATAGAGTCAATAGGGAGTTTCAAGAAAAACATTTTAGATACAAAGACACTGAGTTTAAATCTGGAAGAAGCATTAATTATGCTTAGTATAAGTGCAGCTGCAAACCCCACCGTGCAAATAGCTATGGAGAAGTTGAAAGAACTTCAAGGTTGCGAAGTGCATATGACTCATATTCCCAGTTCGGGTGATGAAGTAGGGCTAAGAAAGTTGGGAGTAAATCTTACTAGCGAGCCAAATTTCTCTAGCAAAAGTCTTTACATATCTCCATAATAGGCGTCCATAGTTCAACTGGATAGCTCAGCACATATGTCCCCATAGCTCAGATGGATAGAGCGACGGACTTCGAATCCGAAGGTCGCAGGTTCGAATCCTGCTGGGGACGCCACCCAACACTTTCTGAAAGTGCTGGGTGATCCTGAGCGAAGCGAAGGACATGAGGTACTTCGTCCCGATAAAACGGGACTCGGCATCAAATTTTGCTTCGCAAAATTTGGCGAAAGGCCTTAGAACTTTCGCCGTTCCGACTTTCATTGGAACTCCTCAGAATCAAATTTAGCTTCGCTAAATTTGACAAAAAGCCAAGAAAAAATATAATATATATAGCATCCACCTCAGCGGATGCCCGATTACACAGATTAAAAGAAGATTACCGCGATTAATACCAACCAGAGCGAGATATATCTTATGAAAAGAGAAAGGAGAAGGGATAAAAAGGTAGTCAACTTAGGTTTTGAAAATTTGGTTTTTGCCGAAAGGATTGTAGCGATTGTTACTCCGGATTCTGCTCCCGTAAAGAGATTGATTTCCGAGGTAAAAAGAAGGGGTAAATTGGTGGATGTTACCAATGGGCGAAAGACGCGGGCGGTTATCATTACGGACAGCGATTATATTATTCTTTCTAGTGTTCAGCCAGAGAGTTTAAAGGGGAGATTATAACACTGATAACACTGATAAATAAACACTGATGTCACTGATAATACATCAGTGTAATCAGTGGAGGTTTTCTATCAGTGTAATCATTTTAATCAGTGATGAAAATGGGCAAAATCTTCGTTCTCTCCTCGCCCTCTGGAGGAGGAAAGACAACAATTAGAAAACATCTTTTAAAACAATGCCCATTGGTTTATTCTGTTTCCTGGACTACCCGTCCACCGCGTCAGGGGGAGAAAGACAAAAAGGATTATCTTTTTGTCTCGGAAAGAGCGTTCAAGAGAAAGATAGAGAAGAGTGAATTTGCCGAGTGGACAAGGGTATTGGGCAATTATTACGGCACACCCAAGCAGTTTTTGGAGAAAGAAATAAAAAAGGGAAATGTTCTATTAGAGATTGATGTCAAGGGAGCAAAACAGATAAAGAGGAAATACAGGAAGCAAGCAGTGCTTATATTTATCGCTCCTCCTTCTCTGAGAGAGTTAAAGAAGAGACTGGAAAATAGAAAAACGGAAAACAGGAAGGAGATTGCTCAAAGATTAAAACTTGCTTACCAGGAGATAGAGCAGATAAATAAATACGATTATCTGGTAATCAATAAAGATTTAAAAGAGTGCACAGGGGATATCAAGGCAATAATAAGAGCGGAGGGATGTAAGCTGTGATACATATTCCTAATGATGAATTATTAAAAAAAGCTGGCGGAATGTATAAATTAACCCAGCTGGTCTTTGAACGAGCGAAGGAATTGAGCAAAGGGGCAAAAAAACTGGTAGATATTGACTCGTCGAATTTTATTACCATTGCTCTGGAAGAACTCAAACAGGGGAAATTATGATTAAGGATATTATCGTAGGGGTAAGCGGGAGTATTGCTGCCTATAAAGCCATAGAGATAGTCAACCAATTAACCAAAAAGGGAAGTAATGTCCAGGTAGTAATGACCTCAGTAGCCACTAAATTTGTCTCTCCTTTGACTTTCCAGACCATTTCTAAGAATCCTGTTTTTATAGAGATGTTTGAGAAGAATAAAGAGCCTCTGCATATCTCTTTGGCTGAAAGGGCAGGGCTTATTTTGCTTGCTCCGGCTACGGCTAATATTATTGGTAAACTCGCCAATGGGATTTGTGACGATCTACTCACCAATATAGTCATTGCTACAAAAGCAAAGGTTTTGCTCGCCCCGGCAATGAATGATAATATGTATCAAAACGCTATTGTCCAGGAGAATATAAAACGATTGCAAAAAAGGAGATACCAATTTATCTCCCCTGTCTACGGAGATTTGGCTTGCGGAGAGAAAGGAGAAGGTCATCTGGCTTCGGTGGAGACAATTGTTGAGGTAGTGCTAAAGCACCGATTGCACTGATTAAAAATGATTGCACTAATAATTTATCAGTATCTAATATCAGTGTCATCAGTGTTTTTTCATCAGTGAAATCAGTGTTAAGAATTTTAATCACCGCCGGGGCGACCCGAGAGATGCTTGATCCGGTGCGCTTTTTGTCCAATCTTTCTACGGGCAAAATGGGCTATGCCTTGGCAGAGATGGCTCGAAAAAGAGGGCACAGGGTTGTTTTAATTTCAGCACCGACAGATTTAAAACCTCCCTCTAAGGTTAAATTTGTTTCCGTAGTAAATACGCTACAGATGCAATCAGCGGTGAAGAGGTATTTTGGCGATGTGGACTCTCTGATAATGACCGCCGCCGTCTCTGATTATCGCCCTCAGAGAATAGCCAAGCAAAAGATTAAAAAAACAAAAACTCTTGTTTTAAAACTTAGGCAAAATCCGGATATCTTATTTGAGTTAGGGAAGAAAAAGGCGGATAAAATTTTAGTGGGATTTAGTTTAGAAAGTAGAAAGTGGTTAGAGAATAGCCGAGAAAAATTACTTAAAAAAAATTTAGATTTTATTGTCGCTAATAGAATTAGCAAAACAAAGAATCCTTTCGGAGAAAACAGAATTTCCGGGGCGATTTTAGATGGAGATGGAGGTGTGGAGAAATTTAGTAATACGGAGAAGGAGAAAATTGCCGAAAAGGTGATTAGAAAGGTGGAAAAAATATGGAGCACTATGGAGGGTTACTCTCCATAGTCTATAGGGGGCCCAAATGACCAAAGATAGATTAGGTAAAAACAAGAAGCCTCCCGACTTCGTCAGGAGTATCCTCAGCCCTGAAACTTCGAGGCCTCGGCTCTCGCCTATGGCGAGTGAGGAAAGAAGAGAACGCTATGAAGATTAACTACGATAGAGAGAAAGACATAATGTTGGTTGAGGTTTCCCGTCGGCAGATAGATTATGCCGAGGAAGCAGGGCCGATAATTGTTCATTTTCCCAAGATAAACATCCTGTTTTGTTAGAAATTCTGGATGCCAGCGAGCTTTTGATTGCCGCTACTAAGGCGTCTATTAAACCAAAACAGGAAAAAGTTAGTTTATGTTTAGCTTTTGGGCGCGATGGCCGAGAAGTTAGGCAGCGGTCTGCAAAACCGTTTACATCGGTGCGAATCCGATTCGCGCCTCCATTCCTTACTCGCGAAGCGAGAGCCGACGAGTGCGCGAGCAAAGCGAGCAAACGAGGAGGATAGCCCCGAAACTTCGGGGCGCTGTTCCATTTTTCTTGCTCACCGAAGGTAAGAGTTATTAACTGTAGACTGTTTTCTGATATTCTGCCGGGATGGCGGAATTGGTAGACGCCTGGGACTTAAAATCCCATGTCCTTTATGGGCGTGTCGGTTCGAGTCCGACTCCCGGCACCAGAACCGCAAGACGCAAAAACCGCTAAAGCGCAAAATAAATACAATTTCTTTTTTCTGCATTTACCAACTTTTGCGTTTTTGGCGAGATTTTAGCAATTTTGCGGTTCTGCAAAAGTGCAAAAAAGAAGCGAAAACGCAAAAATAAGGGGTTTATTAAAATGCGAAGATTTAGTTTTTTTCTAATTCTATGTTTAATTCTAATGGGAGTTGTTTTCAAGATAAGTGAGGGAGGAGAGATGAAGATCGAAGGTAAGAAGGTTTTAATGGTTATTGCCCATCGGGATTTCCGCGATGAAGAGTATAAGCACCCGCGGGAGATTTTGGAAAATGCCGGGGCAAAAATAACGGTTGCTTCTTCTAAAACGGACACTGCTTATGGAAGTTATGGTTTGGCCGCCCAGGTGGACATCTTACTCAATGATGTGCAAGTGGAAGATTATGATTGTGTTATCTTTGTCGGAGGAATGGGCTCAAGTGAATATTTTAATAATCAAAAGGCACATTCAATTGCCCGCGAGATGCTTGCTCAAGACAAATTGGTCTGTGCCATTTGCATTGCTCCCAATACTTTAGCTCAGGCAGGAATTTTGAAAGATAAAAAGGTTACTGCTTTTCCGTCGGTGAAAGATGATTTGGTAAAACAGGGAGCAGTCTATACCGGCAAGGATGTAGAGATTGATGGCAATATTATCACCGCCAATGGCCCGCAGGCGGCAAAGAAGTTTGGAGAGACAATCGTAGCAAAATTAGCAGAATTAAATTAGAAGTTTTGCATTTTGAGTGGGCATTAGCGGAGATAGAGATAATCTTTCAATTTCTAATTTTTTAATTGCACTAATGTCTAATTGAGACATCAGCGAATTTACTAATCTATACGAATATACGAATGTTTTTATTCGTAAATTCGTAAAAAATTCGTAATTCGTAGATCTTTCTTTTATTCGTAAATTCGTAAGGGATTCGTTATTTGTAGATGATAGCATTATGATTCTCCCCAATCAATTCAAAACAGGGATGGTGATTAGATACGAAGGTGTGCTTTATTCTATTCTTGAGTTTCAACATATTAAGCCGGGCAAAGGCGGTGCCTTTGTGCGGATAAAACTCAAGAATCTAAATAACGGGGCAATCATTGATAGGACCTTAAGACCAGAAACAAAGGTAGAAGAGATATTCGTTGAACAGAGGAGAATGCAATACCTCTATCGCAATAGTAAATATCATTTTATGGATGAGGAGGATTTTGAGGAGATTGAATTGCCTCCGGAAAAGGTGGAAGGAATAAAAGATCTGCTTCTAGAGAATAATCCGGTGATTATCTCTTTTTACAATAAAGAAATTTTGGATATAAATCTTCCCAATTTTATTGAATTGCAAATAACAGAGGTTGAGCCAGCGGCTAAAGGAGATACTGCCCAGAGAAATTATAAAAAGGCAAAGGTAGAAACCGGGGCGGTAATTCAAGTACCGATGTTTATTGAAAAAGGAGATAGGGTAAAGATTGATACGCGTAGCAGGAAGTATATCTCGCGGGTATAGACATCCTAAAAATCAGGATGTCTGATTACAACGATTAAAAGCAGATTACAGCGATTATTTATTGGGGAGAGAAATCTCTGATTCCTTATATCAGCAATAGAGAAGTTGCTGATAATTGCACCTGTAATCTTTTATAATCTCCTTGCCCCGTTAAATCCGCCCATAGCGGAGCGGCGAAGCCGCTATTTAACGGGGTGAATAATCAGCTATAACGAAGTTATAGCAGGGGGGCAAATGAATTTAAAAGAAGTCGAAGATTTAATTGCCTTAATGAATAAGAATAAATTAGAAGAGATAGAGATTGAGAAGGGGGATTGGAAGATTCATTTAAGGAAGAAAGGAAAAAAAATAGTACAGGAGGTATTTACTTCCAAAGAGGCAGCAGGTGAAAAGCCCTCGCCAGATTTAAAGCAGGAAAAAAAATTCAAGCAAATTAAGTCTCCAATCGTAGGGACATTTTATCGTGCTTCTTCTCCGGATGCCGAGCCCTTTGTAGAAGTGGGTGACGAGATAGAAAAGGACCAAACCCTTTGTATTATCGAGGCAATGAAGGTAATGAATGAAATTAAGTCGGAAACAAAGGGGAAGATAAAAGAGATTTTAGTAGAAAACGGAGAAGCAGTAGAATTTGACCAGCCGTTGTTTTTAATAGATGGTTACGCAGATTAACACCGATTATCCAGATTAAAACCTTGCGAAGCCTATGTTTAACAAAATCCTTATTGCCAATCGGGGAGAGATTGCCTTGAGAATAATTCGTGCCTGCAGGGAATTAGGCATTAAAACAGTAGCAGTGTATTCTAAGGCAGATAAAGATTCCTTGCCAGTCAGATTTGCTGATGAGGCGGTATGTATCGGAGATTCAGTTAGCAGCAGCAGTTATCTTAATATCCCCAGTATAATCAGCGCCGCCGAAATTACCGATGTTGATGCTATCCATCCCGGTTATGGGTTTCTGGCTGAAAATACCCATTTTGCTGAGATTTGCGAATCCTGTCAGATTAAATTCATTGGCCCAACCCCGGAAAATATTAAAACAATGGGTAATAAATCCCTTGCTCGTGAGAATGCCGAAAAAATAGGTATTCCAGTGATTCCGGGAAGTAAGATAATCAAGAATAAGAATGATGCCTTAGAGGTTGTCAAGAAAACTGGCTATCCAATAATAGTTAAAGCTGCGGGTGGTGGGGGCGGAAAGGGAATGCGAGTTGCCCATAATGAAGTGAGTTTAGTAAATTCTTTAACCACTGCTCAAGCCGAAGCCGAGGCAAATTTCAATAATCCCGATGTCTATATTGAGAAATATATCCAGAAGCCACGACATATTGAGTTTCAAATTCTCGCTGACAATTACGGAAATATTATCCATTTAGGAGAAAGGGATTGTACTATCCAGAGGAGGCATCAAAAATTGATTGAGGAAGCCCCTTCTCTCAAAATAGATAAAAATCTCCGCCAAAAGATGGGAAGGCTCGCTGTTCGATGCGCCAAGAATATAGATTATCGCGGTGCCGGGACAGTGGAGTTTCTGTTGGATAAAGATAACAATTACTACTTTATGGAAATGAATACCCGTATTCAGGTGGAACACCCAATAACCGAGCTCGTAACTGGCATAGATTTGATAAAAGAGCAAATTAAAATTGCTGCCGGAGAAAAACTTGCCTATCAACAAAAAGACATAGAAATTAAGGGTTGGGCGATTGAGTGCCGGATTAATGCCGAAGATTGGAGAGATAATTTCTCCCCTTCACCGGGAAAAATCGAACTCTGGCTTGCTCCTGGTGGGCGAGGAGTACGTTTAGATACTGCCGCTTATGCGGGTTTTCTGATCTCTCCCTATTATGATTCAATGATTGCTAAGTTAATCACTTATGGCAAAACCCGTGAGGAGGCAATTTTGATTATGCAACGGGCCTTAGACGAGTTCGTTGTTGAACCAGTTAAAACCACCATTCCTTTACACAGAGAAATTTTTGTCAGCGAGGCATTCTGGGAGGGAAAATTTCACACCCAGATTATTGAAGAACTTTTGGAAGAGAAGACAGGATAAGAAGCGAGGTTTGCTCCGCAAATTATATTTGGCCTTGGGTCTTAGGGGATTTACCAAAGGAAAGTATAATCCTCTATAGCTATTCTCAGCTTGCCTACGCTAAGGCTTCAGGTATAATTAAGGATAACTTCTCTATTGTCCTTAAAAGAAAATTGGCGGGCTTCGGTTCTCGCTTCGCGAGAAAGGAAGAAAGGATAAAAAGCGTCTCGACTTCGTCGGGACTATCCTCAGCCCGCCTACGCTCGTAGGCGGGCTTCGGTTCTCGCTTCGCGAGAAAGGAAAGGAGGTATAAAATGGCGAAGGTGTATTATGATAAGGATGCTGATTTGAATATATTGAAGGGCAGGAAAATCGGGATAATCGGTTATGGAATTCAGGGGCGGGCACAGGCATTGAATCTGAGAGATAGCGGTCTGGATGTCCAAGTAAGCGATTTAAAGGGAAGTGAAAATTACAAGAAAGCAGAGGAGGATAAATTCAAGCCTCTGACTGCCGAAGAGATTAGCCAGGAATGCGACATTATTCAGATGCTTACCCAGGATGATGTTCAGGCAAAGGTGTATAAAGAGGCGGTGGAAAAAAATCTGAGAGAAGGCAATGCTCTTGTTTTTTCTCACGGATTCAATATTCATTTCAATCAAATTGTCCCTCCCAAGAATATTGATGTGTTTATGATTGCTCCGAAGGGACCGGGTAGTTTGCTCCGCCAGATGTTCATAGAACGAAAAGGGGTTCCTTGCCTTCTGGCGATATTTCAAGAGTATACGGGCAAAGCCGTCCAATTGGGATTGGCTTATGCCAAGGGAATTGGTGGGACGCGTGCCGGGGTAATTGAAACCACCTTTAAAGAGGAAACTGAAACCGACCTCTTTGGCGAACAGGTAGTGCTTTGTGGAGGGGTTAGTGAATTAATCAAAGCCGCATTTGAAACCCTGATTAACGCCGGCTATCAACCCGAGATTGCCTATTTTGAGTGTATGCACGAATTGAAGTTGATTACCGATATGATTTATGAGATGGGAATTCAGGGGATGCGCCAGAGGGTGAGCGATACTGCTGAATATGGTGATTTGACCCGGGGAAAGCGGATTATCAACGAAGAAACAAGAAAAGAGATGCGCAAGATTCTGGGTGAAATCCAAAAAGGAGAGTTTGCCCGGGAGTGGATTCTGGAGAATAGAGCGGGGCGGCCAGTCTTTAATGCCCTGCGCAAACGCGACGAGAATCATCCCATTGAGCTCATCGGTAAAAAACTACGGGCAATGATGGATTGGATTGGGAAGAAATAAAAAGAAGAAGCAATGTTTAAAAAACAATTGCAGAAAACAGGATTAGTTTTATTTCTTTTTGTTTGTTTGAGCTCTTCTTCTGCTTTTGCCGAGGAAGCAGCTAATAATGAAACCAATGCCGCTGTGCTTTATGAAAAGGCAAGTTCTATGCTAACTGATATTCCCCGAGATTTTTGGGGAAAGACAAAAGATATCAGAGAAAATGGCTGGGTAAGTGAGAATGAGCAAGTGAAAGAGATTTTAAGAGAGAACCAAGCAGCTATAGATGAATTCAAAAGAGCAACCAAATTAGAGAACTGCGACTTTACCTTTGGTAAAGAAATTAAAATGACAGCCGCTACGCCAATGCCTCAGCATACTAAACAATACAGATTGGCAGGATTAGTGATGCTTGAAGGAAGATTATACGAAAGGAAAGGCAGGCCAGACTTAGCATTAAAGAACTATCTCACAGTATTAAGATTTGCCAGTCATATGAATCAACAGAAGAAATTTGTGATAAGTAAAATGGTGGGTTTGATAGCCCAAAAATATGCCTATCCAGCTTTAGAGCAGTATATCAAACAAGAAAGGCCAAGCAGTCAAGATTACCGTTCTTTGTTAATCAACCTTGTTTCATTAAAAATAAAAAGAAGAGGACTGGAGAGTGCATTTGAGGTAGAGAAGGAAATGGTGCAAAATAGTGCAAGGATGATAGGGGAAGAAGCAAAACAGAAAGGAGAGTATAGTGAAGCTTTCTTTCAAGAATTTTATAGAGAAGTAGATAGATTAGCAAATGAATTTTATGGTTATGCAATAGTTGCCTTTAAGAAAAATGAACCAGCAGTATATGAAGAAACAATAATTCAATTTGCCAAAGATTTAAAAAAAGAAACGAAAGCAGTAAATCTAATCTTGAATTCTATAAAA
>MZGK01000032.1 GCA_002085025.1 Candidatus Omnitrophica bacterium 4484_213
AAGGGATATCTTTGGCTAAAATAAGTATTATCCCTAAAGCGATGAAAATTATTCCGCTAACAATCAAAAATTTTCCTAAACTAAACATTAATGGCACTTGTATAATTTATCTAAATCAATCTTTTTTGTCTATTACTTAAAAAAGGAAATTTAAAATGCTTATATGCTTTTTCAGTGGCTATTCGCCCCTGGGGAGTGCGTTGCAAAAAACCCTCCTGAATAAGATAGGGTTCATAGATTTCTTCTAATGTATCCTCCTCTTCTCCTACAGCCACAGCAATTGTGTTTATCCCTACCGGTCCTCCCTTAAATTTAGTTATAATTGTTTCTAAAATTCTTTTGTCCATTTCATCCAAACCGGCTTTATCCACCTCTAACATCTCTAAGGCCTTTTCAACAATTTCTTTGCTAATTTTTCCCTTTCCTTCTACTTGAGCGTAGTCTCTTATTCTTCTTAACAGACGATTGGCGATGCGCGGGGTTCCCCGCGAACGCAAAGCAATCTCTCTTGCTCCTTCTTCATCAATGCTTATATTCAGAATTTTGCTGGAGTTGAGAATAATTTTGTAGAGGTCTTCGGGGGGATAATAATCAAGGCGACTAATTACTCCGAAACGCGACCTTAACGGAGAGGTGAGTAACCCACTGCGAGTAGTAGCCCCTATCAAAGTAAAAGCAAATAAATGCAACTTTAAAGAACGAGCGTTGGGACCTTTATCAATCATTATGTCCAAAGAATAATCCTCCATTGCTGAGTAAAGATACTCCTCGACAATCCGGGGAAGCCGATGAATCTCATCAATAAAGAGCACCCTCCCTTTCTCTAAATTGGTAAGTAAACCAACTAAGTCTCCTGGGCGCTCGAGGATAGTTCCTGAAGAAACCTTTATTTCAACATCCATTTCTTTAGCTACAATATAGGCTAAAGTTGTTTTTCCTAAACCAGGTGGGCCAAAAAAGAGAATATGGTCTAAGCACTCCTGCCTCTGCTTAGCTGCTTGAATAAACACCCTCAGATTTTTCTTTAACTTCTCTTGACCAATAAAATCCTTCCAGGAATACGGACGCAAAATATTCTCGTATTCTACATCCCCCTTTTCCCTTAAAGGCGTTATATGACCTTTTGCCATAATAACTCCCATCTATTCTCTACTCACCACTCTCAGAGGCGGGTAATCTCTTAGATAAGTTTTAATGTTTCTCTAATGAGTTCTTCTAAATTTATCTCTTTTTTATCTAATAGCACCCGTTTTATCGTCTGTTCGGCTGCCTGTCTTTTATATCCCAGCGAGATTAAAGCGGCTAAGGCATCTCTCTCTATACCCTTCTCCTCCTTGGAGAAAGAAAACTCTATCTTCTCTTTGAGTTCAAGAATCAGCCGTTGGGCGGTTTTTCGGCCAATCCCGGGAACAACAGTAAGTACCTGATAGTTCTCTTCAGAGACCGCCTTCTGGAAGTCCTTTACCGAACTCCCCGATAAAATAGTGAGGGCTATGCGTGGGCCAATTCCGGAAATAGAAATAAGCGATTTAAATAGGTCCTTTTCCTCTTGAGTGAGAAATCCATAAAGCTTAACATTGCTGGTTGGCCCGGAAGTGGAGAAATGAAGATAAACAAAAATCTTGACCTTTGTCTCTAAATCGCCGAGCTTCTCAAAGGTGGATAGAGGAACAGAGAGTTGATAACCAACTCCGTTAACATCAACAACTATATACTCTAATTTCTTTACTTTTAGTATTCCTTGAATATAGTTGAACATAAAATATCTACGAATTTACTAATCTATACGAATATACGAATAATACAAATGCCTCTTATTCGTAAATTCGTAAAAAATTCGTAATTCGTAGATGTTTACATTCGTATATTCGTAGCAGATTCGTAATTAGTTGATAGTAAGTTTAGGATTTTGCTTTATGGCAATGGCAAATAGCGGCGGCTAAAGCATCGGCGGCATCTGAAAAAGGAATTTCAGAAAGCCCTAATATTCTTTTTACCATATTTTGCACCTGCACCTTTGATGCCCTTCCATTCCCGATCACAGATTGTTTTATCTCGGTAGGAAGATACTCTATCACCTCTAAATTTTGATTTGCCGCTGCTAATATTGCTACACTCCTCGCTTCCCCGATTTTTGCCGCTGAGCGGAAATTCTTATGAAAGAATATATCCTCAATAACTAGAATATCTAAATTGTTTTTCTTGATTATTTGATTAATCTCCTTATAAATATACTTTAATCGCTGGACAAGGCTTAATCTACTTTTCGGTTTTATTATTCCGTAATCAATAACTCTCAATTTATTCTCTTTCTTTTCTACCACTCCAAAACCGGTAATAACTGTTCCCGGGTCAATTCCTAATATGCGCACAACCTCCTCGCTTCACTCGTCAGAAATCAGTTGGCAGTAGGCAGTATGCAGTAGGCAAAATAAAATTCCCAATTCCCAATTGCCTACTGTTATTTCCCATATTTTTTCCTGAATTTTTCTACCCGGCCCATAGAATCTACCAATTTCTCTTTACCGGTAAAAAAGGGATGACATTTAGAGCAAATTTCTACATGGATATTTTCCTTGGTAGAACGGGTATGGATTACATTACCACAGGCGCAGGTAATTGTGGTTTCCTCATATTTTGGATGGATTCCCTCTCTCATTTAATAAGCCCATAACCCAGCACTTTCAGAAAGTGCTGGGTTATTTGGACGCATTGAACCCAGCACTAATTTTTGAGATACAAACCTAATTTATAGATAACAGTATTATAACCTCAAATAAAATGGTTATTGTTATCTATGAAAATTAGTGCTGGGTAAATTCAGCCCTGCCTGCCGGCAGGTAGGCATACAACTTAGTCTCCTTGCAGTCGCCTAAATTGTGGCTTCATTTATTTTTTATTGCCGCTAAAAACTCCTCATTGGTTTTTACCTTCTTCAACTTCCCTACCAATAACTCCATTGCTTCTACGCTACTCAGCTCTTGCAGCATCTTTCTCAGCAACCAAATCTTATTCAATTCTTCTGGGCCCAGAAGCAATTCTTCTCGGCGCGTATTTGAGCGTTTTATATCAATAGCAGGATAAATTCGACGCTGGAAGAGATTACGGTCTAATTGCAACTCCATATTCCCAGTTCCCTTAAACTCCTCAAAGATGACATCGTCCATTCGACTCCCTGTATCTACTAAAGCTGTGGCAACAATGGTTAAACTTCCCCCTTCTTTTATATTGCGAGCGGCCCCAAAAAATCTTTTCGGCTTTTGCAAAGCTCCAGCATCTATTCCTCCGGAAAGTATCTTACCACTGTGGGGCATAACTGCATTATAAGCCCGCGCCAGGCGAGTAATGCTGTCCAAAAGGATTATTACATCCCGTTTATACTCTACCAATCTCTTCGCTTTTTCCAAAACCATCTCGGCAACTTGGATATGCCTTTCTGGCGGCTCATCAAAGGTAGAGCTGATTACCTCTCCTTTTACTGACTGTTGCATATCAGTAACCTCTTCTGGTCGTTCGTCAATAAGCAAAACAATCAGAAATACATTAGGATGATTGGCAGTAATGCTATTGGCAAACTTTTGCAATAAGACAGTTTTGCCGCTGTAGGGCGGAGCAACAATTAGCCCCCGCTGTCCCCTTCCCACTGGGGTGAGCAAATCCATTACCCGCATAGAAATCTCGTCAGGAGTGGTCTCCAGGGTGAATCTCTTATCAGGATAAATAGGAACTAAATTGTCAAATAGGATTTTATCCCTTATCTCGTCGGGATTTTCGAAATTAACCGCTTCTATCTTTAACAAAGCGAAGTATTTTTCTCCCTCTTTGGGCGGACGAATCTGTCCGCTCACTGTATCTCCTTTGCGCAAATTGAATTTCCTAATTTGCGAAGGAGAAACATAGATATCATCAGGACAGGGAAGATAATTATAATTAGGGCTTCTTAGGAAACCAAAACCATCCTGTAAGGTTTCCAAAACACCTTCTCCAAATATCAAACCGTTCTTTTCAATCTGGGTCTGCAGAATTTTAAAAATAAGGTCCTGTTTTCTTAAACCGCTTATTCCATTGATTTTTAAACTGCGAGCGGTTTTGGCGAGCTCTGCCATATTCATCTTTTTTAAATCACTGATATTCATTGTCTCATTCATTGGTTACTCCTGTAATTTAGTTACAAGACGAAACCTCGACCGAAGCCCTCAAGTCGTTAGAAAGCCTTGCTCCTCCGTGGGCGAGAAAGAATGTTTACCCCCGCACCAATGCCCTGGTAGGGAATTACTTAAGATTTTGCCTTACACAATTCATATATTTTTCTTACTTGCTCCTTTGTCTTCTCTATTTTTCCGTTGTTATCAACTATAAAATCGCCTTGCTTTAGCTTCTCGGATAAAGGAAGTTGATATTCTGTCCTTTCCAGAACCTCCCTTTGAGAAAAGCCCCTCTTCTGAGCTCGAGAGATTTGGTTTTCTAAAGAGGCAGTAACTACAACTATTTCATCTACAATCTTATCTAATCCTCGCTCAATAAGTAGCGGGCCGTCAAGCACAGCTATCTTTCCTTTTGCCTTAGATATTTCTTCTTTTATCTCTTTAATTATCAAGGGATGAAGAATTTTCTCTAACTTCTGTATGTTCTCTTTGCTCTTAAATACAATTTTGGCAATCTGAGAGCGAAATTCCCGGGGGGATTGCTGGAAGGATAAATTAAATAATTTCTTAACCCGGTTTTGAATCTCATCCTTCTCTAAAATATTATGAGAGATTTCATCGGCATCGATTACCTCTGCCCCTAATTCCTTAAACATCTGACAGACAGTAGTTTTACCTGTTCCAAAGCTACCAGTTACGCCCAAAATCATAGCTGAACGATTGCCTTTTCCCACTTCCCCTGTGTCTTTAAAATTAGGTCACAAACCTCTCGCACTGCTCCCCTTCCACCTTGCTTCCTGGTAATGTAATCTACTTTTTCTTTAACCTCTTGACGAGCATTTGGAACGCTAATACTCAAACCTACTTTTTCCAAAACGGGAATATCAATTATTTCGTCGCCGATAAAAGCAATTTCTTGCGGAGGGATTTTATATCTCCCCAAAATCTTGTTATAAATCTTTAATTTATTACGGCTATTCTGATAGACCTCTTTTATCTCCATATCCTTTGCCCTTCTGATCACTGCTTTTGACTTTTTGGCGGTAATGATCATTGAATCAATCCCTGCCCGCCGCAATAGAACAATCCCTAAGCCATCCTGGACATCAAAAAATTTTAGTTCATCTCTGCTGCCAAAAATTATCCTTCCATCGGTGAGAACCCCGTCAACATCTAGGAGAAGTAATTTAATCCTTCTAAATTTTTCGATAAGTTCTGGTTGCATAAATTTCTAATTGCTCTAATGTTTAATTAAGACATCAACGAATTTACTAATCTATACGAATATACTAATGTTCTTGTTCGTATATTCGTAAGATATTCGTAATTCGCAGATGTTTCTTATGTTATTCCCGCTTTTATCGCATCCTGTATATCCAACAAACCAACTGGCTTATTATTTTCATCAACTACCGGGATTTCATCAATTTTCCCCTGCTCAAAAATCTTCAGGCATTCGGCAACCAATTTTTCTTTACCAATAACGATGGGGTTTCTGGTCATTATTTTACCCACCTCTATTTCAAGCAAATTTATATCTTCTTTTAGATGTCGTCGGAGGTCGCCATCAGTAAAGATTCCTGTTAGAATTCCTTCCTCGTTTACCACACTCGCTGCTCCCGCACGGGCTTGGGTTATCTTCAATAAAACATCTTTTATTAATTCATTCTCTTTAACCAGTGGATTTGCTTCATTCTGACGCATTATGTCTTCTACCTTTAATAACAGTCGCTTTCCCAATGCACCCCCCGGGTGAAAAAAGGCATAATCCTCTTTCTTAAATCCTCTTTTCTGTAAAAGAACTATGGCTAAGGCATCGCCCATTGCCAACATTGCTGTTGTGCTTGCTGTCGGCGCCAAACCTAATTTACAAGCCTCTTTTTCTACCTTTGTATTCAGGACTATATCGCTATTTTGGGCTAATGTAGAACTTAAATTTCCGGTGAGCGAAATTATCTTTAACTCAAGCTTTTTTATAGAGGGAAGAATCTTGATTATCTCTTCGGTCTCGCCGCTATTAGACAAAATCACAGCTACATCGTCCTTGGTCAGCATTCCTAAATCGCCATGTGCTGCTTCTGCCGAATGAAGAAAGAAACTCGGAGTGCCTGTAGAGGCAAAGGTTGCCGAGAGTTTTCTAGCGATTATCCCCGGCTTGCCCATCCCGATAATTATCGCCCTTCCTTTGGAGTGATAAAGCAGTTCCACTGCGGCGACAAAATTTTCATCTAAATGCTTAATCAGCTGTGAAATCGCTGCGGCTTCAATTTGGAGAACCTCTTTACCCTGTTCTAAAATACTATCGTTTGACATTATTCTCACCTCAAGCCAAATATTATATACCGTTGAAGCTTGAAGGGTTGCGTAGCTGGAAGCGGTTAAGTAAAATACAAAATACAATAACCAAAATACAAACAAACCCCAATATTCAATAACCAATGACCAAAACGAAGCAGAGTTGTTTTGTTTATAATCTTAATTAACTTTTTAGCCTTAAGAATTTGTTAAAGTTTTGAGATCTCCTGAGGTATAATAGAATTACAAAGGAGGTCTCAATGGAAACAAAAAATCTTTACCGTAAAATTCAGAATCCTGAAGAGCGTTTAAGGATTGTATTAGCTTCTCTGCAGCCCGGCATTAACAAATCGGAAC
>MZGK01000033.1 GCA_002085025.1 Candidatus Omnitrophica bacterium 4484_213
AAGAAATTAGATGTTGAGGTAAAAAAAGCCTGCTAAAGCTAAAGGCAAAGGCAAAGCTAAAGGCAAAGCAATCTCTCCACTCCCTGCGGGTTGTTCAAGAGAGAATATCGGAGGTTACCGATATCACATAAAGATAGAGGAAAAGGACTAATTTTTATAATAATTCAATCTTTCAAAGAGCGTTTCTAAATTCCCTTCCAGGATAGTATTTAAATTTGTCTTGAAGTTAATCCGGTGGTCGGTTAGCCTTTGTTGAGGAAAGTTATAGGTTCTAATCTTCTCACTGCGGTCACCCCGGCCAATCTTTTCCCGTCGCTCTTGAGAAATTTTTCCTTGTTTTTCTTTGTTTAATCTGTCCAGAAGCCTTGTCTTTAAGACTCGCATTGCCTTTAGTTTATTTTTATATTGCGAACGTTCGTCCTGGCAGGTTACTACAATTCCGCTGGGTAGATGGGTGAGTCGCACCGCTGAATCCGTAGTATTTACACTCTGCCCGCCCGGTCCTGAAGAGCGAAAGACATCAATCTTTAAATCCTCGGGTTTTATTTTTATTTCTACATCCTCAGCCTCGGGCATTACATAGACCGAGACCGCTGAGGTGTGGATGCGCCCGCGGGCTTCGGTTTTGGGAATCCTCTGGACCCGGTGTACCCCGCTTTCATATTGCAATTTTTGATAAGCATCCTTTCCTTTGATCGAAAATACTACCTGTTTAAATCCCCCCTTCTCACTGATATGAGTATCTAATGTTTCAATCTTCCAGCCCTTCTTTTCAGCAAAGCGAGTATACATTCTGAATAAATCGGCAGCAAAGAGAGCAGCTTCTTCTCCACCTGTGCCTGCTCGAATCTCCATAATCACATTCCTATGTTGAAAGCTCGGGTTTTCTTTTGTCCGAAGCGAAACTTCGGACAAAGTCAGTTCTTCCTCGAGAGCCGCTTTTTCCGATTTTAGTTTCTCTATTTCCTCTTTGGCTAAGGGAAATATCTCTTTATCTTCGCAGAGCTTTTCTAACTCTCGGATTTGAGAAGTAAGATTGTCTATATTTTTTTTTAAGATTTGCCGGTAGTTCATTATATTACTATATTAACTATTTGATTAGGCACAACAACAATCTTCTTTATCGGCTTAGTGAGCCATTTTTTTAGTTGTTCTTCTTTCAAAACGAGCTCTTTTAGCTCTTTCTCCGAAATATCCCTTTCCACTTCTATCTTCGCTCGCAGTTTGCCATTCACTTGCACGATGATTAGTGCCTTTTCTGGTTGAATAAATCGAGACTCATATCTTGGCCACGGGTGTTTAAATACACTTCCTTTGTTTTTAAGGACATTCTGCCAGATTTCTTCACAGAAATGGGGGGCAAAAGGGGCAAGCAATAAAATGATTGTTTCTAGGGGGAAACGGGAAACGGGAAACGGGAAACGGGAAAGGTAATTTACCAATTCCATAATTGAACTGATGGCGGTATTAAAGTGAAATCTCTCCATATCTTCAGTAACCTTTTTAATTGTTTTATGGATTTCTCTTTGCAAATTCTTTTCTATCTTTTGTTCTCTTTCTTTCCGCTTTCCACCACCCTCTACCCGCAACCCGATTCTCTCCACCTTCTTCAGAAATCGCCACATTCCAGCAACTCCTTCACTGTTCCATTCTACATCCTTGCCTGGCGGAGCAATAAAGAGAATATAGAGCCGCACTGCATCGGCGCCGTATTTCTCAATTAGGGTGTCCGGATAGACGACATTACCTTTTGATTTGGACATTTTCAACCCATCCTTGATTACCATTCCCTGAGTGAAGAGAGAGGTAAAGGGTTCGTTGAAGTTGACGAATTCACAGTCATAGAGAAACTTGTTAATAAAACGAGCATAAAGAAGGTGCATAATAGCGTGTTCTACTCCACCAATATATTGGTTAACCGGCAGCCACCGGTTCACCAGTGAACTATTAAAGGCATCCTTTTTATCTTGAGGAGAGAGATACCTTAAATAATACCAAGAAGAGTCAATAAAGGTGTCCATTGTATCCGCTTCCCGCCTGGCTAAAGAGCCGCATTTCGGACAGGTGGTTTGAATGAAGTTGCTTTTTCTTTTCAGAGGGGATTCGCCTCCCGGTTTAAACTGGACATCTCGGGGGAGAACTACGGGAAGGTCTTTTCCCGGGAGAGGCAGAGTTCCACATTTCGGGCAGTAGATGATCGGGATAGGCGTCCCCCAATATCGCTGGCGAGAAATTAGCCAATCGCGCAAGCGATAAAGAACCTTCTTTTCAGCCAATCCTTTTTTTTGCAGGTCAGCAGTAATTTTTTCTTTCGCCTCTTGACTGCTTAAGCCATTATATTTTTCAGAATTTATTAGAGCTCCCTCGCCTTCATAGGCTCGCTTGGGGCTTGGGGCTTGGGGCTTGGGGCTTGGGGCTTTTATTACTTGCCTAATAGGCAGATTATATTTTTTAGCAAACTCAAAATCACGCTGGTCATGCGCTGGAACCGCCATTATTGCCCCTGTGCCGTATTCCATCAGCACATAGTCAACAACCCAGATAGGGATTTTTTGATTATTCACCGGATTGATTGCCTTTACCCCTTTTATTTCCACGCCACTTTTTTCCTTTCCTAAAATGTCCCGGGTAGAAATGCTTTGTCTTTTTGTTTCTTTGATATATTTTTCTATTTCTTTTCTATTCTCAATCTTTGATTTTAACTTTTCAATTATCGGGTGTTCTGTAGATAGAGCCAAATAGGTGCAGCCAAATAAGGTATCCGGACGTGTGGTGAAGACTTTGATGAATTCTTCATTTTGCATTGCTAATTTTGCATTTTTAATTTTAAATTTTACTTCCGCTCCTTCACTCCTGCCAATCCAGTTTTTTTGCATTGTCTTCACTTTTTCCGGCCATTTGGTGAGCGTATTTAGGTCCTCAAGGAGGCGCTCGGCATAGGCAGTAATCTTTAAGAACCATTGTTCCAATTCTTTCTGCACTACTGCTGTCGAGCAACGCTCGCATTTTCCCTCAATTACCTGCTCGTTAGCTAGGACTGTTTGGCAGGAGGGGCAGAAGTTCACCTTTGCCTTTTTGCGGTAAGCAAGTCCTTTTTTATAGAGTTGCAAGAAGAGCCATTGGGTCCATTTGTAATACTCGGGCGAAGAGGAGTTTATCTCTTTGCTCCAGGCATAGCCCACGCCCCACTCTCGGAGTTGTTTCTTCATTGTCGCAATATTTTTTGCGGTAGATTCTGCCGGGTGGATGCCGTCCTTTATGGCGGCATTCTCAGCCGGTAGTCCAAAGGCGTCCCAGCCCATAGGGGTAAATAGATTAAACCCCTGCATTATTTTATAGCGGGCAAGGGTATCTCCGAGGGTGTAATTACGCATATGTCCGATATGCAAAGCGGCCGAGGGATAAGGGAACATCATCAGGCAATAGTATTTATGCTCCGAATTTTTTAAATCCGGCTCAAAGAGTTTAATCTTATCCCAGTAATTTTGCCAGCGTTTTTCGATATCTGAGTAATTATTCATTTTAAGAGATTCGGATTGTATCGCTAATAAAAGATATTATCTTCAACACTTCCTCATGCATTATTCCATTTGAAGCCACATAGCCCTGCGAATTAAGGCTCCATTTCTTTCCTTTAAGGTCACTGACCTTACCCCCGGCTTCTTCTATGAGCAGAAGCCCGGCAGCAAAGTCCCAGACCTTATCGTTGTATTCTATCTCTAAATCCGCCCTACCTTCAGCGATGTAGGTGAGGCTGCGGGCGGTGGAGCCAAACATTCGGATGTTAAAGACCTCATTAGTTACCCTATCCAGACAGGCGAGCATAGATTTTTTCTGATAACGGATGCTGCTATCAAAAATCAGGGTTGTCTCGCTGAGAGTTCTTTTAGAGACATTTATTTCTTCTTGATTAAGATAGGCCCCGCCATTTTTTTGGGCGAGATATAATTCGTCAGAAAGGGGAATATAGATAACACCCAAGATAACCTCTTGTTTAAATGCCAAAGCAATGGAAACCCCAAAGATATCTATTTTGTGGATATAATTATGCGTGCCATCCAGAGGGTCAATTATCCATTTATAATCAGAATTGGAGAACTGCTCCTGGCTTTCTTCAGAGAGAATGCCGTCCTCGGGGTAATTCTCTTTGATTAATTGGATAATTGCCTTTTCGGCTTTTAGGTCAATATTAGTGACCAAACTCCTGTCCTCTTTGCCCTGGATGTTTAGAGATTTGCCAAAGTTTTCTTTTAATAGTTTTCCTGTTTGTTTGGCCGCTTCAATAGCTATTTTTTCCCTGGATTTAATATCCATTAGCCTCCTTGTTCCTTTTGCTCACTCGTCGGAAGTCGGTCTACAGTTTACCCCGTTAGAAAACCCCGCTTTCTTTAAGACCATACTTCCCAATTCGCAACCAATATCTTTGGCGAGCACCGGGCACTTTACTTTAAACAAGAAATATATTCTTCCCTTTTCTGTTGATAGAGCCTCGAAGTTTCCCTGGCCTTTGCTGATAACCATCTCGGCATTTTGGTAGAGTTTTAGGAATTCGTCCGAACAAAATTTCAAGATTGTTCCCGGAGCATCTGAACCGTTAGAAACGATGCGGGCGTATTTATCAATGCCACAATCATAGGCATCTTCTTTTAAAGCGTCGTTAATTACCGGTTCGTTTCGAAGAGCAAAGACGATTTCTTTATTTAATTCCTTTAGTTCTTCAATGAGGATTTTATCAAAAACGATCTCTCCGGCATTATCAGCTAAGTAAAGAAGAGAGGATACCCCTTCTAAATCATTCCTGAACTCTTCAAACTCAAAGATTTTTTTGTTGGCGCTCGGGAAATCTCCGCCAAGAATTTCTTCGAGTTCTTTTTCTATATCGAGAGAGTTTTTTACCCCGTAATCAATGACATTGCCGGCGATAGCCAGTTCTACAGCAGCCAGGAGCTTATCTTCAGAGTTTC
Source organism: Candidatus Omnitrophica bacterium 4484_213 (assembly GCA_002085025.1). Lineage (GTDB taxonomy): Bacteria > Omnitrophota > 4484-213 > 4484-213 > 4484-213 > 4484-213. The sequence goes on from MZGK01000033.1 coordinate 4,965, forward strand.
TTACCCTTTTCTTTAGTTTGGGATAAAGATTTAAGGCAAGTTGGTTACTTCTTTTTTTGATTTCTTTAAAAGGGTCGTCTTTTCCGGAGATTTCTCTAACTAAACGATAGATAATTCGCCCCATCTCCGGCGGGCTTGCCGTTAGGGGAAAACGGGTTATTTCTTTTAGGACCTTGTTCAGGAGTTTTTTCTGGACAGCTTCATCTACACCAGCAATTCTTGCCGCTTCCAATGCCTGCTTTAAAAAACAAGGGAGACAATCTAAATAAGTGTGCATATTTCGTATTATATCCCAAAAGATAGATATTGTAAAGTCTGCTAAAAATTTCCCCCCTTAGAAAGCCCTGCCTTTTCTAACGGTGTTAAGCATTGGATTACGCACCTGTCCGCCAGATTCCCTATATCCCCTTTTGACAAAGTTAAAAAAAATGCTATACTTATTTGTACTCACGCTATATTCAATTTAGACTTTAATGAGACATTTTAGGTATTACCTGTTTTTCTCATTAAGAGATTTGGGCAATGAGGATTTCTAAAATCTGGCTGATAGTCTCCCTTTTCTTGCTGTTTGATTTTCAAAAGGCGTTTTGTTTCCAAATGCCGAAGGCAGATTTAATTCTGAGGAGCGAGCGTGAGGGAGCGACGAACAACCTAAGACCGGAGAGTTTAAAAGAAATAGGAATTTTTACCGGCACAGGAAAGGCGAGCTTAAAGGAAAAGGATGATTACGAGATAATTCCCCTTGGGGCAAGGTTTGGTTTTGATATAAAACCCTTGATAGAAAAGGTTAAAATCAAAGATAAATCTTTGAAGATAAAAGGAAGAATAGACTTTTTAGTCGAGCCCTATTTAGCCGGGCTAACCTCACCCGACGCTAATTTTGAGTGCGGCACAGGGCTTTTTTGAGATATGGTTATAAGGTTGAGAGATTTCTCCCTTTTATAGAGGTAGGCACCGGCCTTCAATGGACAGGCCAACATACCCGCGAGGAAGGGACACAGTGGTGTTTTCAACTCCAGGGTGGAGGTGTTTTTATTATTTTTTCAAACGAGACAAAGCAATTAATTTTAGCTGTCGGTTCAGACACTTTTTCAACAGAGACATAAAAGAGCCGAATGCGGGAATAGATGTGCACGCATTTCTTATCGGCGTCTCTACATTCTTTTCAGATTGCCTCGCTCCGCTCGGCAATCTGAAAAAATCTTTGCAATCTCTTTTTTTAATCGTTGCAATCGTATTTTTATGAAAATGATTAAAGATGCAGATTTAGAAAGATGGATTGGTACGGATGAATCCGGAAAGGGCGATTATTTTGGGCCGCTGGTAGTTGCCGGGGTAATGGTCAAAAATGAGAACAAAAATGGACTTTTAAAACTCGGAGTAAAAGACAGTAAAAATTTATCCGATAACAGAATTAAGGAATTGGCAGAGAAAATCAAACAGTCCTATCTTTATTCCCTAATTGTTATCAATCCTTTGAGATACAATGAACTGATTGATAGAATGCGCAATCTCAATCGCCTGCTCGCCTGGGGGCACAGTCGGGCAATAGAGAATATTTTAGAAAGAGAAAACTGCGCATACGCTATCTCTGACCAATTTGGAGACGAGAGATATATCCTGAATGCCCTGATGAAAAAAGGTAAAAACATAAAGTTGGAACAAAGACACCGTGCGGAGGAGGATATCGCTGTCGCCGCGGCTTCTATTTTGGCAAGGGATGAATTTGTAAAACGGCTTAAAGAGTTATCCCAAAAATATGGGCTCAATCTGCCCAAAGGGGCATCAGATAGGGTAATTGAGACAGGCAAGAAATTCGTCGCAAAATATGGAAAGGGAAAGTTAAAAGAAATTGCCAAGGTTCATTTTAAAACAAGTTTGAGGATATTCAACTTTGACATTCGTCAAACTTGAGCAATACCGAACTTCAGTGACCAATCAAATAGAAAAATGGTTAACCTTAATTCCAAACTCGTATTGGAATGGGTAATGTAGTAAAGCCCGTTAGAAAACACTCTGGCTGTTTTTCAAGAGCCTGGCTCTTCTTTCTATTTTGCGTCATGAACTTCTCTGGCGGGGTTTCGGGATTTACCCCATTTCTTTGAGTTTTACAACCTCCTCCCGTATACCTAAAGCTATGGCTTCGTAATCATCTTTAGCGCCTAAGTTCCAACCTTGTTTTTTCAGTTCCTTCGGAGTATGCGGTTTCCCAAAGATAATTTTGATCGGATATGGCTTTGGAAGGTGCTTTGTCCTTGGCCAGGATTCATACGAGCCACTGATGTAGACCGGAACTAATTCCAGATTTAATTCTCCTGCCAAGATTCCAATTCCCTTTTTGAATTCTTTAACCCCACCGTCAGGAGACCTCGTCCCCTCGGGAAAGATACAAAGCAATTTGCCATTTCTTATAATATAGGCGCAGGCCTGCATTGCATCTACCAATTGCAGAGTTGGGTCTATGGGGATGACCTTGAGCAGTGGGAGAAGGTTTCTAATTAGGGGAGCCTCAAAATAGGCGCGCAAACCAAGGATGTATAGGGATTTTTTTAATCTAACGGACAGAGAAGCAAGTATCAGGGGGCCGTCTAAGAAACTACCGTGGTTGGCACAAAAAATAACCCCCTCACCCCTTTTCTGCTTGGGTTGAGCCTCTTGGGGAAAGTGGCGGGGGATAAATCTATGTTTTTTAGGAATATTTTCTCTTCCCAGGATTTTGAGCCGCCAAAATATTTTGAATATGAGGTATAAGATTCCGCTGCTTATCAATGTGAACGAGCGGGCTATCCAGTTGGGAGAGAGGTTTATTTTCTCAATTGTCTCTTTAGAAGGATGATCTTCTAAGATTTTCTTCCATAACTCTGACCTTATTTCCACCCCTGGGGTGGAAATAGAGGTAGAGATGTCTTTCTCTAACAACAATTTCTCAACCTGAAAGATAAGCTCTCGAACAGTAAACACATCGGCCATCGAAGAATCGGGTAGATTAATTTTGAGAACTTTCTCTAAACCAGCTATCAGTTCCACCCGCCCTAATGAGTCAATGCCCAAATCTAACTCTAAATGCTCATCGAGCCCAACCTCTCTTTTTGTTATTTTATTCAACACCTTGATTATTTCCTTTGCTGGCTCAGAAGAAAGCATTTTTCTATCTGTATCTGCGGGGGGAGTTGCAATTCTCTCCTTTTCTGACTGCCCACCCCGGAGTTCTTTCTCGTATTTTTCTTTAACCGCAAATCTTTTTATCTTGCCCAAGCGTGTACGCGGTAACTCTTCCTGGACAACAATGAAACCCATAATCCGCTTGTAGGCCGGGAGTTGTGCGGATAGGTTTTCTAAATGCCATTTAATTCTATCGTAGATATTAACGCCGCCGATTCTGCGGCAGTAGTCCAAATCAGGGACAACTACCGCACTCAATCTCTCCTCTCCTCTTTCGCCGACTGCTAAAACGCATACTTCTTTAACAAAGGGACTCCGAGCATAATGTGCTTCCACCTCTTCGGGAGAGATATTCTTTCCCGAACTCAAGACAATTAACTCCTTCTTTCTTCCTGTAAGATAAAGATACCCTTGTTTGTCTAAATAACCCAGATCCCCGGAATAGAACCAATCATTCTTTAGGACGCTTTTGGTCTCCTCCTCTCGTTTATAATAGCCGGCCATAACATTAGCGCCTTTAATAAGAACCTCACCTATTCCTTTCTCGTCGGGTTCAGCAATCTTCAACTGGACATCGGGAATGACCTTGCCCACAGAGTCTATTTTTTGTTTCTTTAATGGATTGAAGGTTACCACCGGCGATGTTTCCGTGAGACCATATCCTTCAAGGATTGTAAAACCGATTTTTGCCAGAAACCTTGTTACTTGAGAATCTAACTTAGCCCCACCACAGACGAAAAACCTCAAGTTTTTTCCAAAGTTACGGCGTATTTTTGCAGATATAAAATTTCTGGCAAACAACCTCATGAGAGAAGAGATTTCCTTTGTTTTAGTGGTTATATTTCTATAAAAGATAGAAAAGAGCTGAGGAACCCCTACCAATATTGTCACGCCGCTCTCTTGCATACATTTTAGCAATTCATCGCTTTTGAATGTTGCGATGTAGGTAATTCGTGCTTGCGAGAAGAGAGGGACGAGTAGGGTAACCATAAATGGATATGCATGGTGCAGGGGTAATATAGAGAGAATATTATCTCTCTTTGAAACAAGTTTTAGTTTATCAATGCTTTGAAAATTGGCAAGGAAATTTTTGTGGCTGAGCATAACCCCTTTTGGCTTTCCGGTGGTGCCGGAGGTATAAAGAATAGAGGCGAGATCCTGGCAAGATGATTCTGTCCGAAGTTTCGCTTCGGACAAAGGAGAGGCGGAAATTATTTTGAGAAAATCAGGGGAATCAATAGATACTATTTTTTTTAGCGAGGTTGCGGTTTCAAATAAGGAAAGATGAGTTGAAGATGTAAAAACGATTTTGCTTTCGGACTCAGTTAAAATAAATCTTGCTTCTTCCGGATTGGATTGGGTGTCTATAGGGATGGCTATGCCTTCGGCAAAGAGAATAGCAAAATAAACCATCCCCCATTCCGGACAATTCTCCAGGACAATAGCGATTTTATCGCCCTTTTTTATATCAAAGCTAATCAAAAACCGGGCAATGGCTCGGGAGGTGTTGTAGAACTCTTTATAGGTATAAATTTGATAGCCATCTTCCCTCTTTATCTGCACCGCTATTTTCTCGGGAAATTGAGTGGCTATTTCTTCTAATTTTTTGTGGAGGGTATTTTTCATTTGAAGTTATTATATCATATGTTACTATAATAATCACTTGACTTTCGGTCCATCTTCATTAAATAAAAAACCCACCATTATGTGGGTTTTTTATTTTGGCTTCCTGTTAAGCGGTAATAAGAAAGAATTATTTCCCCTAAGCCTTATAGGTTTTTCAAGCACTTGCTTTCTGTCGGCTTTGTCTTGCTCCTGCAAGACAGGTTTTGTTTTTAAGAGAAGAAAAGAAAAATTTAGTTTATCCTCGGCAAGGTTTTTAAATAAGAGAGTTTTTTTAAGAGAAAATTCTTTTAATTAAACCCCCTCAAGGCAAGTGCTCATCACTCAACCTATGTTTTGGCAAAGCCAAAACAAAAAAGAGGTTATAATCTATTCCCACCTTCACCCCGTTAGATAGTAAACATCTATACAGATTCCAAAAAATTATCATAGGAAATTGTCAATGAAAACGGACATTATGACCATAAAAGAAGTTGCTAATTATTTAAAGATGACCGAAAAGACTATTTACAGACTTGCTAAAGAAAGAAAAATCCCTTCTTTCAAAGTCGGTGGCAATTGGAGGTTTAAAAAAGAAGCTATTGATGAATGGATAGAAAGGAATATGCACAATGAAACTACTGAGCGAAAGAAAACAAAATGAAATACTAACATCGCAGGTTAATTATTTTAACCATACAGATATCTTACAGCTTTTCAGAGATATGCAAATTGATAAAAGTTGGTCTTTTAATGGATTCAAACCAAAAGATACAGGTAAATGGACACATTGTTATCACCGTTATCCAGCAAAATTTATTCCCCAATTGGTAGAAAGGTTAATCGAAGAATATATAATTACTAATGATGCTCATATTAATGACCCTTTTATGGGAAGTGGGACAACAATTGTTACTGCTATCTCAAGAGGATTTAAAGCAAGTGGAACGGACATAAATAGAATAGCTTATTTAATGACAAAGGTAAAGTCTACACCAATCGATCCTAATTATCTAGAGGAGAAGATGGAACAAATTTTGCTAAGACTATCTGAACTATTTTCTAAAGATATTACTCCATTAATTCCAGAAAGACATATCGAAAGAATAAATTATTGGTTTGATGAAAAGAACAAAATTGAATTAGGAGAAATTTTGAGGGTAATTTACGAAGGAGATGACAAAATTATAAGAGATTTCTTATTGATAGCTTTCAGTCATATCTTAAAGAATTGTTCTATTTGGCTCCAGGGAAGCACTAAGCCTACAAGAGATTTTAAAAAAAAGCCTGCCGAACCACTGGAAGCGTTTAGAAAACATTTGAAAAAGATGCAAAAGGGGAATGAAGAATTTTATCGAGTCGTACCTCAGAAGGTCAGAGAAAATCTAAAAAAATATTTAAACATAAGAGCACAAGATGCTAAAAAACAGCCTGTTGAAGATAATAGTGTAGATTTAATTGTTAGCTCAAGTCCTTATGTAACCAGCTATGAATACGCTGATTTACATCAACTTTCTACTATCTGGTTAGATTTTGCAGATAATTTAACGGCATATAAAAAAGAGTTCATCGGTTCAGCTTACAAGTTTTCAGAAAAGAGAAAATTGAAAAGTATTATAGCTAAAAATATCGTTGATAAAATGAAGCAAAAGAGCAAAAAGATGGCTAAAGAGATCGAGACTTTTTTTATCGATATGCAAGATGTATTTGATGAAAGTTATAGAATCTTAAAAAGAGAGGGACGATGTTGTTATGTAATTGGTGATACTGTATTAAAAGGTATAAACATTTTAAATGCTGAAGTTTTTGCAGAGAGTTTACAATATTCAGGATTTAAATTGGATAAAATCATAAAAAGGGAAATCCCTTTAAAGATACTTCCTCAAAAAAGAGATGAGAAGACAGGAAGATTTGCCAGTAATGATAAGGCGAATTCAGAAGCCTATCCCTTTGAATATATTGTAATTGGCTTAAAGGAGTAAAAAGATGAAGTTCGAAGATTTAAAGAATTTATATTTGAAGAAAAAAGAGAAGTTTGGAGTAGAAACATATAAGCATATTTCGGAATTGTTGAAAGAAGCAAAAGAGATTCATAGACAAGATTGGTTAAAGAATCCTACTCCAAATGGAGATCATGAACAGAGTTGGAGAGCATTTAAAGGTAAAAATCTAGAAAAGTTAGTTCAATATATTATTACTGATGAAGTTGAAGAGCTTGGGTTAAAAGTTGTTAATGGAAATAAATTAGAAAGAACAGTAAACCTATCAAAAGAGCTGAGTCGAGTGAAAAGGAACTTAGCAATTGATTATGGCGAATTTGGTTTGCATCTACCAGATGTTGATATAATTATTTATAATCCAGAAAATTGTAAGGTTTTGGCTGCTATCTCAAGTAAGGTAACCTTGAGAGAACGGATTGCCCAAACAGGTTATTGGAAGCTTAAACTTTCACAGGATAGAGCAACCAAACATATTAAAGTTTACTTTATTACACCTGATGAAGATAGAACTCTAACACAAAAAGTTCCTGCTAAAAAAGGGAGAGCTATCGTTGAGGTAGATCTGGACGGAAGTTATATTTTAACTGATGAAGAAGTCGAGGAAAGTGATAAAGTAAAACTCTTTGAACATTTCATTGATGATCTGAAGAAATTACTGGAGAATGAAAAATAATAATAAGCCTCCATTTGAAACCACAACTCTTTGGGACTATCCAACGCAAAATTATGGTAATAGACCTCACGGAGACAACAAATATAGAGGAGTAACTCCTGCATTCGTTATCTGGAATTTAATTCAGAGATACACCAAAGAAGGTGACTTAGTAGTAGATCCAATGTGTGGGAGTGGAACTACTATTGATGTTTGCAAAGAGGAGAAACGAAGGGTTTTAGGCTTTGATATTGTTCCTTATAGGAAAGATATAAAACAAGCTGATGCCAGAAGATTACCGTTAAATGATGAGATAGCAGATTTTGTTTTTATAGATTCACCTTATTCAGACAATATTAGGTACAATGACCACCCGGACAATATTGGTAATGTTTCTTGTGAAAATCCCAGATTTTTTGAAGAATTAGATAAGGTTGTAAAAGAGGCACATCGAATTTTAAAAAAGGGAAAGCACATTGCTTGGCTTATTGGAGATCAAGCAAAAAAGAAAAAATTTGTACCTGTAGGATTTAAGATGTATTCTATTCTCGAAAAATATTTTAAACCTGTAGATATTGTCTGTGTGGCAAGACATAATCAGACTTCAAATACTCCCATTTGGCATCAAAGAGCTAAAAAGTGTAACTTCTATTTGAGAGGATTTAAGTATTTGATAATAATGCAAAAAATTAAATAAACCCAACCTAAATATTTTCCATTTTTAAGGAAACAATAACGAGTGAATAAGATATTGATTTTCATTAGGGTGGTTTGCCCTGTTAGATGTTTACTATCTAACGGGGTGAAGGTGGGAATAGATTATAACCTCTTTTTTGTTTTGGCTTTGCCAAAACATAGGTTGAGTGATGAGCACTTGCCTTGTACTTGAGGAAGCATATCAAAGAGGGAAGCCTGCTTCCCGACGAAACGTCGCGATAAACTCCACGCAGACTGGTTGAGACTACAGGCTCAACCCCGAGCACCGAGACTGCGGGGCGGGCGGAAACCTATTTCCACCCCTGGGGTGGGAATAGGGTGTAGGATGAAACTGTCAAAGTTGCGTCTTCCATTGACTTATGCGTAGGCTTTTTCAGCTAAGACCTTAGGATGGACTTTTGTTAATTCTGGCTTATGGAATTTTTAGCTATCTTTTTCAAATACAGCGTTCCGGGATTTAGCAGTTCAATACCTATAAGCCTCTTTCTATAATCAAAATCAAGAAATACCTCTGGTGCAAACTCTTTAGTTTCTGCCACTTTTCTCTTCTCTTAAAGTCTTCGAGACAAATTTTTT
>MZGK01000005.1 GCA_002085025.1 Candidatus Omnitrophica bacterium 4484_213
ATGATTATGATTTGTAATAATCTTATCAAATTCTATAATTTTATCAAGATGTTTCATTGAATTTGAGCGAAATTTAACTGCTCAAATTCATTTTGCATTCAACCATTAGACATTTATTTAAGCCCCAGTTAAATGCGCCCAATCAAACTACTTTCTTCCGTCTTCTACCTCGGCTACCTACCCTTGTTTCCGGGAACCTGGGGGAGTTTAGCCGGCGTCCTGATTTATTTACTCGCTAATCAAAATAAGGTTTTATATTCACTAATTACGGCGGCGGTTATTGGATTGGGATTTTTGGTTTGCGGAAAAGCAGAAGAAATATATCACAGGAAGGATCCTTCCTGTGTAGTGATTGACGAACTTGCAGGAATGTTAATCGCCTTATTTTTAATCCCCTCCAAATTATTTTTAATAATCATTGCTTTTTCTCTATTTCGTTTTTTGGATATTCTTAAGTTAGGGCCAATAAAGAAGATTGAGCAATTAAAAGGCAGCAAGGGGATAATGTTAGACGATATTTTTGCCGGCTTAATGACTAATGTTATCGTTCATTTGATTGCATTGATTAAGATTTAATCGCTGCAATCTGAATTTAATCGCTCTAGTCGTTTTTTATGAAGACCATCGCCATAGCCGAATCCTGCACCGGTGGATTAATCTCGCATCTAATCACCAATAGAGCGGGGAGTTCTCAGTATTTTAAATTAGGAGTAGTGGCATATTCTAAAGAGATAAAGATTTCTCTGCTAAAAATCCCGCCGCAAGCAATTGAGCAATTTGGCAGCGTAAGCCCGGAGATTGCTCTATCAATGGCGCACAGAGTTAGAGAACTGGCAGGGACAGATATTGGCTTAGGGATTAGCGGCATTGCCGGGCCCTCTTATCCTGAGGGTGAAGAGGAAAAGCCCATTGGCTTGGTCTATATTGCTGTTTGCTCTGCTCAAGGGGATATATCTAAAGAGTTTAATTTTGAGGGTAGTCGGGAAGAGATAAAAAAGAAGGCGGCAGAACAGGCCCTGGGGCTTTTAGAGATAGCAATCAAGCAAGAGTAAAATGTCTAATTATACTTGTCTTTGGCAAATCCCCTAGCTAATTGCTCCAATGTCTAATTGAGACATCAACGAATTTACTAATCTATACGAATATACAAATGTTTTTATTCGTAAATTCCTAAGATATTCGTAATTCGCTGATTATATTAGACATTAGGTTAATTAGGTTAATTAGTCATTAAGAATGCGTCTATTTATTGCTATCAGTTTGAATTCGCAACTTCAGCAGAAGCTAACTGAATTACAAGAAAAATTTAGGGCGCGAAAGGGAATAAGATGGGTCAAGCTCCAGAATATCCATCTTACCTTAAATTTTTTGGGAGAGGTTGATGAGCAAAAAATTCCTCTGATAAAAAAAGCGATGCAAAAAGCAACGCGAGGTGTTTCTCCTTTCTCGCTTAGCTTTGATGGCCTGGGGACATTTCCCAATCTGAAAGCCCCGCGAGTAATCTGGTTGGGATTGAAATCAGAAAAGGAAGTGGTTTCTCTACAACAGAGATTAGAAAAAGAGTTATCAAGGATTGGGATAAAATAGAACTCATTGAAAGCAAGTTGACACCCCAAGGACCAATTTATTCTTCTCTATGTGGGATTAGTCTGTCCGGAGCGAAACTTCAGTCTGTCCGGAGCGAAACTTCGGACACTTCTTCAGACACTTATTTATGAAACAAAAAAGGATTGCTATTCTTTCGCCGGCGGCTTGGCGCACACCTCCGAGGACATACGGCGCCTGGGAGACAGTGGCAAGTAATATTACTGAAGGGTTAGTAGAGCGGGGATGGGATGTAACCCTTTTTGCCACCAGGGACTCAATTACCAAGGCAAAGTTAGAAGCAGTTATTGAAAAAGGATATGAGGAAGATAAATCAGTTAATCCCGATGTATACCGCTCATTGCACATTTCTCATCTATTTGAAAAAGCCGATGAATTTGACCTCATCCATAATCACTACGATTTTTTTCCGCTCACCTATTCCCGCCTAGTCTCCACCCCAATGCTTACCACCATTCACGGTTTTTCTTCCCCTACGATTATGCCGGTCTATCAGAAATATAAAGACAGCTATTTTGTATCTATTAGCGACGCTGACCGTGCCCCCGGCTTAAATTATCTGGCTACAGTTTATAATGGAATTCGGCTTGCTGATTTCACATTTTATGAAAAAGGAGGAGAAAACTTGATATTTTTGGGGAGGATTCATCCCGATAAAGGCGTGGATTTAGCAATAGCCGTTGCTCAAAGGAGCAGGCGTCCTTTGATTATCGCCGGCATTATTCAAGATAAAGATTATTTCAAGCAGAAAGTAAAGCCGTTTATCGATAGCAAACTTATCAAATTCATTGGGCCGGTGGGTCCGAAAGAACGCAACGAATTATTTAAAGATGCTTATGCCCTTTTGCATTTGAATACTATTCCGGAAAGATTTGGCCTGGTGCTCGTGGAAGCGATGGCTTGCGGAGTGCCGGTAATCGCAATGGATTTAGGCTCTTGCCGCGAAGTAATTCTGGATGGAAAAACAGGGATACTGATTCGCCCTGTTAAATCCGCCAAAGGCGGAATTCGCCGAGGCGAATTATTTAACAGGGTAAAGGTCGTAAATGAAGCAGTAGCAGCCTTAGATAAAATTCCTTTTATCTCACGCGAAGAATGCCGCAAGAGAGTGGAAAAATTTTTTACTGTGGAGTGTATGGTGGAGAAGTATGAGAAGGTGTATGAGAAGATATTTACGCTTCACGCTTCACGCTCCAGGCTGCACGCTAATAAAGAATAAGAAAATAACAATCCTATTTTTATCTGTGTAATCTGCATTTTTAACTTGTGCCCGTAAGGGTATCGGTGTAGTCATTATGTCGAACGGAGTGAGGCATATGCAAAAGTTTCTCTTAGGAGTAAATTACTGGCCGGCTAAGAAGGGGATGTTTTGGTGGAAGGAGTTTGAGAGGGAAGAGGTTCAGAGGGACTTTGAGCGAATAAGCTCTGTTGGGCTTGAGATTGTGCGCCTTTTTCTTCTCTGGGAGGATTTCGAGCCCAGTGCCAATAAAATAAATCAAGAGGCAGTTGCTAATTTAATTGAGGTATTCCGCATTGCCCGAGAAGAGGGACTTAAGATACTACTTACTCTCTTTGTTGGACATATGAGTGGGGCAAATTGGGTACCCCCTTGGTTGGTTAATCGCAATATTTACCAGGATGAAGGAATCTTAAACGCTTCCTCCTTTCTGGCAGAGACGGTTGCCGATTCTGTTAAGGAAGAGAATGCGCTTTTTGGCTATGACCTGGCAAACGAGATTGATAACTTTGTTCGGCCGGTCAATCGCCAAGAAGCCAGAAAATGGCTGAGATTTATTGTCAGCAGAATAAAAGCAGTAGATAGCATTCATCCGGTTACCTTAGGACTTCATCTAAAGAATGTTGAGGAGGATAGAGGATTTTGGCCGGAGGATTTAGCCGAGAGTTGCGATTTTCTCTCTATGCACAGTTATTCAATCTATGCTAAATGGGCAGATAACCCTTTAGACGGAAAAGTGGCCGCTTTTACAAACCGTCTGATTACCCGAATGTCCGGAGCAAAGGTAATGCATACGGAATTTGGTTTGTGCACAACAATGGTTCAATCAAGAGAAATTAATACTATTCTTGACGGAATAAGAGGAAGATGTTATCTTGCCAATGAAAGAGAAGCAGAGAGTTATTTTGATACCTCTCTGAGAGGGCTTTATGAAAGTGGGGCCCTGGGAGCAATGCTCTGGTGTTATTCGGATTATAACTCGGCCATCTTTAATCAACCGCCCTTTGATAAAGCAGTTCACGAAAGGAGTTTTGGGCTTTTTCGAGCCGATGGCAATCCTAAACCCTATAAGGATATAATCAAAAAATACCAGGGTCTTGAGGTTAAACAAATTCCTGTTGTCAAAGAGATAGATAATCCAGTTTATTACCAAGAGCCTCTCAAACAACTTAAAGAAGAATATAGAAAATTCCGGGAAAAAGAAGCTTCTTTACAAATTTAGTTTTTTAGGATATAATAAATGAAACTTAATTGAGTTCATTCGTCTATGGCGCAAATCTGAGAGCGAAATCTGCTTCGCAGGTTTCTATCCTCAGCCCGCCTACGTAAAGCTTCAGGTATAATTAGGGACAACTTCTCTATCGTCCTTAAAAGGAAATTGGTGGGTTTTGGTTCTGCCCTGCACCAGAACGGTTCAGGGCTCGCCTATGGCGAGCAAGAAGAGGAAAAAGACAAAAAGCGGAAATCTACTTTGCAGATTTCCTATCCTCAGTTCCCCTTCGGGGAACTTTGGCTCTCGCTTCGCGAGCAAGGAAAGGAGGAAAAACAATGAAAATCGCTTGGGTGAGTTCGTGGCCGCCAAGACCCTGTGGGATTGCTACTTATTCCCAGGAATTGGTCTCGGCTATCCGCAATTTAGGAAACGAGGTCCCTATAGTTTGTCACACTGATGGAGGAACCAAGGGAGAAAGTGATGTCTATCCGGTATTAGATAATAAATCGTCTAATTTTGACGATGTTCTATACGATACAGTAAGCAGAATAAAACCCGATGTAGTGCATATTCAGCACGAGTATGGTCTATATGTGCGGGGAGGCAACGATTACTCAGCCGGTCTACTCAGGGTTTTATTCAGATGGCACACTGAGGCAAATTTCCCTGTGGTGATAACCTTTCATAGTGTTACCAGCGCTTTAGACCGCGGCCAGAGGTTCTTTACCGATATTTCTTTGAAGCTTGCAAATGTCGGTATTGTCCACGAGGAATACCAATGGACAAATCTCCCTTTAAATATTGGTCGGGTTCCCAGCAATGTCTATGTTATTGCCCACGGAGCAAAAGAGGTGAAGCCAATCAAGAATGCTAAGCAAAAATTAGGTTTGGAAGGTAAAAAGGTAGTAGGAATAATTGGTTGGTGGGAGCCCAACAAGGGAATTGAAAGGTTGGTTAGATTGTGGGATAAAATGGCTGAGAAGATGGGCGAGGATGTCTATTTGGTGGTTGCTGGAGATGCCCGTCTGGGTTCGGCCGGAGGGCAGATAACCAAACCAAGAGTGCTGAAGGCGATTGATGAATCTAAATACAAAGGTAGAATAAAGGTAATAATGGGGAGTTTTACTCCTCAGAGATATGACCAGATTCTTTCCGCTTTTGACCTTTTAGTTCTTCCTTATAGTCAGGCCTCCCAATCAGGGAATCTGGCGCACTCCTTTGCCTTAGGTGTGCCGGCAGTAGTAACTGCCCTGGAGGGATTAAAATCCCAGATAGAAGAAAGTGGAGCAGGGATTGCCGTCCCCCCGGGTAACGATTATGAACTTGAGCGGGCAATTGTCGGATTGATGGGAAATGATGAACTGCGCAAGCACTATGCCGAGCAGACCCAGAAGTATGTAACCAATGAGATAAAGTGGTCAATTACGGCGGTGAAGCACCTAAGAATTTATGAATATGCCAAGGAGGAGATGCACAAGGAACTGGAAATAAGAATGACCGATAGGCGGGTACACCTTTAAACTACAGTCAACAGTTGACAGTTAACAGATGACAGCCAAGAGTTAGCAGATTTTTTCTGTAGACTGTAAACTGAAGACTGTAAACTGTAGACTGATACTATGGATTTCAAAGGAATTAAAACTCTGGAAGAAAGTATTCATAAGCCGCGGGTAATCTATGTAAGTACCTATCCTCCCCGCGAATGCGGCATTGCTACTTTTACCAGAGATCTAACCAATGCCTTAGGTAGATTTAATCCTCTAATAAAATCAGAGTTAATAGCAATCAACGACAATGGAGCAAGTTATAGTTATGGTCCAAAGGTAGTATTTCAGATTGCTCAAAATGATAAAGAGAGTTATGCCGCCGCCGCCGATTTTATAAATAAGTCGCGCTCTAAAATTGTTAATATCCAGCATGAATTCGGTATCTTCGGAGGAGAGGATGGAGAATTTATCATTGACTTCTTAGAATTGATTAAGAAGCCAGTGGTGACTACCTTACATACCCTTATGCCCTCGCCTGCAGAAAGAAAGAGAAAAATTATTTCGGCTATTGCCGAGAAAGGTTTGATAGTAGTAATGACCGAGGTGGCTAAACGGATATTGAAAGAGGTATATAAAGTTAGCGATAACAAGATAACTATTATTCCACACGGTGTGCCTTTTGTTCATCTCCGTCCTTCATCTTCTGCTAAGAGCGACTTAGGGCTAAAAAGTAAGATAGTTCTTTCTACGGTTGGTTTAATCAATGAAAATAAAGGGATTGAGTATGTCCTTTCTGCTCTCCCTTGCCTTATTGCTAAATACCCCAATCTTATTTATTGCATAATCGGAGAGACTCATCCCCAGGTGCGAAGAAGAGAAGGAGAAAGATACCGCCAATTTTTAGAAGGGAAGGTAAGGGAGTTAAATTTGGAAGGTTATGTTCGATTTGAGAATAGGTATCTCTCTCTGGAAGAATTACTACGTTATCTGATAGCCACCGATATTTATCTAACCCCTTATCTTAGAGAAGACCAGATTGCCAGCGGAACATTGACCTATGCCTTAGCCTGCGGCAAGGCGATAATTTCTACTCCCTATCTCTATGCTAAAGAGGTCCTTTCTTATGGTGAGCGGGGTTTATTAACAAAGTTTAGGGACTCTGAATCTTTAGCCGAGAATATTGAGTCTCTTTTAGATAACCCAAGGGTTAAAAAAAATCTGGAGAGAGAAGCATATAAATATGGGCAGAACCTGATTTGGCCACGGGTAGCAAAGGGCTATTTAAACCTTTTTTATCACCTTGCGCTGGAGAAGAAGAAAGGGAGACAGCCTATTTTCTTCAAGAAGAAAAAGCCGCCTTTAAAGATTACCTATCTAGAGATGCTCACTGATAATATTGGGGTGGTTCAACACGCCCTGTACTCTGTGCAAAATAGAGCCACAGGTTATACCCTTGATGATAATGCCCGGGCTCTGATTTTTGCGGCGCGTTATTATAGCCATTATCACGATGAGAAGAGCCTGAGATTAGTGAACACTTATCTAAGTTTTCTTTACTTTAGCCAAAAAGCAAATGGCAATTTTTATACCCTGATGGACCACAACAAAAACTTTTTAGAGAGCGGAGAGGTGGAGCAAGATGCCTATGGAAGGGCGCTCTGGGCTTCAGGGATTACCGTTTCTTCCAATCTCCACGATAATCTAAAAGCCACGGCTAAACATATCTTTGATAATGCCCTTAAAAATATAGATACGCTCAGATTCCCGCGGGCCAAGGCATTTGCTATTATCGGGCTTTATTATTACCAAAAGGCTTATCCTGAGGCAAGAGGCATTCAGGAGAAGATAGAGAAATTAGCTGACTTCTTAGTTCAGAGCTTTTATAAATACTCTTCACCTTCTCCCAATTCTGAAGGAAGAAATTGGAAGTGGTTTGAGGATAAAATTACCTATTCTAACGGTCGTCTGCCCGAAGCATTATTTTTGGCTTATAAGATAACCAACAATAAAACTTACCTGAAAGTAGCCGAAGAGTCGCTTTCTTTTCTGAGCGATTTATTGATTATGAATGGGCAGTTGGTGCTTATCGGAAATAAAGGTTGGTGTCAGAAGGAGGATTATCTTGCCACGGGTAAGCGACCTCTCTATGACCAACAACCTGTAGATGCAGATAGTATGGTAGAGGTTTATTTACGGGCATATCAGATAACTCGGGAGGAAGATTATTATAAAAAGGCATTATTATCCTTCAGTTGGTTTTTGGGAGAAAATACAAAAAATGAGTGGCTTTACGATAGGATAACCGGGGGGTGCTTTGACGGCTTAACCGAGGATGGGTTAAATCTAAATCAAGGAGCAGAGTCAACTATTGTTTATCTTATGGCTCGCCTTTGCTTAGAGAGTAGATGGTAAGAAAACAATCTACAGTTGGCAGTAGGCAGTATGCAGTAGGCAAACGAAAAATAAAAGTTGCCAATTGCCAATTGCCAATTGCCAATTGTCTACTGTTTTTTGTCTTCTGTCTGCTGGTTTTTTTAACTGCTTGCAGTTTAGAGAAAGAGATAACAGAGCAAGTTTCTCCGATAGAGAAAACAGGGCAGAAAGAGGTATCTGAAGTAGAGGAAATCTCGCCGGGCGAACCTGCCAAGGAGACGGACGAAGCGGGGATACGTAAGTTTTCTCTTGCCAGTCGGACCGCTGAGGGAAAAAAAGAATGGGAAATAACGGGCGATAAAGCCGTTTTTCTTCCTGATGATAGAATTAAATTAGACAATGTCCGAGCCGAAACTTCACGCAATGAGAATACCCTGGTGATGACATCAAAGCAGGGTTTTTTTGATAGAAAGAACAAGGATGTGCGCTTGGAAGGGGATGTTAAAGGTGTTTTTGTCCAGAAAAAAAACATAACCACGGTTACCTGTGATGGCCCTTTAGAGATAGATAATCTAAAAAAGAAAGCAACCTTTGAGGAGAATGTTGTTGTTTGCAGTGAAGAAGGTAAGATTTTCGCTGATAAAATAGAAATTTTTTTTAACGAAGAGGATAAAAAGGTTATTAAGATTGTTGCCAGTGGCAGTGTTCGAATAGAGAAGGAAGGAAACAAGAGTTATAGTGAGAAAGCAGTCTATTTTGTTGAGCAAGAGAAGATTGTTTTAACGGGCAGCCCCCGAGTGGAGATAATTAGCACTGATGTCACTGATATTAAACACTGATGTCACTGATAATTCATCAGTGTAATCAGTAGGGAATTTTCATCAGTGTAATCAGTGATACAGAAATGGACAAAAGAAAAAGGGAAAGATTTAGAAGACTCCTTTTGAAAGAAAAAGAAAAAATTTCAGGGGAAATAGAGAGTTTGAAAAGCGACTCGAACCCCGAACAAAAAGAGCTTGCCGGTAGGTCTTCTGGATATGCCTATCATTTAGCTGATCTAGCTAGCGATAGTTACAACCGGGAGCTTAATCTAAACCTCGCTTCCGATGAGGAGAAGATTCTTTATCAGATAGATAGGGCCCTAAGGAAGATAGAAAAAGGTGATTATGGAAAATGCGAAAACTGTGGAAAAAAGATAAATGAGGAGCGTCTAAAAACAATTCCTTATGCTCAGCTTTGTATTCGATGTCAAGAGAGAGAAGAGAAAAGTCAATAACTCTTTGCCTAATTGTTCTACTGATTCTTGTAGACCAACTCAGCAAATTCTTCGTTCATTTTGCCTTAAATGGACTTCCTCAGCGGTCTTTCCCCATAATCAAGAATTTTTTCCATCTCACTCTTGTCCAGAATAAAGGAACTGCCTTTGGTCTCCTGAGGAATCAATCCTTCTTTTTTATTCTTGTTTCTTTTGTAGCAGTAATTTTAATCTCCCATTTTCTATTTTTTAGAAAAGAGAAAAATAAGCGTTTAAGAATTCCTCTCTGTTTGATTTTAGCAGGGGCGGCAGGAAATCTAATTGATAGGTTAACATTTGGTTTCGTGATTGATTTCTTGGACTTTCGTATCTGGCCGGTGTTCAACTTCGCCGATTCTTTCATCTGTGTGGGGGTAGGGTTAATAGTGCTGCAGGTTTTCCATGCTAATCAGTGTCAGGCTCGGTTTGGTCGCACGAAAACACGCCGTTGATTTCCCCAGCGTGGAAATCAGGGCTCGGTTCTCGGCTTCCCCGTAGCCCCCGACGAATGTCGGGGCCTACGGGGCAAGCGCTCCTCTTGCCCGTTTACCCCATAGGAAAACCGCAGGTTTATCCTACGGGGCTCAGCCTGCGAAACGGTTTTCTTAGCGACATAACCCGAGCCTTCTAATAAAGTGAACTATAAATTTCTTGTATTCGAAGAAGAGAAAGGTGAACGATTAGATATCTACCTGCACAACAAACTTTTAGACAAAAGAATTTCCCGTTCTCAGATTCAAAAGTTAATCAAGAATAAAAAGGTTTTAGTCGACAAAACTCCTCAGGTTGAGTGTCATTATAAGGTTAAACAAAGAGAAGAAGTTGTTCTTTTAGAGAGCGTATTTTCTTACCCTGATTTAATAAAGCCCGAAGCCTTACCCTTAGATATAGTTTATGAGGACGAAAAGTTGATAGTGGTCAATAAGCCAGCCGGCATGGTTGTCTATCCAGCTGCCGGCAATCGTTCAGGGACATTATTGGCGGGGTTACTCGCTCATTGTCAAAAACTTTCCACGCTCCACCCGCAAAGGCCTGGAATTGTCCACCGCTTGGATAAAGATACCTCCGGGCTTTTGGTGGCAGCAAAAGACAGTCAAACCCATCAGAATTTAGCCGCTCAATTTAAAAACCGGAAGGTTCTCCGCAAATATATTATTTTAGTGAAAGGAGTGGTGCGTTTTGACGAAGGAGTTATTGAGCAGCCGATTGGAAGGGATCCTAAAAACCGTCAGAAAATGGCGGTGGTTGCCAGCGGCAGAGAAGCAATAACCTTTTATAAAGTCATTCAGCGTTATAGTGCCCATACTCTTTTAGAATTAGATTTAAAAACAGGGAGAACCCACCAGATAAGGGTGCATTTTGCTTATCTGGGTTATCCGGTAGCAGGAGACAAAACCTACGGAGGCAGAGCAAAAGATATGCTTATTTCTCGTCAGGCTGTCCATTCCACCGAATTAGGATTTTATCATCCTGAGAACAAAGAGTTTGTTAAATTCTCTTCTCCTTTACCAGAGGATATGGAGAAAGCGATAAGAAAAATAAGATAGACAACCTAATTTGAAATGATTAATTAACCTAATGTCTAATATAATCAGCGAATTACGAATATCTTAGGAATTTACGAATAAAAGAAACATCTACGAATTACGAATATCTTACGAATTTACGAATGCAAGGAGATTTTTGGCTGGACAAAAGGGGAGACGCGCTATTCCTTTTCCTTGCTTCCTTTTGGCGGTTATGTAAAAATGGCTGGCGATGATCCTGCCGAAAGCAAAAACAGACCCGATGAGTTTCTCTCTCAGCCAATCAAAAAGCGATTCTGGATAATAAGCGCAGGCCCAATTTTTAATTATTTATTTGGATTCTTTCTTTTCTTTTTCATTTTTATGATGGGTAGCCCCCGTTTTACTTCACAAGTAGGAGAAGTAAAGCCGGGTTTTCCAGCAGAAAATGTTTTACAGAGAGGAGACCATATTATTTCTATTAATGGGAAAGAGGTTTCCTACTGGGATGAGATGGCCAGAATTATTCATCGAAGCAAAGGTTCTTTGAATCTAATTGTCCAGAGGGGCAATGAGAAACTTGAGGTAACTATTTTACCCAGGCGAGATAAGGGGAGAAGTTTGTTAGGAATCCTTCCTGGTGGTGAAGTACTAAAGGTTCGCTATAACCCCTTTGTTTCGTTTTATTTAGCCGGAGAAAGGACTTTAGAACTAACCATTCTTACTTATGCAGGACTCTGGAAGTTAGTTACCAAACAGGTTTCCTGGAGAGCAGTTACCGGCCCAGTAGGGATAATCTACTTGAGTGGCAGGATAGTCAAAATGGGCTTCCTTCCCTTGATTCAATTTATGGCCACCTTAACAGTAAGTTTAGCTTTATTTAATTTATTACCCTTGCCGGTTTTAGATGGGGGGCATCTCTTCTTTTTAGGATTGGAAAAACTCAGAAAAAAACCTTTGAGTGAAAGGACACAAGAGATAGTGCAGGATATCGGGGTAGTTTTTTTGATTGCCTTGTTTATTGTGGTGCTCTGGAGCGATTTTAGCAAGATTTCTTTGTGGAGAGGAATTCCTTAGTATGCGAAGAAAAACGAAAGTAGTGAAAATTGGTGCTGTCCAGATTGGCGGGGATGCCCCTGTTTCTATCCAATCAATGACCAAGACAAACACCGAGGATGTTGCCCAGACAGTCCGTCAGATTAAAAGATTAGAAAAGGTTGGTTGTGAGATTATAAGGTTAGGGATTCCCAACTTAGGGTCAGCCGAGGCGATAAAAGAAATAAAGAGAGAGGTAGATGTTCCCTTAGTAGCGGACATCCACTTTGATTATCGTCTTGGTGTAATTTGTTTGCAAAACGGGGTTGACGCTGTTCGCTTAAATCCGGGGAATATTTACAAAATTGAGCAGATTAGAGAGGTAGTTAAGGAAGCAAAAAAGCGAAAAGTGGCTATAAGAGTAGGGGTGAATTCGGGGTCATTAAAAGCGACGCCGCACGCTACACGCCGCACGCTACACGCAAGAAATAAAACAAAAAATACAGAAACTGCGGAGTTGATGGTGCAAAGTGCCTTGGATTACATAAAGATTTTGGAAGAACTCGATTTCTGTGATATAATAATCTCTCTCAAATCTTCGGATGTTTTTACAACCATTCAGGCATATCGCTTGATGGCTAAAAAATGCAATTACCCTTTTCATTTAGGGGTTACTGCTACCGGTTTTTCTGAGGTAGGGCTGATAAAATCAGGTATAGGAATTGGAACTCTCCTTGCCGAAGGAATTGGCGATACCATTCGTGTTTCTTTAACTGAAAGCCCCGAGAGGGAAGTGGAGGTTAGCAAAGAAATTTTACAGAGTTTAGGATTGAGATGGTTTGAGCCAGAAATAATCTCCTGCCCCACTTGTAGCCGTTGCTCGATAGATTTAAAAAGGATTAGCCGCGAGGTTCAAAAGAGATTAAAGAAACTTGATAAGGCCTATATCGACAAAAAGATTGCTATAATGGGTTGCTTGGTAAATGGTCCCGGCGAAGCAAAAGAGACCGATATTGGTGTTGCCGGCGCAGCGGGCCAAGGAATTATTTTTAAAAAAGGTAAAGTAGTTAAAAGAGTGAAAGAGGAAGAAATAGTAAAAACTCTGTTTAAGGAGATGAACCGATGCTAAAAGTCGGAGTTGTAGGTGCGACTGGTTATACCGGCTGCGAATTGGTAAAAATTCTGAGTCGCCATCCGAAAGTGGAGCTCGCTTCTCTGAGTGCTCTTGTAAAAGAACCACAGAGATTTAATCAGCTTTTCCCCCAGTATCCAGATGTTTCTCTGCTTTGCGAAAATTTAGATATTGAGAAGGTGGCTAAAGAGTGCACTTTGGTTTTTTTAGCCCTTCCGCATACAGTATCTTTAGAGATTGCTTTTCAATTCTTGAAATTAGGTAAAAAGGTAATTGATCTAAGTGCTGATTATCGCCTGTCTCAAGAGGTTTATGAAAAGTGGTATAAGGTTAAACATAGCCATCCTGACCTCTTGGAACAAGCAGTTTATGGGCTTCCTGAATTATATAAACGAGAAATAAGAGAAGCGAGATTGATTGCCAATCCTGGTTGTTATCCTACCAGTGCGCTTCTTGCTCTTGCTCCTTTAATGGACAAGGAACTAATTCAGGAAATAATTGTGGATAGTAAAACAGGCGTAAGCGGGGCAGGAAGAAAGGCGGATATCAATCTGCATTTTTCCGAGGTGAGTGTGAATGTAAAGCCCTATAAGGTAAATGCCCATCAGCATATTCCAGAGATAGAGCAAGAGTTGTCGAAATTAGCCGGTAGAGAGGTAGAAATTATTTTTGTTCCTCATTTAATTCCTGTGGACAGGGGAATATTGTCAACAATATATCTTTCTTTGAACAAAGAAATTTCCGAAAGAGAAGTTTTTGCTTTATTTAAAGATTTTTATAACCAATCACCATTTGTAAAGCTTTTCCGGAATTCTCTTCCTCAAACAAAGGATGTTATATTTACTAATTATTGTGCGCTGGGTATAAGGATAGTCGCTAAGAAAGCAATTGTTATTTCGGCAATTGATAATTTAGTAAAAGGGGCAGCCGGACAGGCAGTTTGCTGTAACATTTGTGATGGGGTTGTCTTCTTTGATAACCTGGCTCATTTATCGGTTTTTGCTGGTCCCTTTTCACATTGAATATCTAAGGACGGTGAGTTTTATTTTAATAATTGCTACTTTTGTTCAGCTTACAGAGATGGTCGTGCGGAAAGTAAATCAGCGGCTTTACAAGAGTTTGGGGATTTATCTTCCTTTAATCACTACTAATTGTGCTGTTCTGGCAGTAACAGTTTTAAACATTAACAGTTTTTTTGATGTAGGAGTGCCCGTTCGATATAGTTTAGGTTTGAGCTTAGTTCAAGGGATTTCGGCCGGCATAGGATTTACCTTGGCTATTTTCTTATTGGCAACTATTCGTGAACGATTGGAGTTTGCTGAGGTTCCTGATTGCTTAAAGGGTGCGCCGATTGCCTTTATTCTTGCTTCTTTAATCTCTTTAAGTTTTTTAGGGTTTACGGGAATGAAAGTATAGGATTTACATCCTATACTTGATTACACAGATTAAAAGCCGATTACGGCGATAAATACATCGCTGTAATCGTTCTGTGTCGTTGTAATCAAATTGCCGAGCGATAGCAGGGCATATTATGGATAAAAAGCTCTTCGCACAAATAACTGGTCTCGGGATGTATGTTCCGCCAAAGATATTGACCAATGCCGATTTAGAGAAGATGGTGGATACTTCTGATGAGTGGATTACGCAACGCACCGGAATTAAAGAGAGACATTTGGTAGAGAGAGAGAGACTTAGCGATTTGTCAGTTATTGCCGCCCGCGAGGCTTTACAAGATGCTGACTTAAAGGGAGAGGATTTAGATTTGATTATTGTTTCCACTACTACTCCTGATATGCAGTTTCCCTCTACCTCTTGTTTAGTCCAGAAGGAACTCGGAGCAAAAAAGGCGGCTTGTTTTGATTTAGCTGCGGCCTGCACCGGTTTTATTTACGGCTTAAGTGTGGCAAATCAATTTATTATTTCGGGAACTTATAAAAATATTCTGCTGATCGGCGGCGAGGTTCTTTCGTCAATTACAGATTGGCAGGATAGGAGCACCTGTGTGCTTTTTGGTGATGGAGCAGGGGCGGTTATCCTTGAGCCAACCAGAGAAGAGAAAGGGATTATTTCTGTCTATTTAACCGCTGATGGAAATTTCGCCGATTTTCTGAAGGTTCCTGCCGGTGGCTCGCGCCAGCCGGCTACAATAAAAACTGTTCAGCAAAGATTGCATTTTTTAAAGATGAAAGGAAACGAGACCTTCAAGGTAGCGGTGAGGGCAATGGGAGAGGCAGCAAAAGAGGCGCTTAGTTTAGCCGGGCTGAGTTCTAAAGATGTAGATTGTCTGATTCCCCATCAGGCAAATATTCGTATTATCAAGGCGGCGGCCAAGAGACTTGGTTTAGATGAAAGTAAGGTTTTCATTAATGTAGAAAAATACGGCAATATGTCCAGTGCTTCCAGCGCTGTAGCTCTCTACGAGGCGGTGAAGTGCGGCAAGGTTAAACAGGACTCGCTTGTAGTTATGACTGCCTTTGGCAGCGGGTTCACCTCAGGGGGGTGCGTGATTAGGTGGTAAATATCGCCTTTGTTTTTCCTGGACAGGGGGCGCAGTATGTGGGAATGGGCAAAGAGTTTTATGATAATTTTTCCTGTGCAAAAGCAGTGTTTGAAGAAACAAATGAAATTTTAGGTTTTGATTTAGCTCGGCTTTGCTTTGAGGGACCCGAAGAGGATTTAAAAAGAACACTTAACAGCCAACTCGCTATTTTTACTACCAGCATTGCCTCATGGAAGGTAATACAAGAGAATTTTAATTTATCCCCGATGCTCGTAGCGGGATTGAGTTTAGGGGAATACACTGCTTTGGTAGTTGCCCAAAGTCTTAGTTTTGAGCAGGGTCTTGTTTTGGTCCAGAAAAGGGCTCAATTTATGGAGGAGGCTTGTCAGGAGAGAGCAAGCGGAATGGTCTCGATTATTGACTTAACACAAGAAGAGGTGGAAGAGATTTCTCGGAAGGGTGGTGCCGAGATTGCTAATCTGAATTGCCCTGGGCAGATAGTCGTTTCTGCTGAATTAAAGAATCTAAAAAAGGTTATCGATTTAGTCAAGCAAAAAAAAGGAAAGGCAATAATTTTGAAAACAAACGGCGGGTTTCACAGTTCTTTAATGAATTCGGCAGCGAAGAAATTAGAAAAAGAGTTAGAAAAAACTGAGATATCCCCGGCAAAGATTCCCATTGTCTCTAACTTTAGTGTCAATTTAGAAACTTCCCCCGAAGAGATAAAAAGAAATTTAGTTAATCAGGTAAACCATCGCACTTGCTGGCAGGGCTGTGTTCAACTTATGCTTAAAAGAGATGTTAATACTTTCTTAGAGATTGGGCCGGGCAAGGTGTTAACTAAATTTTTAACCCGCATTGCCTCTTCAGCAAATGGATATAATGTGGAGAGAGTAAAAGATTTAGAAAAGTTAAAGGAGCGGCAATGAAGATCTTAATAAGCGATCCTCTAAGTGAAGAGGGTTTGAAAATTTTAGAAGCAGAGGAAAAATTAAAAGTAACTGTAAAGACGAAGATGAGCCCTGCGGAGCTAAAGCAGGAAATTAAGGACTATGATGCTCTTATTGTGCGCAGCGGGACGAAGGTGACTTCTGAGATTATCAAAGCCGCAAGGAAGCTAAAGCTAATCGGACGGGCAGGGGTAGGCTTAGATAATGTGGATGTGGAGGCGGCTACGCGGCAGGGAATTATTGTAATGAATGCTCCGGGAGGAAACACTGTTTCCACCGCTGAGCATACCATAACCTTGCTCCTTGCTCTCTCGCGCAACATTGCTCAAGCAGACGCATCTTTGAGAAGTAATCTCTGGGAAAGAAAAAAGTACATCGGTGTAGAGGTTTCGGGAAAGACATTGGGGATTATTGGTTTGGGAAGGATCGGAACCGCTGTGGGCAAACGAGCAAAATGCTTGGGAATGAAGGTTGTTGCTTATGACCCTTTTCTCTCTTCACAAAGAGCAGTTGAATTAGGGATAGAGTCAAAGGGTTTGAAAGAGGTTTTAAGAGAAGCAGATTATATTAGCCTGCATACTCCCCTTACCGCCGAGACCAGGCACCTAATCGGAAAAAGAGAATTTGAGATGATGAAAAAAGGGGTAAGGGTTATAAATTGTGCCCGCAGTGGAATTATTGATGAAGAAGCCCTATTAGCAGCAATCAAGCAGGGGAAGGTGAGAGGAGTTGCTCTCGATGTCTTTGAAGAGGAGCCGCCGGTGAATAATCCTTTGTTAAAACTTGACTGTGTCCTTGCTACTCCTCATTTAGGAGCTTCTACCCAAGAAGCCCAGGTGGAGGTGGCTAAAGAAATGGCAAGGCAGGTCGTGGATGCCTTACTCTATGATAATGTGCGCAACGCTGTCAATTTCCCTTCGATTAATAAAGAGATTTTGCCGTTCCTCAAACCATATTTAGAGCTTTCCGAAAAGATGGGGCGCTTAGAGATGCAGCTTGTCAAAGGAAAAATTCATGAGATAGAACTCCGCTATAGCGGAGAAGTAACCAGGTACGAGTTAAAGCCAATTAGCGTGAGTTTTGTCAAAGGGTTGTTATCTTCGGTTTTAGATGAGCCGATTAATTATGTGAATGCCCCCTTAATTGCCCGACAACGGGGAATAAAACTCGTAGAGATAAAGTTAAGCGAACCCGAGGATTTTACTAATCTAATATCAGCGGAACTAACCAGCGATAAAGGAAAGAGTTTAGTTGCCGGCAGTTTGTTAGGGAAGAAAGACATTCGTATTGTGAAGATTGATGATTATTATGTAGATGTGGTTCCCCAGGGTTATATTTTGGTGGTCTCCAACGAGGATAAGCCGGGAATGATGGGGGCAATTGGGACTATCCTGGGGAAGAATAAAAT
The DNA here is from genome assembly GCA_002085025.1 of Candidatus Omnitrophica bacterium 4484_213. Taxonomy (GTDB): domain Bacteria; phylum Omnitrophota; class 4484-213; order 4484-213; family 4484-213; genus 4484-213. Next base: position 17,740 of record MZGK01000005.1, read on the forward strand.
TAATATTGCCAGTATGACATTAGGGAGAAGGAAACAGGGTGGCCTTGCTCTTACACTGTTAAATATTGACAATTCTATTCCTTTAAAGGTAGTTAATGAGCTCAAAAAATTAGATAATATTGTCGATGCAAAGATGGTGAAACTGTAAAATCAGTTGACAGTTAACAGAGGACAGAAAAATTACAATTCTGTAAACCGTAGACTGATGACCGTAAACTAATGTGCTTATGATAAATAACCTCTTTGTCTTCATCTTTGGTTTAACCATCGGCAGTTTCTTAAATGTCTGCATCTATCGTTTGCCAAAGGGGATTTTTTTAAAGCAAAAGTTTTCTTTCTGCCCACATTGCAAACAGAGAATCAAATGGTTTGACAATATTCCTTTGTTGAGTTATATCCTGCTTAAAGGGCGATGCAGGCATTGCCGACAAAGGATTTCTTTTAATTATCCTCTCGTAGAATTGCTTACCGGCATAGGATTTCTATTTTTTTATCTAAAGTGGAGTTTAACAGCCTATTTTTTTACAGCTTGCCTTTTTTTGTGTTTGTTAATTGTAGCGACCTTTGCAGATTTTAAATGTCGCATAATACCTGATGAGGTTAATTTGGGTGGACTTTTCGTAGGGTTTGGGGCAAGCATATTTTTCCCTTTTTTGCATGGAAGTTCTTCCGTGGGTTATTCCGTTTCAGATTCTTTTTTAGGAATACTAATCGGAGGGGGAAGCCTTTATATTACAGGGGTATTAGGAGCACTTGTTTTTAGAAAAGAAGCAATGGGCGGAGGAGATGTGAAATTGTTAGCAATGGTCGGAGCTTTTTGGGGGTGGAAGTTGACTCTGTTTGCCTTTTTTCTTGCTCCTTGTTTAGCAATAATTCCTGGGATATGTCAGCTAATTCGCAGAAAAGAACATACTATACCCTATGGCCCTTTTTTAGCATTGGCTTCTTTAATCGGTTTATGGTTTTTACCCCAGGTTAATAATATTGTAAAGGAATATATGCAGACCTTAATTTATATGGGACAATTTCTTTTTGGAAAAGGGTAAATTAAAGAGGCGGTTATGGCATTGAGGAAATCTATTAAAGTATTGATATTTATTGTAGATGTATTTGTGTTGTCCTTATTGGTATTTTGTCTTTCCCCACGGGGAGAATTATATTCAAATATATTAAAGCGATCAAATATTAAAATCAGGGCCTTTACAATGAGGCCATAAAAGAATATGAGGAAGCCCTTAAGATAAATCCAAATGATGTAGGAGCTCTTTTCGAACTTGGATTCATCTTTGAAGATCAAGGATTTATGATGAGGCGATAGAATCATATAAAAACGCTCTTAAAATAAGCCCTCAACTTGCAGGAGCATATGGTGGTATTGGTATTGCTTATGAAAAAAAGGCCTTTATGATGAGGCAGTAAAAAAATATAAAGAGGCCCTAGAGATTGACCCAAGATTTCCAGAAGCTTTAATTCATCTCGGAGATATTTATCATAGGAAGAGCTTTTATGATGAAGCAGCAGAATATTACAGAAAAGCGATGAAACTTTGTGAAGAAATTATTAGGGTAAAGCCTGAGAATGTAAAGGTTCAAGGATGGTTTGAAGAAACAGAGCAGAAATTAAACAAAATTTCAAAATAGGTAGAGGTAAGATAAATAGGGGGGAAATGGAAAATCAAAATGAATTTTTATCTAAGGAATTAAAAAAGACTGTCCCTTGGGAAAGAAGAAAAGAAGTTGGTTTTTTAAAAGCATTCTGGCAAACTTGGAAAGAGATAATTCTTCATCCCAAACATTTTTTTTCAAAGATGCCCACAGAGGGCGGATTAAGCAATCCTTTATTCTTTGGTGTTATTACTGGCTATTTGCCGGTTATATTATCAATTATTTTGGGTTTCCTTTTAGCACAGTTAAATATTATTGGTGAACTCGGAACTTTAAATTTGGGTATCATATCTGTTATTCTATTAATATTTAGTCCTTTAGCTATTGTATTAGGTCTATTTCTTACTTCAGCTATTTTCCATTTCTTTTTTTGGATAGCCGGAACTAAAAAAGGGTTTGAAACAACTTTTAGAATAATATGCTATTCTAATGCCGTTTATATATTCCAGTTACTTCCCTTGGGACAATTAATTGCTGGAATTTGGGCAATTGTTTTATTATGTATTGGCGCTAAGCGAGTACACACTTTTACGAAATCAAGAGAAAAATTAGCCGTAATTATTCTATTAATAATTATAGGACTTGGAATAGCTATTACTATAGCCCTTCCTATTATTACAGGTAGATAACATAATAAAGCTCTATGGATAAATATAAATTTACACCATACTTTGAAAATAAAATTAGAATTCATAATGCTTTTTAGACAGACATCTTATGTCAAATGGGAAGTTAATGCTAACTATGGAGGGTTACCCTCCATAGTTTTACTATTGAGGATAGCCCTCTCAAAAGTAAACTAAAACTATGTTTTTATCCTCAACCTCGAAGCTTCGGGGCTTCGGCTTTCGCCTATAGGTACAATTAGGGACAGCTTCTCTATTGTCCTTAATAGGAAATTGGCGAGAAAGGGCAACGAAGTACAACGGAGTAATTGGGAAGCAAGCTATTGCGAAGCAAGTAAAGAGGGTTTCATTATGCAATATTTAACCGCTGGAGAATCGCATGGTCCATGTTTGCTCGCAATCCTCGAGGGAATGCCTTCAGGTTTAAAGATTGAGGAGGCTTTTATTAATACAGAGTTACAGCGCCGCCAGAGAGGATATGGCCGGGGCGCAAGGATGCAGATTGAAGCAGATAAGGTGGAGATTTTAAGCGGCCTAAAGAACAAGGTAACCATTGGCAGCCCTCTAACTTTAAAAATTGAGAACAAGGATTGGACTATTGATTCTCTCAAAGAAATTACTGTTCCCCGTCCCGGCCAGGCCGATTTAGCCGGGGCAATAAAATATAGAGAGGGAATTAGAGAGATTTCCGAAAGGGCAAGTGCGCGTGAGACTGCCGCAAGAGTGGCAGTGGGAGCGGTTTGTAAACTCCTTTTAAAGGAGTTCAATATTGAAATTCTAAGTTGGACTTTGAGTATCGGCAAGATAAAAATTAAATTTTCTCCTCAGCTTTCTGACTTAGATTCATCAAAAAAGATTTTATTAGATTCCCAGTTGAATTGTCCCGATGCTGAAGCTGAGGAATTGATGATTACGGAATTGGATAAGGCAATTCAAAATGGAGATAGTTTAGGTGGAGTTGTGGAGATAGCCCTTGTTCATTTGCCAGTTGGTTTGGGAAGTTATGTGGACTGGAGAAGAAGATTAGATGGCCGCCTGGCACAAGCGATAATGTCCATTCCTTCAGTAAAGGGTGTAGAGATTGGTTTGGGTTTTAAAGCTACACAATGTCTTGGTTCAGAGGTGCAGGACGAAATATTTTACAATGCTAAAGAAAAAAGATTTTATCGTAAGACAAATAACGCCGGCGGGTTGGAAGGAGGAATGACAAACGGTGAACCTCTTATTCTGAGATTTGGATTGAAGCCAATTCCTACTTTAAAGAACCCTTTAAAGAGCGTGAATATTGTTTCTAAAAAAGAGGCGGGGGCGGCAGTAGAGAGAGCAGATACCTGCATTGTGCCAGCTGCTGGTGTGATTGGAGAGGCGGTAGTTGCCTTTGAACTTGCCAGGGCAATGCAGGAAAAATTCGGCGGCGATAGTTTGGAGGAGATGAAAAGGAACTACAACGGCTACTGTGAGGATGTAAGGAATTTTTGATAGCCACCCAGTTTCCCAGGCCTTTGTTTTCTAGCTGGGTGACCGGTTGCTGGGTGAGTGTTTTTTCAAGTGAACATAATCTTAGTTGGTTTTATGGGCACGGGAAAGACCGTAGTTGGTAAGGAATTGGCAAAGATTTTGAAAACAAGATTTATTGATGTTGACGATTTAATTGAGCAAAAGGAAGGTAGAAAGATAAGCAGGATTTTTGAGGAGGATGGAGAAGAATATTTTCGGAATTGCGAATATAAGATGATAAAACGGATTTCTCGTTTGGATAATTGTGTAATTTCTCCGGGTGGCGGGGCAGTTTTAGAATTTGAAAATGTCTTAAATCTAAAGAAAAACGGGATAATTGTTTGCTTAACTGCTTTACCCGATGTGATTTGGAAACGGGTGAAGAAGAATAAAAACAGGCCATTGCTAAAGGTCAAAAATCCTTTAAAAAGAATAAAAACCCTTTTAAAGTTTAGGGAATCTTATTATAAGCAAGCAGATATTTTTGTGGATACCTCTAAGTTGAGTGTAGAAGAAGTGGGAATGAAGATTTTGGAAGAGATAATCGGCACTGATTACGCTGATAGAAAAAGACTTTACTGATTACACTGATAAAACATCAGTGATGTATCAGTGCCATCAGTGATGAACAAATTCCCCCTATCAGTAGTAATAATTACCAAAAACGAGGAAGAGGATATTCGTGAATGTTTAAAAAGCGTCCAATGGGCAGACGAGATTATTGTTGTTGATGACGGAAGCACCGACAAGACAAGAGAAATTGCCCGAGAATTTACGGATAAAATTATTGTTAAAAAGATGGAGAATGAAGGGCGACATCGTAACTGGGCTTATGCTCAGGCAGAGAATGAATGGGTTCTGAGTTTAGACGCTGACGAGAGGATAACAGAAGAATTAAAAGAAGAAATTTACCAGAGATTAAACGAGGCTGGTGAGTTTTCCGCTTTCACAATTCCGCGCAAGAATTTTTTGGGCGACTACTGGCTCAGATTTGGCGGGGAATACCCGGCAGGACAGCTCAGACTATTTAAAAAAGCGTCTTTTCGCTTTGAAGAGGTAGAGGTTCATCCGCGGGCATTTTTGGAGGGAAAATGCGGTCATCTCCAGAAGCCAATGCTTCACTATTCTTCTAAAAACTTTACTGATTTTCTAAATAAGTTTAATTCTCAAACAACGCTGGAAGCAAAGAAATGGATTAGTACAAACAGAAAAGTGTCTTTGGGGCACGCCCTGCGGCGGACAATAGATAGATTTTTGCGAAAATATTTATTTAAAAAAGGATACAGAGACGGTTTTATTGGTTTTATGCTTGCTCTCTTTGCCGGGCTTTACCAAATAATCAGCTATGCAAAATACTGGGAGATGAAAAGACAGCCAACAGTTAACAGTTTGCAGTCTACAGCCAAAAATTGAGTATAGATGCGAATCTTAGTTATAAATCCGTTTGGGATTGGAGATGTCCTATTTACCACCCCTCTAATTCACACCTTAAAAGAGAATTTTCCTCAGAGTTTTATCACCTATATCTGCAATTACCGTACTGAGCCAATCTTGGAAGGAAATCCCTATATTGATGAAGTTATTTCTTTCTCGCGAGGCGATATTAAAAAACTCTTTCGCAAATCCAAGACAGAAGCTCTTAAAAAAATTCTTTCTTTGATAAAGGAAATAAAAAAATTGAAATTTGATTTACTCATTGATTTTTCTCTGGACTACCGCTACAACATAGTAGCAAAATTTTTGGGCATTCCTAAAAGGATAGGATTTAATTACAAAAATCGGGGTAGATTTTTAACCGATAAGATTAATATTGAAGGATATAACGATAAACATATTGTAGAGTACTATCTTGATTTGCTGAAATTTTTAGGGATAAAACCAAGCGTGAACCGTTTAGAATTATTTTTATCCAAAAAAGACGAGGAATGGGCAGAAAGATTTTTTAAAAACAACTTTGCACCTTACTTCCACACCTGGTGTGGAAGTAAAGGTCAAAATGATTTTGTAGTTGGAATTGTTCCCGGCGGAGGAGCAAGTTGGGGGAAAACAGCGTTTTATAAGCACTGGCCAAAGGAGAAATTTGCTTATGTCTCTGATGAGTTAATCAAGAAATATAATGCTAAAGTTATAATTTTAGGTAGTGTAGAAGAAAAAAAAATCTGCGAGGATGTTGTTAATCTAATGCACGAGAAAGCTATAAATACCTGCGGAGAGACAACCATCAGTCAATTCGCCGCTCTTTTTAAAAGATGCAAATTGGTGATTACTAATGACGGAGGACCTTTGCATATAGCCGTTAGCCAGGATGTTAAGACCATATCAATATTTGGACCCGTAGATGAAAAGGTCTACGGCCCCTATCCGCCAGACGAAAAGCATATTGTGATAAAAAAAGATCTACCCTGCCGCCCTTGTTATAAGAAATTTAAAATATCGGAATGTAATTATAATCATCGCTGCCTTACAGAGATAAATGTGCAGGAAGTTTTAGCGCAGGCAGAAAAGCTTATATAAAATTTCTCTTGACAAGTTATCAATTATATTGTATATCTTTATACAGATAATTGTATAAAGATATACAAAGATTTGTATGAATTACCGTATTGATAAATCGCAACTTTTGGAGAGATTGAATCTCTGGAATACCTTTTTGAAAAAGAAAGTATCACTTATTGCTTGTGGTGGAACGGCTCTTACGCTTTTGGGTGTTAAACCCTCAACTAAAGATATTGATTTAATTGTGCCAAATGAGAATGAGCATAGTTATCTTATAAGAACCCTGCAAGATTTAGGTTATAAATCAGTAAGCGGATGGGGCTGGGCTAAAGATGAAAAATTTATATTTGATTTATTCAGGGGTAAACGTGTCCATACAACTGAACTGTTAGAGTCTCCTCTTAAACAAGGTAATCATATCTTGATAAAAGAATTTAACTATCTTTACCTCGGAGTGCTAAATTATTACGATTTGATTATAAGCAAATTATTCCGAGCAACGAGTTTAGACATAGAAGATTGCATAGCGCTTTTCCGGGCAAAAAAGGAAGAGTTAAATGTTCAGTATTTAAAAGAACGCTTTAAGAAAACTGCATCTTTTGATGTTTCAGAGAAAAAAGTAAATAAGAACCTGGAGTATTTTTTGAAAGTTCTTAAGAATGAAGGAGAATTATGAAAAAAGGTGAGCTTTTAAGCCGGGTGAGTAAATTAGGTTATCCCTTATTTGAAAACGAGGGAATATTCGATGCGAACACTACCCTTGCCGAGGTAATTAAAAGCAAAGAAACAAGATTATGGGAAGGTTTTCCTCTTTTGCTGGCTAACAGTTGCCAAGAAGGTCTATTTAACTATGAAAAGGTAAAGATGGCTTGTGATAAATCAACGTTAGATTCTTTGTTGCTTGTTGCATTCGCTCTTTATAAATTATTAGGTATGAAATTTGTCTGGATGAGTAATTTACAAAAGATTGCAGAGTTTAAAGATGAAGATTTGAATAGGATATATCAAAATTTAAAGAAGGGAGAAGAAATTGAAGTTTCATCTAAACTATTATCTCCGCAAAGATTAAAAAATACATTTAGTCGCTATTTTAAAGAAAGAGGATCCGAGCGTAAAGAATTTGCTGTATCGCAAGAAGAATATAATTTAGAGTATGCGCTTTCCCAATTATTTTCTCCAAAACAAAAAGAGTTATTTTTAAAGAAATGGAAGGGTGAAAAGATGACCAAGACAGAAAAAGAGTATTATTCTCGCCGTGTAAAGAAAAAGGTAATGGCTTTAGCAAATATAGAACTGCATAAATTAGCCCAAAGAATTCAAGGGTTGTGAAAAGGATTTATCCTATTATCCATGTTTGACGATATATTACTTGGATTTAATATAAAGACAAAATATAAGAGGTGCATTAAGAAATTTAAAATGCCCGAATGTGAAAATAGGAAATGTTTGGAGTTGATAACTGTTGAAGATGTCTTTAGAGGTAGCGGAAAGATTATTAAGTTAGACAATGATTGAAAATAATCCTTTAGTTTCAGTAATTATACCAACTTACAATAGAGCACATTTAATTAAAAGAGCTATAGATAGCGTTTTAAAACAAACATATAAAAATTTTGAGATAATTGTTGTTGATGATGCCTCTTCTGACAATACAGAACAAATAATCAATCTTTTTGCTGATAGACGAATTATTTACATAAGGCAGGAGAAAAATATGGGGGTAGCCGCCGCCAGAAACAGAGGACTAAAAAATGCCAAGGGTGAATATATCGCATTCTTAGATTCTGATGACGAATTCTGTGCAGACAAAATTGAATCTGTATTGGAAAAATTTAGCGTTCTCAAAGATAATACCGCTTTGATTTTTACTAATGGGTGGTTAGACAATGGTAAAGAAAGAAATATCGTTTTGCCTACCGAGAGAGTATCGGACTATATAGCCGATGCAAAATTTGAGTTTCCTTTAAGAAAAGCAATAGGCACAACATCGAGTTGGGTAATTAAAAGGAGTAATTATAAGGGAGAAATGAGGTTTGATGAGAGAATGAGACATTGGGATGACGGTGATTTTTATGTTAGAACTGCACAAGATAATAAAATCTATTATTATAACAAACCGCTTGTTATTTGGCACGAAACAGAAGAGCATGTGAATATTTTAAAGTTGAGGTTGCTTTTAGATAGAGAAATATTTTTAAAAAATAATTTTGAGTTGATGAAAAACGATAGAGAATATATGAAGAGATTCTTTTTTACGCAGTATAAGGATTATCTTAAAATAAAAGCAAGAAAAGAGGCAATAAGCTGCGCCTTGAGAGCTATAAGAATGTTCCCTTTTTCAATAAAGTTTTATTTTAAACTTTTAAAACTAATGAGTATAAAAAAAATCTGCTTAAAATATAGACACAAACTATCAAAAAAAGCACTGAGGACATTTGCTATTGTCTATTCAAAATTGTTTAAATTATTAAACAGGAATAGAAATAGAAATTTTAACCCCTGCTCAAAAGTTTTGGTTATGAAGGTAGAAACGATAGGTGATATCATAATGTCAATACCTTTTTTCGAATGCCTTAAATCCGCATATCCTGAGTGCAATATATCTGTTATTACTACTCCATCGGGCGAGGAATTGTTTCGGAATAATCCCCATATTTCAAAGATTTATGTTTTTAAAAAACATTGGGTTTTAAGGAAACCATCATTTTCTGAATACATCAGTAAAATTATGATTTTGAAGCGAGAAAAGTTTGATTATGGAATAAACCTTAAGGCCTCTGCGGATTTTAAAAATGATTTATTTATGGCTTTATCTAAAGTTCGTTCAATTATTAGTGTGCCCTATGAAGCTACTGCAGATTTAGTTAGCATACCTGTCAGCAAGAATGCAGAGCATAGCGTAGATATCTTCTTTAATATATTGAGAGTTCTAAATATAAGAGATTTTTCTTTTAGCAAAGGAAAGCTTTATTTTCTGTCCGATGAAGAAAAAAGAATTATTAATAAGATAGATTTAATTCTTCCTAAATCTGAGTGCAAAACAATATTTGTTCATTTTCAAAGTGCAAATAAGGGAAGAGAATGGTCAGCAGAGAAAAATGTTGAAACATTGAGTTTATTAAATAAGAAAATCCCTGCCCTAAGAATTGTTGTTATTGGAGCTGGTGATGTTGCTTTGTCAAAAGAGATAATCAAAAGATTACCCTTTGCGGTTATAGATTTAACCAATAAAACTTCCTTGAGAGAGCTTTATCTATTATTTAAATTAAAATCTGATGTTTTGTTCAGCACCGATTCTGCGCCTGCCCATTTAGCTGCTTGCTATGATGTGCCCACAGTATTGCTCAGTGGACATACGCCTATGTGCCGTCCTTTAAATAAAAGATTAAAAATAATAGAAACCAATGTTGATGAGAGCACAAAGAATCCGAGATTAGATGATATTGAACCTGAATATGTAGTAAATCAAATATTAGAATTCTTGGATAGTAAATGTACAAAATCCTTTTAATCCGCACGGATAGATTTGGGGAGTTTATTTTGAACCTGCCGGCTTTTAGGGCGGTGCGGAAAGGATTTCCTAATTCGCATATTGCGGTAATGGCGCAGCCATATATAAGGGAACTTATCGAAGATAATCCAGATATAAATGAGGTAATTGATTATGAGCTTGAAAATCAAAAGGGAATTTTGCCGGGCTTAAAACTAAGCTGGTTTTTGAAAAAGAAAAAGTTTGATTTAGCAATTATTTTTAATCCCAGTAAGAAATTCAATATTATTACTTTTCTTGCCGGGATTCCGCTAAGAGTCGGCTATGAGCGTAAATGGGGATTTCTGCTTACCCATAAGATAGAAGACAAGAAATATTTAGGCGAAAAGCACGAGGTAGAGTATAACTTAGATTTAGTGCGACTTATCACACGCCGCACGTTCACCCCGTTAAATACTCCGCCGCAGGCGGAATTTAACGGGGCAAGCGCCACACGCTTCACGCTAAAAGACAAAAATCCTTTCATTCCTGTAAAAAAAGAGGATGATGAGTTTGTAGAAAAGAGATTAACAAACCTTTACTTACACGTCGGGGGTGTAAGTGGCGAAGAAGGAACTTTGATTGCTATTCATCCTTGGACAAGCAATTCTCAGAAGCAATGGCCAATAGGAAACTTTGTTGAACTTGCCGACAAAATTAGCCAATGGGAAAAAGTGAAGGTTGTGATAATCGGTGGGAAAGAGGAGCGAGAATTTAGCCAGCAATATTTTGCCAATAACGTAAAGGGAATTGTTAATTTTGCAGGCGAATTTACTTTAGGACAATCAGCGGCTTTACTTAAAAGATGTAAACTACTTGTTTCTTGCGATAGTGGGCCAGTGCATTTAGCCGCGGCTGTAGGGACACCGGTACTAGCCCTCTTTAGAAGCGGCATTCCCGGAGTAGGTGCAAAAAGATGGGGTCCCTGGGGAAAAGGGCATATTGTGATAGAAAAAGAGAACCTTGAGCAAATTTCAGTGGAGGAAGTGCTAAAAGCAGTAAGGGAAATTGCAATAGTGAGGTAATAAAATGAATCATCTTTTAGAAAAAATAATAGAAATATTCAAAGAAGAGAAAAGGGGCAAAGTTTTAGATTTAGGCTGCGGCGACGGTGATTATTCTTATAGATTAAAGGAATTGGGTTTTTCTGTTTTAGCAGCAGATTTAGATAAGCAAAGATTTAGATATAAAAATAAGATAGAATTTCAGCAATGCGATTTAACAAAGTCTCTACCTTTTGAAGATTGCTCTTTTGATTATGTCTTACTTTTAGAAGTTATTGAACATCTTAAAAATCCTTATTTTGTAATTGGGGAGATAAATAGAGTTTTGAAACCAAAGGGTACTTTGGTAATTTCTACACCCAATATTTTGAATCTTAAATCAAGGCTACGGTTTTTATTTGAAGGTAATTGGGAATTTTTCAGGGAACCACCATTGGAGCAGATGAACAATCCCAAAGAGAAAGTTTTTAATCTTCATATTATACCGTGGAGATATCAAGAGTTAGAGTATTTATTATTTAAAAAAGGATTTAAAATAAAAGGGATATTTACGAGTATATTAGAAATTAATATTTTGGTTTTACTTTTGCCACTGATGATTTTTCATCTATGGTTAAAAAGAAAAAGAGTTATTAGGAAAGGCGGTATAGATTATAGCCGTATTCACAAAATTCTTCTTTCCAAAGAATTATTATACGGAAGGCATCTTATATTGAAGGCAGTAAGGAAACAATTAAAGTAAGACAAAATCTAAAATCGTCTTGACATTTGATGTTAAACTATGCTATTATAATCAAGGGGGTGAAGAAAAATGACTGTTACTGTTTCTTCGCGAGGGCAGATGGTTATTCCATCTGAGATAAGAAAAAAATATAGAATTTCTCCTTACACCAAGATAGAACTTGTGGATTTAGGTAATGAGATTGTTATTGTTCCCATACCTAAGAAATCTTTTTCTTCGGCAAGAGGAGTTTTGAAAGGTGTTTCTACGCAGGATTTAATCAAAGAACGTAGAAAGGAGCGTCGTGCAAAAAATTAAATATCTTTTAGATACTTCGGCAATTATTGCTTATTTAACTAATGAAAAAGAGGCGGATAAGGTTTTAAAATTAGCGCCAAAATCGGCAATACCCTTTGTAGCCCTTTCTGAGTTTTATTATATTGTCTGGAAAAAGAAAGGCAAGGCAGAGGCAGATAATGCTTATGGCTTAGTAAAAAGTTGGAAATTTTCCTTTTTGCAACCCACCGAAAGCATTATTTTAACTGCGGGCAGATTTAAGGTAATTTATAAATTAGGGTTCGCCGATAGCTACATCGCTTCTTTTGCCTTCAATAAAGATTTAATTTTAGTAACTAAAGACAAAGATTATAAATCTTTAAAAAATGAAATAAAAATTTTATTTTTGTAGATTTGGTCAAAGATTGGTTTATTCTTACGAGATATTGGGAATTTGGTCAAAGATTGGTTTATTCTTACGAGATATTGGGAAAAAAGGTTCAAACAAAATAGTATTGAGGTTAAAAAATGAATAGAATAAATATAATCCAAAAAATAATTGACAAAAAAGGTTCAAACAAAATAGTATTGAGGTTAAAAAATGAATAGAATAAATATAATCCAAAAAATAATTGACAAAAAAATGGCTCGTACTTACTTAGAAATAGGAACAGCTAGCGGAAATAGTTTTTTCCCAATCAAAGCAAGACGAAAAATTGCCATTGATCCAAACTTCACATTTTCCAAAATAAGCAAAATAAAATGGATATTTAAAAACTTCTGTAACATAAGAGCAAAGTATTATAGATTAAGTAGCGATAATTATTATAGGAATGTAAAACTTTCCCATCGCTTAGATGTGGTGTTTATTGATGGACTGCATACTTATCAACAGTCATTAAAAGACGTCATTAACTCGTTGAGTAATCTCAAGGAAAACGGTGTAATCGTTATGCACGATTGTAATCCTCCACATAGGGCATCGGCATATCCTGCGGATTCTTATAACCATGCTGCTTCGTTAAATATAAGTGGCTGGACTGGAGAGTGGTGCGGGGATGTATGGAAAACGATATGTTATTTGAGAAGTTTCAGAAAAGATTTGAATGTATTTGTATTAAATTGTGACTATGGATTAGGGATAATTACAAAGAGAAAACCAGAAAATAATCTAAATTTTACAGAAGAAGAGTTAAATAAATTAACTTATGATGATTTAGAAAAAAACAGAGAAGAGCTTTTAAATCTAAAACCTATAGAATTTCTAGACAGATTTTTAAATTCTCTTTAATTTATGATTATGCAAATTGAGAATAATAAAAAAGAGAAAATGCATATTCTTATATTAGGCAAAGGTTTTATCGGAAAGAGGTTACAAGAAGTGCTCAATTGTGATATCTCAGGCAGGAAAATATATTCTTTT
>MZGK01000034.1 GCA_002085025.1 Candidatus Omnitrophica bacterium 4484_213
CCAAAGGGAGGGGGAGGATTTGGAGAGAATTCCCTCCCCCACCTATATCCTCCCCCTCCCCGAGGGAGGGGGAGGATTTGAGGAAGGTATCCTCCCTTTTCCAAAGAGAGAGAGGATTTGAAGAAGATATCCTTATTCTTAAAGAGGGAGTAGGAATAAATAAGGATTTTCTTCTTTTTTCCAAAGGGAAGGGGAGGATTAAGGAGGGTTTCCGTTGTTTCCTCCTGCTCCCAGAGGGAGGGGGAGGATTAAGGAGGGGGAGGGGTTCTCTCTTCGAGGCTCCTAATTTCAGATTTCAGGTTTTCCTACGGTTGGTTTTCTAATTTCATCTAACTGATTTCTGATTTCCAAAAACTATTTTCTATTTTTCAACAACTATTTTCAGTTTCTTTGGAGTATTTGGATTTTGGCGTTTTATCGTGTGAATACATTATCATGCTTCAAACAACTCAAAAACAAAACGAAAATCTACAACCTAGGCCGCCAATAGTGGTTGTTTTGGGTCATGTTGATCATGGAAAGTCGTCAATTCTTGAGGCGATTAAAGACCTGAAAATCACTGAAAAAGAAGCCGGTGGAATCACCCAACATGTCGGCGCTTATGAAGTTGAACACCAAGGCAAAAAAATTACCTTTATTGATACTCCCGGTCACGAAGCATTTTCAGCCATTCGCTCTCGGGGAGCAAAAGCCGCTGATATTGCTGTTTTAGTGGTTGCGGCTGACGAAGGCGTAAAAACCCAGACAAAAGAGGCGATTCTGCATATCAAAAAAGCAGGCATTCCTTTTATCGTAGCCATCAACAAAATAGACAAACCAAACGCGGACCCGGAAAAAGTAAAAAGAGAATTAGCCCAGAATGATGTTTTGGTTGAATCAATGGGCGGCAAAATCCCCTCTGTTGAAACTTCGGCAATAACGAAAAAAGGGATTGATGAACTTTTGGAATTGATTTTATTAACAGCAGAAATAGAGGAATTCAAATGCGACATTTCTAAATCAGGCGAGGGAGTAGTGATTGAAGCATATTTAGACAGCAAGCGAGGACCAACTGCTACTCTACTTTTAAGAGATGGTATCCTAAAATTAGGGGATATTATTGCCACTGCTTCCTCCCTTGGCAAAGTTAAAGTTTTAGAAAATTTTCAGGGCGAAGCAATAAACCAAGCATTGCCTTCTATGCCAATAATCGTGGTTGGCTTTGAAAATGTTCCTCAAATTGGAGAAAAATTTAGGGTTTATCCTGACATTTCCTCTGCCCAAAAATATATAACAAAGAAAGAGCGAAAGAAGAATACTGGGCTGACAGGAGTTTTTCTGGTTGAAAAAGGAAAAAGAATTCTCAATTTAATTCTCAAAGCCGATGTCTCCGGTTCGTTAGAAGCAATTGAAGGAATGCTGAAAGAACTCCCTCAAGAGAAGGTGATAGTCCGGGTCTTGGAAAGCAAGGTAGGAGAAATCAATGAAAATGATGTTAAATTAGCGAAATCAGCCAAAGCGAAAATTATTGGCTTTAGACAAAAAGTGAATCCGATTGCCGCAAAATTAGCCGAAAGAGAGGGCATAAAAATAATAATTTTTGATGTTATTTATGAACTTATCCAAGCAATTCGCCAACTTATGGAAAAAACAATAGAGCCGGAAAAGGTAAGAGAAGAATTAGGGAAAATGAAAGTTTTGCTGATTTTTAGAACAGAAAAAAATCGGCAAATTGTTGGGGGAAAAATTATTGAAGGTAGAGTAAAAAAGGGTCTTTTGATTGAAGTTTTCCGGAACGAAGAGAAAGTTGGGAGAGGAAAAATTGTTAATCTTCAGAAAAATAAAAAAGACATAGAGAGCGCTGGAAAAGGAGAAGAGGTAGGCATACTTTATCAGGGAGATGTAAAAATTGAAGAAGGAGATGTGTTAGTATTTTATAGCGAAAAAAGAGAAAAAGAAAAATTGTAATGAACAAATTATGAATAGAAGGATTAAACAAGTTAATGAGTTAATAAAGCAGGAGTTATCTCAAATTATCTTACGGAAGATTGATTTTCCGGAAGGAGTTTTGGTTACTGTAACCAGAGCGGAAACATCGCCAAATTTAATCCAGGTAAAGGTTTTTGTTTCAGTCATACCGGAAAGTCAGGGCAAGAAAGTGTTGCGATTATTAAATAAAGAAATTTTTGGCCTTCAGCAAGAAATCAACAAACGGCTAAAAATGCGGCCAGTCCCTAAAATTAAATTTATTGAAGAAAAACAAACCCAGGAGGCTGCGAAAATAGAAGCGATTTTAGAGAAAATTTAGTGGAGAAGGGAAATGATAACCTCAGGACGCCCTTCTTCCCCTTCTCCTCCCCCTCCCTTTGGGAGGGGGAGGATTAAGGTGGGGGAGGGTTCTCTCCTCTCCTCCCCCTTCCTCTGGGAGGGGGAGGACTAAGAAGAGGGAGGGAGGAAAATTGGAAGATTATAGGCAAAGAAGGGAATAAAGCGCCCCATCACTACTTGCACTTGCGGTTGATAAGGCAAGATTACTCTCTAATTTACAATTTTACAATCGTGGTTAGCCGCCAAAAGCCCAAAAGGTGCCTGCTTCTGTTTTTTCTATTTGGCTCCTATTTCTCCCATCTTTCCTATTATAGATAAAACCTTTCATCAAGTACCCTAAAATTTCTATCTCCTCTTTTTGTTCTGGAGAAAATTTAGTTGAAATAGTTGAAAAAAGAATAAAAATTGCTAAAATGAACTCAATGGCCAGGTAGCCAAGTAGCAAGGCAAGGGTCTGCAAAACCCTTATACGCGGGTGCAAATCCCGCCCTGGCCTCAGATGTGCCGCGGTGCTGGAATTAGTAAAGGCAAAAATTTTAAATTGATTATGTATTTTCCTTTTAGTAAAATGGAATAATGCCAAAAAAGAGATCGTGGACGATCAAACAACTTAAAGAAGCGGTTAAAAATTCAACAAGTTACCGCCAAGTATTAAAGAAAATCGGCCTACGAGAAGCTGGAGGAAATTATTTTCAACTTCAAAAGTATATAAAGGAGTTAAAAATAGATATTTCCCATTTTAAAGGTAGAGGGTGGAATAAAGGATTGCATTTTCCATTCAAGCCTAAAATCCCTCTTGAAAAAATATTGGTCAAAAATAGTTATTTCCAAAGTTATAAACTTAAAAACAGATTAATCAAAGAGGGACTCAAACCTCCTTATTGTGAAAAATGTGGTTGGGCTGAAAGATCACCTGATGGTCGCCTTCCTTTAGAGCTTGACCATATTAATGGAGATGTCCACGATAATCGTTTGGAAAATTTACGAATTCTGTGCCCAAACTGTCACAGTCTGCAGCCGCACTATCGAGGAAGGAATAAAAGAAAAGCATAATAAAAGGAATTTAAAATTCAGCCCGGGTGTCGGAATAGGTAGACGATACAGGCTTAAAACCTGTTGAGGAGTTCTCCTCGTGTGGGTTCGAGTCCCACCCCGGGCACCGCCGAGAAAAAGTCAACGATTGGTTGGTCGCCTCGCGGAGTTTATCCCGCATCGAACTTGTTCTAGTGAGGAACTCGGCAACCAAATTATAGGAAATTTTCCACACAAAATTTGACCTTTAATTTTGTGCTTCGCCCTGCGGGAGAGTGAAAGAAAACTTTAAAAATTATATATGATTCGGATATATAAGTAAAATTTTGCTTGGGTTTCATAAATTTGAAACCAAAGGTCGACAAGCAAAAAATAAAGATAAAATAAATAACTTAGTCGACAAGCAAAAAATAAAGATAAAATAAATAACTTAAAAATATGGGAAAGATAAAAATTGGATTAATAATTTTAGGTTTAATAGTAGTGGTTGGTCTAATTATAGGTGGAGTAGCTATGGCCAAGTCTCCTTTTAATACGATTAATTCTAATAATGGTAAAGCCAAGTATGTTCCGGATGAAGTTATTGTCAAATTCAAGGAAGATGTAAAGCCATTTAGGGTGATTAAAGTTCCAAAAGGTAAAGTTAGAGAAAAGATAAAAGAGTATTTAAGAAAAGCAGATGTAGAATATGCTGAGCCAAACTATTATGTCTATGCTTTAATGGTGCCTAATGACGAATATTATGATTATCAGTGGCATCTAGATAATCCTGAATATGGCGGAATTCAAATGGAAAAGGCTTGGGATATTTCAACTGGCTCAGGAGTTACAGTAGCAGTTATTGACACCGGAGTAAGAAAAGGAACAGATTTAGCCGATACTTGTTTTGTTTCAGGTTATGATTTTGTTAATGATGATTCTGATCCTATAGATGATAATAGACATGGAACTCATGTAGCAGGTACTGTTGCTCAAAGCACTAATAATAGCATTGGAGTAGCTGGAGTGGCTTTTGATGCTTGTTTGATGCCAGTAAAGGTCTTGGATAGTGATGGAAGTGGAACTTATGCTGATGTGGCGGAGGGTATTTATTT
The DNA here is from genome assembly GCA_002085025.1 of Candidatus Omnitrophica bacterium 4484_213. GTDB lineage: Bacteria > Omnitrophota > 4484-213 > 4484-213 > 4484-213 > 4484-213. The sequence continues at coordinate 4,434 of MZGK01000034.1, forward strand.
TGCTGTTGATAATGGAGCTAAAGTTATTAACTTAAGTTTGGGAGGACCTGAACCAGCTACTTACTTGGAGGAAGCTTTAGCTTACGCTTACAGCAAAGGCGTTACCATTGTAGCTGCTGCTGGAAATGATAGTTCTCCTACTCTTAGTTATCCTGCTGCTTATGATGATTATGTCATTGCAGTAGGTGCTACCCAGTACGATGAGAATTTGGCTCCTTATTCTAACTATGGTCCGAGTTTGGATTTAGTTGCTCCAGGCGGTAATTTAGATTTAGACCAAAACAACGATGGTTACGGTGATGGAGTTTTACAGCAAACATTTAGAAAGTACGGACCATTTATTAGATGGGGATACTATTTCTTTGAAGGAACTTCAATGGCTGCTCCCCATGTTTCAGGAGTTGCTGCTCTTTTGTTAGCTAACGGCAACGCAACCACTCCTGATGAAGTAAGAGCCGCCCTTCAAGAAACTGCTGAAGATTTGGGAGAACCTGGAAGAGATAACACCTATGGTTATGGCTTAGTTGATGCCTATGCTGCTTTGCAATGGACAGCTGGACCAGATATTACTCCTCCTGTAATTAGTAATGGGAAACCTACAGGTGCTATAAATGATAATACTCCTGTTTTGGAAGTTACCACTGATGAAAAAGCTATCTGTAAAGGAAGTATTGATGTAGATGAACCTTATGCCGAGATGGACTTTACCTTTACCGCAGATTCTAATGGAACTTCCCACGCTTATGAAGTAACTACTCCTTTAACAGATGGTGACCACACTCCTTATGTTAAGTGTGAAGATGAAGCCGGAAATGTTAATGAAACCAGTTATTCATGGACTTTTACAGTTGATACGACTGCTCCAGAAAAAGTGACTGGTTTAAATGTAACTCCTGTTAGTGATAGCCAACTTGATCTTTCATGGAATCCAGTTTCAGATGCAGTAAAGTATAACATTTATCGAGATGGTGGTTATTTAAATTCTACTACCGCTACTACCTACTCAGATACTGGTTTAACTCCGGCTACCACTTACTGCTATAAAGTTTCAGCAGTCGATCAAGCTGGAAATGAGGGACCAAAATCTGAACGGGTTTGCGGAACTACCAAAGAAGCAGAAAAAATAAAGTGTTGGAGCGCTGACTATCAATATCTCTATCGGAATAAAGATCAAGTCAAAAAGTTCTGCAAATGTGCCCAAGGGACATACGGATACAACAGTTATGCTTATAAATTGGAGAGAGAGACGGTTTACAAATATGTAGACACTAACGATAACGAAATCTGGGATGTAGAATCAAGGTCTTCTTATCTTCCGGTATATGAAGTGACCTGTACTGATGGCAAGGTATATCTAACAAACCAAGATTATTTCTATCCCAAGTAAAGAGTTGCAGAGAAGTGCTATAGAAAAAATTCTATCTTTTCCGAAGAACTAGCAGGACTCAGAAGTTTTTGAATTAGACATAAAGTATTTCTATATTTAAGGAGAGGTGATTGTTTGCCAAAGGTAGAATTTGCTGCCAAAGAAAGACTTGAAATTGTCCCGGAAGTATAATGCTTCGTATTAACTACGGGACGCGGCGAGCCCGCCAAGAGCGGTGGGCTCGCCGCCTAATTAGGGGTTTACCTGCACTGCCTTCCGCCGGCGAAAAATCCTGTACCCCGCAGTAAGCTTTGGTTTACGAGATTCAGACTATCTTTAATATAGTGCGCAAGAAATTTTTAAAAAATAATTCAGTCAAAAATTGTATTTTTGAATTATATGTACTATCCAATCAATTCGGTAACTGTAAAGTCCCACCACGTTGTTGACAATTAGGACAAATTTCTCTTTAATCTTTGTATTTGACTTTTGCCTTTTCCTATATATTTCCCCTCCCCCACCTATATCCTCCCCCTCCCAGAGGGAGGGGGAGGATTTGGGGAAGAAAAGGGAGGGAAGGAGAAAAGAGAAACCCTCCCCCACCTATATCCTCCCCCTCCCAAAGGGAGGGGGAGGATTAAGGAGGGGGAGG
>MZGK01000035.1 GCA_002085025.1 Candidatus Omnitrophica bacterium 4484_213
TAAGGATACTTATCCCTCTGCTAACTCCAATCATCAGTTTGATGGTGAGAGTGTAGAGAGTTGGGCAGATACAATCTATGAGATGAGGGGAGCTGGTGGGGGGAAAGAATGTATTGCAATACCTACTATTTGCACGTGTAGTATGGCGGCGGGTAATTGTCCGTGTGATCCAGGATCAGCAACTTGCCCTTCCGGTTATAGTCAAGTTTATACATCTTCTGCGGTTAAAATAATGGGAAATTACGGCCCGGCTGTTTACCAGTACCTAAAAATGGCTACCTGTTGCAAATAATGATATAACTGTATTTAAATTTAACCTTTCAATAATCTTAATTACATTTTTTATCCTAAGTAAGAAAAACTGATAAATAAGATATTTTAAATTATTATGAGAATTCTTCTTGGGAAAAATGTTATAGACAAGCCTTTTTATTGGGAAGTTGTCGAAAATGTCCGAAGTTTCGCTTTGGACAGAATGCTAAACAGAAAACCATATTACTTTACTTGACGATAAAGGACATCGAGTGGTTGTTCCTTTTCATGTTCGCGATTTGAAAAGAGGGTTTTTGTTTGGACTTATTAAACAAGCAGGATTGACAGTGGAGGAGTTTAGGAAGCTTTTAAGTAAAAGATATTAAGAAATAAAGGAGAAAACAGTGGAAAAATACGAAGGGATGCTTATTGTAAGACCGCGGTTAAGCGAAGAAGACAGAGAAAAGATAACTAAAAAGATTGAGCAATTAATCACTCAAGAAGGAGGAAAGGTAAAAAACTTTCAACTCTGGGGAGAACGAAAATTGGCCCAGGAGATCAAAAAAGAGAAAAAGGGGCTTTATTATCTATTTCATTTTTCTGCAGAACCGCAAACGATAGATAAAATAAGGAAAGGTTGTCGCTTGGAGGAGAATATTTTGCGACTTCTTATTGTGAGGATGTAAATAAAAAGGGTTAGTAGGGATTAGTAGGGATTAGTAGGGGAGTTTAGAATTCCCTTTTTATTCCTTATTGCCCTTTCTATCCCTTATGTAGGGGGCAGATATGACAGGAATAAATAGAGTTTTTGTAGGAGGAAATTTAACCCGCGATCCAGAATTGCGTTATACCCCTCAGGGTTCATCAGTAGTGAATTTTAGTATTGCTATAAATAGAACCTACACTACCCAAACTGGCGAGCGAAAAGAAGAGGTAGAGTTTGTACGTATTGTTGTTTGGGGCAAGCAAGCAGAGACCTGCAGCAGATATTTAACCAAGGGAAGCTCAGTCTTAGTAGAAGGAAGATTATCTTCACGTTCTTGGGAAGGGCAGGATGGCTTAAAGAGAACTGTTACAGAAGTAATTGCCAGACGCGTTCATTTCTTAGGTGGATTAAAAAAGACAACAGAAGGAATTGATTCTACCACAGTAGATAAGGAGACCCCCTTAGAAACAGATTTACCTTCAGGGAGTAAACCTCAGCAAGAGTTTCCAGACGAGGGCCGCATTCCTGAAACAGACAAACCACCGTTTTAAATGACACTCAAATTTGCAAAGCACGAAGTGCTTTGCAAATTTGTTAGTGGAATTTACCCTGTTAAATAATTCGCCTTTGGCGGATTCCGCCGTAGGCGGATTTAACAGGGTTCAATGCAGCCATGCAATTTAGTCTCCTTGCAGTCGCCTAAATTGTGGCTTTATTGAATGAAAAGAAGATCATCAAAAAAAGCAAAGAAAAGAAAAAGAGGAGAAGGGACATTTACCAGCAAGAAGGTCTGCCAATTTTGTGAGCAGGTCCATAAATCCCGCGAGAGTAAACAACCTTTTATTGACTACAAGAATATTGATGTGCTCAAGAGGTTTGTTACCGAAAAGGGGAGGATTATCCCCCGACGGATTTCTGGAGTTTGCGCCAAACATCAACGGGAATTAACCCAGGCAATTAAACGAGCAAGGAACATTGCTTTACTGCCAGGCTAGCAATCACCGATTACACTGATGCAAAACCCCACTGATTACATTGATGAATTACCAGTGCCATCATTTTAATCAGTGCTATCAGTGATGTATCAGTGACATCAGTGGTGACATCAGTGTTAATATGAAGGAGTGTTAATATGAAGGTAATTTTGCTGACTGACATTCCCAAATTAGGCAAAGCTGGAGGTATCGTAGAAGTAAAGGATGGTTATGCTCGCAATTTTCTCATTCCTAAAAAACTCGCCTTAGCAGCAACTCCCCAAAGTATTCAGCTTGCCCAGCAAAAGAGAGAACAAGAGTTAAAGAAAAAAAAGGCAGAAAGAGAAAAGATAAATAAATTAGCCGAAGAGCTTTCCAAAACCTCCTGCACAATTTCTGCCCTAGCTGGTAAGGAAGATAAACTCTTTGGAGAGATTACTAATAAAGATATTGCCGAGGCTTTAGTTGCTAAGGGTTTGGAGATTGATAAAAAGAAGATAGAAATTGAGGAGCCGATTAGAAAATTAGGTGTTTATAATGTGAAGGTTAAATTATGCCCTGAGGTTATAGCAAATTTGCGAGTATGGGTGATAAAGAAAAAAGATGGGCGCTGAGAGTTTAGATAAAATACCCCCGCAGAACTTAGAGGCGGAGATGGCCGTTTTGGGCTCGATGCTTTTAGACAAGGAGGCAATTTCTCAAGCGGTTGAGCTCTTAAAAGAAGATTATTTTTACGAAGACAGAAACCGTCAGATTTTTTCTGCCATTATAGGTCTCTTTGAAGAAGGTAAACCCGTAGATTTAGTTACCCTTAAGGAAGAGCTAAAAAAAAAGAAGGTTTTGAAAGAAATTGGTGGGCTCATATTGTAAAGGAAAAAGCCCTTCTGCGTAGTTTAATTTCTGCTTCTACTCAAATAATAAAGGAGAGTTATGACCCTTCTCAAAATCCCGATATATTATTAGATAGAGCCGAGAAAGCCATCTTTGATGTTGTTCAGTATAAAATAGAATCAAAGATCTTTTCTTTTAATCAACTTATTAAAGACAGCATTGAAACCATCGACCGTCTCTATCAGAATAAAGAAAATATTACTGGACTTCCCACTGGTTTTCACGAACTGGATACGATGACTGCCGGGCTCCAGCCTTCAGATTTAATTATTATTGCTGGTCGTCCATCGATGGGAAAGAGTGCTTTTGTTTGTGCCATTGCCGAAAATGTAGGGGTGGTGAATAAACTCCCGCTGGCATTTTTTAGCTTAGAGATGTCCCGACAGCAATTAGTGCAAAGAATGCTCTGTTCACACGCCCGCATCGATGCTCATAAGGTACGCACAGGTTTTCTTTCTCGCTCTGATTGGCCGATTTTAATCAACACCGCGAGTAAACTTAGCGAAGCACCCATATTTGTTGATGATACTCCCGGGATTTCTGTTTTGGAATTGCGGGCTAAAGCAAGGCGGCTGAAGGCACATTATAATATTCAGATGGTAATTGTTGATTACCTGCAGTTGATGCAGGGACCAGCAAAGGCTGAAAATCGCCAACAAGAAATTTCAGAGATTTCGCGTTCCTTGAAAGCATTGGCTCGAGAGTTAAATATTCCTGTTGTGGCAATTAGTCAGCTCTCCAGAGCGGTGGAGGCACGAACCAACCGTCGGCCACAGCTTTCCGATTTAAGAGAATCCGGGGCTATTGAGCAGGATGCCGACCTTGTGCTTTTGCTATTGCGCGAAGAATACTATAATCCCGCTGAAGAAAATAAGGGGATTGCCGAGGCAATCATTGGCAAGCAGAGAAATGGACCTGTAGGCTCAATAAAACTTGCCTTTATTAAAGAATATGCCCGTTTTGAGAACCTTTCTTTAAGGGAAAAATAATGCATTACCTTTTTAGCCTTTGGAAACCAATATTAGAGATTGGAGTTGTCTGGGCAATAATTTATTTTTTGCTTTTGTTTATAAAAGGAACCCGCGCGGTTCAGGTATTAAAAGGGCTAATAATTTTATTTACTGTCTTCTTTATTACCCAGATATTTCAACTGAATATTATAAATTGGTTACTGACCAAGATTTTTGCTATCAGTGTTATCGCTCTCCTGATAATCTTTCAACCCGAACTTCGTCGTGGGCTTGCTCATTTGGGGCAAAACCGCTGGCTCCGTTTTTTGGCAAGGCAAAAAAAGACATTGGAAGAAGTAATTAAAGCAATATCTCTTCTTTCGCGTCGAAAAGTCGGTGGTTTGATTATTATTGCCAGAGAAACGGGTTTAAAAAATTATATCGAGAGCGGAATACCTCTGGATGCAGATTTGAGCAAGGAGCTTATTTTAGCAATCTTTAATCCTCATTCTCCCTTGCACGACGGAGGGATTATTGTTCGGGAGGAAAGGATTAGCGCTTGCCGCTGTTTTTTTCCTTTGACCGAAAATCCGCATCTTAGTAAAAATTTAGGGACGCGTCACCGGGCGGCTATAGGGCTCAGCGAAGAGAGTGATGCTCTTTGTATTGTTATCTCAGAAGAAACAGGGGAGATTTCTCTGGCAGTAAATGGAAATTTAAGAGCTAATTTAGATATTGAAGAGTTAGGGAAGATATTAGATGATTTATATATTAAAAAACACTAATTACACTAATGAAACACTAATGACGTTGATAATTCATCAGCGTAATCAGTGTTGGTTTTCCATCAGCATAATCAGTGATATGTAATCAGTGTTGCAAATGATAAAGAAGTTTTTACTACATAATTTAGCTCTGAAGCTAATTTCTCTATTTTTAGCCATTATTCTTTGGTTTTATGTAGCCGGCGAGCAAAACGAGGACTTAGAGAAAAGAGCGACTTTAAATATAGAACCGCCGCCGGGGATGGTCATCAGCAGTCGGAGTGCAGGCAAGGTGAATGTTTTATTCCGGGGACCCAAAAATCGATTAAGCTTGATTTCCTCGGACATAGCCGTTAATTATAAAATAGAGGAGATAAAAAAACCAGGTAAATACAGCTTTACTGTTTCTCCCAGGGGAATAGATGTTCCCTCGGGAGTAAAAATAGTATCCATTAAGCCCTCTACAGTGACAGTTAACTTAGACAGATTGATTAGCAAATGGCTACCAATTAAACCAAATATAAAAGGGAAGGTTGGCGAGGGCTATAGAATTGCAGAAGATAAGATTAAGTTAAATCCCAATATTTCGTTAGTAGAAGGCCCTGAGAAACTACTCAAGAACTTAGAGTTTATTTATACCTCTTCTATCAAGGTTAAAGGTTATACTAAATCTTTTATTCAACGGGTTTCTTTGCAACCCCTGATAAAGGGGCAATTGCCTTCTTTGGATATTATAGAGGTAACCGTTCCCATCGAGGAAGATTTCGTTAATAAAGATTTCAAGGGTATTCCTTTAAAATTCTTACTATCCTCAGCAGAGCATTTTTCTGTGCAGTGTTCTATTTCAACAATTGATATTACCCTTACAGGCTCTCGGGCTAATTTAGATAAGGTAACTAACAAAGATATATTGGCGTTTGTAGATGTTACTGGTTTAAATCCGGGAAGATATGAGTTGCCTGTCCAGATAAAACTACCCCCTAATGTGTTTTTACTTTCCGATGTCCCTCTGGCAAAGGTTACAATAGGGGAAAAGCCATAAGCTACACGCTACACGTCGCACGCCACACGCTGATGAAGGTAACAAATAATGATAGCTTTTCCTAAAAGCGTGGAGCGTGAAGCCTGAAGCGTAAGGCGCAGAAATGCCCAAATTATGCGTTAACGTTGACCATATCGCAACTTTAAGACAGGCGAGAAGAGGAAGAGAGCCTGACCCTGTTTTAGGCGCGGGGATTTGCGAGCGCGCAGGTTGTGAGGGAATTGTTGTTCATCTGCGTGAAGACAGGAGGCATATTCGAGAAAGGGATGTCTATCTATTAAAGGAGGATGTAAGAACAAAGTTAAATCTGGAGATGTCCATTGCTCAGGATATTGTGGATATTGCTCTTGATTTGAGACCTGACTTCGCTACTTTAGTTCCCGAAAGGAGAGAAGAGGTTACTACCGAAGGAGGGTTGGATGTTCTTAAGGAAAAGGAAAGAATTGAGGAGGTGGTAGCAAGATTACAGGAGAAGGAAATAAAAGTGAGTTTATTCATCGACCCGGAATTAGAACAGATAAAAGTAAGCAAGGAAATTGGTGCAGATTTTATTGAACTACATACAGGCAGATATGCTCATAGCGAAGGCAAAGAGCAGGAGAAGGAATTGAAGAATTTAGTTATAGCCAAGGATAAAGCAATAGAATTAGGATTAAAGGTTAATGCCGGACATGGTCTGAATTACCAAAATGTATCGCCAGTAGCTGCTATTTCGGGCATTCAGGAGTTGAATATTGGACACTCAATTATTTCTCGCGCCGTCTTTGTAGGGTTGGAGAAAGCGGTGAGAGAGATGAAGGAAATAATAACAGTTGGCAGTAGGCAGTGAGCAGTAGGCTAGGAAAAATCAGTTAGCAGTAGACAGTCTACAGCAGGCAAAGTGGAAGACAAGAAGTTGCCTACTGTAGTTTGTTTTATGCATTTGACTACCGGTATTGATTTAGTAGAGGTAAAGAGAATGAAGGCTGCGGTTGAAAGATGGGGGGAGCGTTTGTTAAACAGGGTTTTTACGCCCCAGGAAATAGAGTACTCAACAAGAGGGGCTTCTTTTTATCCCCTTAGAAATCCCCGCCGTAGGCGGGGCATCCCGGAAACCTGCGGGGTTAGTTCTAACATGGTTTATCAACATTTAGCCGGCCGCTTTGCCGCTAAAGAGGCCACAATAAAGTGCCTGGGTGAGGAGATTAAGCAAAGACCTATGGCCTGGAAAGATATTGAGATAGTTAATAATAGCGAAGGAAAGCCGGAGATTAGGTTTAATCAAAAAAAAAGGCGGAATAAGAAAAGAATTTCGTTGACTATTTCTCATACTAAAGATTACGCTGTTGCTCAAGCGATTGCCTATAGCTAATAACCCCACTTGCACCCCCGAGTGCAAGTAAGGGGTATTGCATCATATATGACTGCTATTTTTTCTCCCCGCAAATTAGACTCACACAAAGGGGACTATGGGAAGGTTTTTATTCTGGCTGGTTCTCTGGGGATGAGTGGAGCGGCAATTTTAGCCGCCAAGGGGGCACTGCGCACAGGAGCAGGGTTGGTCTTTTTGGGAATTCCCCAGATTTTAAATCAGATAGTAGAGACAGAACTTTTAGAAGTTATTAGTAAACCCCTAAAGCAGACCAAAGATGGCTGTCTGAGTTTGCGAAATTATTCTTTTATTTATAACTTTATCAGAAAAATAGACGCTTTAGTTTTAGGTCCTGGTCTTTCCCAGAATAGAGAAACACAAAGGTTGATAAGGAGGTTAATTAAAACAGTCAAGAAACCTCTGGTCATTGATGCCGATGCTATCAATGCCTTAGTAGGTAACCTCAGTCTTCTTTTATCGCCGACCGCCAAGCAGCAACCGGCAATTAAGGTTATTACTCCTCATCTTGGCGAATTTGCCCATTTACTAAAAATAGATGCAGGGGAGATTCAGAAAAAAAGAGAAGAAATTGCTGTTGATTTCGCTCGGAGGTATAAACTAACAGTTGTACTCAAAGGTTTTCGGACAATAGTTACTGATGGTGAGGGAGAGGTTTATATAAATAGGACCGGAAACCCCGGAATGGCTACTGCCGGGATGGGTGATATTTTAAGCGGGATGCTTGGGGCTTTATTGGCACGTGGCTTTTCTCCCTTTAAAGCGGCTAAGGCCGCGGTTTATTTACATGGGGTCGCCGGAGATTTAGCCGCCCGAGAAAAGGGAGAGGAGGGAATGATTGCCGGCGATGTTGTAGAAAAAATCCCCGAAGCAATTAAATTAAATAGCGATCACAGTGATAAAAACCAGCGATTACAACGATGAGTTTATCACCGTAATCGTTATTAATCGCTGTAATCATATGCCGAGCAAAGCGAGGCATATTATGCGGGCGTAGTTCAGTGGCAGAACAACAGCCTTCCAAGCTGTATACGTGAGTTCGATTCTCATCGCCCGCTCCAAATCTGCCGAAGGCAGATTTGATCCTGAGGAGCCGAAGGCGACGGGACCTGAAAACCAAAGAAAAATTTGAAGTGCTTAAAGCGCCCCGACGCTGCGTCGGGGCTATTCTCAGTCCACCTTTGGCGAACTTCGGCTCTCGCTTCGCGAGTAAGGGAAGGAGGTGCCAAATGATCAAGAAAGAAATGATTTCCAGGATTAGTGAGGAGGTTAATCTTTCTCAGAAAGATGTGAAGAAGGTTCTACAAGGGGTTTTTGATAATATCAAGAGTAGTTTAATTAAGGGAGAAAGAGTAGAGTTACGCAACTTTGGGGTTTTTAAGCTTAGAACTCGCAGGGAGAGAAAAAGAAGGAATCCCCGCACAGGTGAAGGAGTATTGGTGCCTGCCCATAAGGTAGTGGTATTTAAACCGGCGAGGACACTAAGGAAGAGAGTCAAATAGGTAAGAAAGAATTTATTTGACAAAATCTGAATAATTTGTTATCGTAAAGTTATTATGAAAGTTACTATGAAGGATAATTTAAGCATAAACAGAAAATTCTATCTTATCGATGCTCAGGGAAAAGTATTAGGAAGATTGGCTACACAGATTGCCGATATTCTGCGCGGAAAAAATAAACCCGATTTTGCTCCTCATCTAGATAAAGGCGATTATGTAGTGGTAATCAATGCTGCTAAGGTGAGGGTTACAGGTAAAAAAAGAGAGAGTAAGATATATCGCCGTTATTCAGGTTATCCCGGAGGATTGAAAGAAGAAAATTTTGCAACCCTACTTGCCAAAAAGCCAGAGCGGGTAATTATCTCGGCAGTGCGAGGGATGTTGCCCAAAAATAAATTAGCCCGTCAGGCAATCAAGAAGTTGAAGGTTTATCCGGGCAAAGAGCACAAGCATTTGGCTCAGAAGCCAGAGATATTGGAAGTGTAAGATTCCGATGAATAAAAACAAATTATCAAGGTTTAAAGGGGCAGGAGATTAGAAGCAGACTTCAGGCCTCAGGCTACAAGCTACAAACTACAGGCTACAAGATTTAGGTT
>MZGK01000006.1 GCA_002085025.1 Candidatus Omnitrophica bacterium 4484_213
CAAAAAGAGCCTCACTTGCCTCGCAGCGAAGCGAGCCGAAAACGGGAAGAGAAAATAAAGGAGGAAAACTATGGAGGGCTACCCTCCATAGTTAAAGACAGTAAAGCATTGCTTCGCTATCAGGACCGGGTGAAGCAAAAGATTGAGCAGTGCAAGAAATATCCGAGATGGGCAAAGAGGCAGAGTTTTGAAGGAATTGTCTATCTTAGTTTTACAATTTTAGCTAATGGCGAAGCTAAGAATATCAGGATTGTTCAACCATCTCAGTTTGATATTCTCAATAGGGAAGCGATTGCTACTGTGAATAGGGCTTCGCCATTTTTGCCTATACCCGAAGATTTTAATCGTTCTTATGTTGAAATGGAAGTAGCTATTGTTTTTAGACTAAGATGATCACAGGTGTTATTAGAGGCAACTTCTCTATCGCCTCTATAAGGATACACAGATTAAAACCAGATTACGGCGATTTTCTTATGCTGAGTGAAACGAAGCATATTTTATTTTAAGATACTATTGCGACTGCGTCTCAATTGCAATTAATATAGACAATGAGTGAAATAAGAAATATTTTAGGAATAAGATGCTGGCTGGATAGCGGGCAGTTAAGGATAAAAACAAAGAACAAAATTGGAAGGAAATTCAAGAAGTTCCTCCGCAAAACCATCTGCTTAACAATCATCTTCACCTTCTTGGTTGAAAACATCTCTTTCTCTAATCCCGATATCTTTTCGGGTAGATGGAGAATAGGAAGGCGGTTGCGTCCGCAACCGCCTTCTTCTTTGGCACAGGAAATAAGCAAAGGAATTCAGGTTGACGAAGAAACTACAAATCAGCTTGGCGTAGGCGGGATTGATTTTACCCACATTGACTTCCATAAGCCAGATTCTGATGCTGACTATCGCCAAGGTTTAGTTGGCAAAAGCGCTACTAAAAAGATTCTCAGTCCATCTTTTTTGAACAGTGTAGCCAATGAGCCTATCTATGACTCTTCGGGTAAACTTATCTATCTTCCCTCTGAAGAAGCCCCTTCCTATATTTCTCCCTTAAGCAACGAAACCATTAGTGAAAATCCTTTAGAGGAAGATAAAGAACCCTCTTTATTAGATAGAATTTTTGCTATTGGTGGAGCAATAAAGGATGCTGCCACCGGGGTTTATAACTATTTAACCGGGGGAGTTTCTTCTCTAATTCATCCCGCCCCCAAAGAAAGCGAAGAAGACATTCTCCAGACGATAGAAACTCATCGTAAATTGGCTGAGGATTCTCTTACTCCCGAAGATAGAATCTTCTTGGGGTTAGACTCTCTTCCTCTTGAAGATGAAACCAAGGAAGCCCCCGAGCAGAAGTTTTTGAGCATTCCTTCTTATGATGTTGAGAGTCCATTGGACACTTTTGAACAAGGCGGCAAAATAATATCCTACTATCTCAGCGACGATGGAAAGAATCAAATAAAGGTTACTGCTGACTTAGCAAGTCGAACTGTTATTGAGGAGCTTTGCAATTTAGAGCGTAGCTCTTTATCTGAGGCGGTTATCCAAACCACTTGTATGAGTAAAAAATCAAAGGAGAGTTTTGATGTAGTGCAGACGCTTAAAAATGGCGAGAGGGTGATATTTTCCCGAAAAGGGAGCTACGATAATAAGACTGGAGAGTTGAGATTTACTGAGGGGACCTATCTAAATAATCAGGGTAAGGCGATTGGTTGGAAAGGAGATAAGATAGTTTCTATCAACGACGGCAGTAATCTAATAACCTATGATTATCACTCTCAGGAGAGATTTGATATTGGTCGAGGCTCTGATGGAAGTTTGCTTATCTATAAAGATGGAGACTTGATTATTCAGAGCAAAGGAAAGGTGGAAGATTACCAGATTGAAATCGGAGAAGGGGAGATAGAGATTATTCGCTATTCCCTCTATAAAGATGGAAAGTTTATCCCTCTAAGTAAGCCAATAAGAGAGAAGATTAAGCCAGGAAAGGGGATAAAAATTACTGCAGAAGGGATAACCTCTATTTATAATCTTGAAGGGCAGTTTCTGGGGATTGATGTTGGAGGAAAACATTTTACTCCAGAAGAGATTGAGAAAATAAACTATCTAAAGAAGATTGGTTATCTTGAGAGCGTAAACCCCGTTAGAAAAGAATTTTCTAACGGGGTAAATAAAGAATTAAGATTGTCCTCCTCGGCTGAGCAGAGAATTAGCGATTATTATGCCGCTTCCGAACTTTACAATATAGTTCAGCGCCCTGAAGAATTTGGCATTAAAAAAATAAAATACGGGGATTTTGGAGAGGATAGCGATTCGGGTAATCCTTATCTTGATGCAATATTCGCCGGGATATCAGCAGTTACAGAGGTATTTACTAAAACTGCCGGACCAATAAAATCGTTTGATTTAATTATTGATAAAAATAATCTTAATAACTATCAATTTAGCCCCAATCCTGACCTCCAGACGGTAAATATTCCTGGGGCAGATATGGAAGTTTCCAAGACGAGTATTATTCCTTTTTATGGTCTAATTGCTGGTCCGGAAGGAATATACAACTTAAACTTCCGGGAAGAGGAAGCGCTTAACCGAATGTCTGAGCAATCCTTACGCTACGGCACAATCTGCGAGACAATTGCGGTTGGTCCTGATGGAAAAGCAATGAGCCCGATGAATTGGGATTTCTGGACTGAGATGCATAAGAATGAAAGAATAGGCGACCACTACGGTTATGCTGATTTTTCTACTTATTCAGTTGTTGACGGAGTATTTGATCTGGTTCTGCTTGCCGCTCTTGCCGATAATGTTATTGGAATTGAAGGAGTAGATGAAGCGGCAGTCTTAGCCGCCAAGGAGGCTTTTCAAGCCGGCAAGATTAGCACTCGCCAATATCTAAGCAACGGGGTTAAGCCCTTAATTAAAAAGGGAATCAACCAGAGTTTAAAGGAACTTCCTAAGGATATGCTTCTGGGAGGGTCTAGCTTTGTTGCCACTGATAATGTCATTTCTTGGACCTTAGACGGTCAGCTTCCTTCTTTAGAGCAAAACATTCGCTCCTTTAAATCCGGCGCCGCCCTTCAAGGTGGATTGAGGTTTGTCGGCGTAGGCGGAGGTACTACCTTGAAGATTGCCGGGGCTACAAACACAGGGGCAGAACTATCATCAAAGATATCAGGTGTAAGCAGTAGATATGCAAGTAGGCCTTTGACTTATTATGCTCCCGAAGATGCGGCTAAATTAACCAAGATTAGAGCCGGAAGCAAAGCTGCATTAGCCAAGCCATTTATTCACGCAGATAAAGTAGGTAAAGAGGTTATCCGGGCCGGTCTGCCTCAAGATGCGACAGCGGCAAAGCTCCTTTCTCCTTCCTTAAAAAAGATTGCCGGGTTTACAGCTATTGGTCCTTCCTTTACTACTTTGAATATCGGCATTGAATCAGCAATAGAAGGGGAATTGACTTGGCCGGGCAAAAAGGATGGTTTATCTGTTCGTCAGGCATACATAGCAGATGCAGCAAACTTTGCCAAGATGGGTACCTGGCTACCTCAAACAATCGGTATTCTCTCTGTTCCGCATACAGTCGCTAAGGAGGGAGGATTTTTAAATGCTCTTTCCCGAGAGCATAGTTTGAGCAATTTAGTAAGGTCAATAAAAAACCCGGCTAATGCCATAAAGTCATTAGAAGAAAAAGCAATAAGATTTAATACTGAAAAAGGGCTAAAGATTTCTTTAGAAAAGGGAATAACTGCTCTCGATTCAGCGGCTTTTATCGCCGGCACACTCTCGGGAGTTCAGCACCTTTCTGAATCTGGTTTGCAGAAGATTGGTTTTAGTGAGGCTCAAGCCGAGTATTTGTCAAACAAGGCTGCTTTTGCTTCGCTCGTATTTATACCTGCTTATTATAATCCCTCCTTACTCTCTAAACCCCCTTTACCCACGAAAGCAGGGATAGGTAGCCGAATTAAACAGCGGCTGAGCAATTTGCTTAAAGGAAAAAATACTCCTCAAGGGCTAAAATTTTCTTTTGATTCCGATAGAATAAAAGAAAACCAGAAATTTGGTAAAGAGATAGGCGACAAATTAAATGAACTTATCGCTCTAAAAAACAGCGGCAGACAAATCTCCGAAGATATTCTAAACAGCAATGAGATTACCGATAAAATTGCCCTGAGTTTCTTGCAAAAGGCAGAGAAAATGGGCAAGAATTTTGAGGTGCGTCCCGATGACCAGCTCTCAATGACCTATGTTTTAACCAGGGATATTCTAAGAAGTGTGCAGGAGAGCAAGGATTCTCGGCCCTTTGTTGTTAAGGTGTTTATGAGCAAGGGGAAATCTGCGGCTTATGCCAGTACGGTTGAATCTGCTTTAGATATCGCCCCGGCAAAGATAGTCATTGTTGCCCCTAACATTGAAATTATTAACCAGATTCTGTCTGAGCCGGCGATGCAATCAGTAGCCCAAAAATACGGGGTTTGTCTAATTAAAGACCCCCAGAGAGATATTCCTAAAGGGAACAAGGTTTATCTAATGACCGATTCTACCTTTAAGGACTTTGGCTTGACTATGAAGTATAACCTCGCCAATGGAGAATTCCTCAATGGTATTAACAAGATTATTGTTGACGAGCCGCAGGTTGTTCTTGCCAATCCGGATAAGGTTGTTAGCTCAAGGGAGGGAGTTTTAAGGCGGCTTTCTCCCCAGATGCAGGAAAGATTAAGCGAGGAATATTCCTTGCGAGAAAAGATATATTCCAAGGTAGAGGAAAACGCCGATGCTATCCGCACCAAAGGAGAAGAGCCTTTTCTCTGTGAAGTTCCTGAGGAAATAGCGCGCAGTTTGCATAAATCACCAGAGTTCAGAACTCTGAGTTATTCCTTGCTTAAATATCTCTTAGATAGTGCGGCGACCATCTATAAATACGGAGATAAAGCACAGTACTATAAATCAGAAGACGGTAAATTCTTTTCTGTTGCCGGCCCAGGCGGGAGAAATGAACCAGGAACAATCTTTGGCGAGCGGGAGATGTCTATCTTTTTAGGGATAAAAGAGAAATTGGGCAGAGAAAAGGCAATGGAGGATTTTGTCGCCAGTAGTAATCCCTACCGCATCAGTTTTACGGAAATAATCAGTCGCTTAGGAAAAAATAAATTTGTCGGGGGCAGCGGGACTACAGATAGCATTGATGGCATTCTCAAGGAAATGGGTTTTGATGTCCTGGAATTTAGCCGAGAACCGATATTCAAAACAGGACCTACTACGAAGATTATCTTTGCCGAAAAAGATTTACCGACAAGCTTGGGAGAGGTTATTGAGAAAGCGTTTCGTGAGGGTTATAACAAGGTTGTAATTACGGATAAAAGGGGTCAGATGCTCGAGCGCTATGAACGAGCATTAAAATCTGATGAAGGTATTTCTCAAGATACAGAGATAATTTTAATTGAGGGAAGAGAGAAATGGGAAGAAGGGATGGAGTATGCGGCAAGAAGGTGTCAGGAGTATCCTCAGGAAAAGACCATCGTTCTTGCCCAGGAGCTAGAGACAGGGCTCAATCTTCTGGCTACTTCTAAGAAGGGTGATTACAAAGCGGTAGTTATCAAAACAGATATTTCATCCAAGGATATCTTTAAGCAGTTTGCTGCTCGGGTAAAAACTAAAGAGATGCCCGAAATAGGAGGAAGAGTAGAGGGAAAGGTTTATTTTATGATTGACCCCATAGAGGTAGAGAATCTGGGTTATAACGGTAAGAATGTAGGTTTAAGTGGTCTCACCGATGCCGATAAACTCGCTCTATCTAAAGCGAAAGACCTTGCTGAAAAGCAAGAGATTATTCTGAATATTGCTGAACGTATTTCCCATCTGGGGAGATTTAGCAAAGGCATAGATATGTTTAGAAAACCTACAAGCCAGATTCAGCGTGAGACAATAGAAAGACATCTTTCCGAGGTATTAGAAGAGGAACTCGCGGCAATCAAAAAAAATCCCTCTTTAATAACTCATAATAGAATAAAAAACATAATTTCTTTGTTTGATAATGAAGACGATGAGGTACGTCAACTTGCCCTGGGGAATCTCTTTGAGATGTTGAGAAGAAGGGATGAAAAAAATTCTTTGTTGGCAAATCCTGAGGAGGTAGAGGAAATAATCAGAGAGTTTGCGCTCAAGGATGAGGGTTATTATGACCGCGTAAAGGGAATAAAGAGAGAGCCGCATTTTGTGGGAACCCCCTTTGAGGTAATAAGAGAGATAGCCAGAGAGGATATTGACAAGCTTACCTTCCCGGTTGTAAAAGAGGTGCTCAAGGTATTTAAGAAAGATGCTCGTTCATTTATAAAAGAGGCATTTGTTGATGTTTTTGGCAACCTGCCCCCCAGAAAGACAATCGACGATTGGGTTGAGGCGATGGTAGAGCGAGGCTATAGCCAGGAGGATGTTCTTCGTGGTTTGCGAGGCGAGCGATATCTATATGAAGATGAACTCAATGCTATTGCTAAAGGTGAATCTATTATTAGTTCTGATAGTAAGGAATTTTCAGATTGGCTAAAAGAAACATCCTTGGCGACTGGTAAATCTGAAGAGGCAATTCTCGGCGAGATAGAAGAGGCGAAAAAAGATTATGCCGAGAGAGAGAAGAGAAAAAAAGAGAAACTTGTTTATCAATTGGGAGAAAATTTAGGCAAATCTTTAAAGCATTTTGGGGAGCAGATTGGAGGGTCTCCCATAGGGAAGATCCTCTCTCTGGCTATCCCTTTGGGTATAGGTGTTCTCTATCTTTCCTCTCCCCTTAGCGGACTTATAGCCGGAGTTGCTGCCCAAGATAATCCCCTGGATATGCATAGAGATGATACGAAATTAGCCATAGACAGGGAAGATTTAACATCAACGCTTGCTTCTCCAAAACAAGAAGTTCTACTTACCTTGCCCGAAGTAGAGAAGGTAGATATAAATAGCTATACGCCACACGCTACGCGTTATACACCTGATGGAAAAGATTCTGGAGGTGAATTTAGCGAACAGATAGCCACTCCCCGCATCATTGGAGAAGACCTTTCTCCCTGGGACGATGATTATGTTGATAGGGAGACAGAGACTGGCTACCTTAATATTTATCTTGAGGTTGATAATTGGGCTGATTATATTGAACTCTGGCAGGCAGATAATCCCGAGTTTGAAGATACCCAGAGAAAAATAATCCCTGCCGACGAAGACCATCGCCGAAATATAGAGCTCAAACTCAAAGATTTAACCGAAGACCAGTATGTCAAGTTTGTTGCCTATCGCGCCGGAGCCGCGCCCAGTGAAGAGAGCGAGATTATCCGCGTTAAGGTTGTTAAAGAAGATAACCACGGTAATCCAATAGAGCCAGTAGAAGAGCCGATAGGAAAATTAGACACTAAAGATAGTCATTTAGGAGAATTAACCGTAGAGTTAGAACCCGGCGAGGAGCCCAATATAGTAACTACCTATAAAACTCTTATTGATGCCAAAGGTGAGCCAAAGACAACCAAGATAAAAGAGGATATTACTGATTATCCCCGTTTCTTTGAGGTGATGATTGTAGATACTGAAGTTGGTGGGATATGGAGAAGAAAAAGGACCTGCCCGATGGTAAGTATGAGGTCTTTGCCCGCGCCCATTATTATAAAGATTCATCCACCGGCAAACTGCCAAGCGATTGGGTGAGTTTAGGCGAGGTTGAGATTGAAAGAGACGATAGATTAAGATATTTTGCTCCTCCGCCGGAGATGGATATTCAAGAGACCAAAAACGGCTGGGGAGTGTTGAGCTGGAGTCTTCCCCCAGGAGCAAAAGGAGTTGTTCTAGAAGTAGCGGAGAAATCAAGGGATTTATCCTCGCATCCTAATGCGGATAACGGGAAAGATACTCAGCGATATTTTATTCCCCGAGATTTTACATCGCTTTTAACCAATCAAGAGGGTGTATATCATATTGCTACTGTATATGAGAAGCCCGACCCCGATAGCCAGGTAACCGGCAAGAAAATTTTGACCTATAGCCAATGGGGCGGTTTGCATTCAGAACACAACTATTTCCAGAAGAGAGAAGGAGAGGAAACTATCTCTATAGAGGCAATCACAGAAAGTATTCCGCAGAGAAAAGGGATTATCATTGACAACAATCAGGCAAAAATATTCATAAAAGATAAACAAGATGAGTTAAAATTCCTCGCTGATTATGAATTAGATGATAATTTTGAGATTAAAACCACAAGAGAAGAACCCTTAGATAAAGGCCCGGTTCATATCAAGCATTTTACAGATTATGGAGAAAATGAATTTGACACGGAGCAGATTGGCAATAATATTTATCATTATGAGAAGGGTTTGAAAATGTCTGATGGCACGCCCTTCTGGACAGAGGTAACTTCAGCAATTGATAAGGATAAAGTAATTAAAACCGCCGAGGCGATTATAGATAAAGACAGCGGCGAGATAATTGGGCGAAGAGTTAAGGATTTAATCAGCGGAATCACCGAGATTCAGGATTATTATGGAGGAGAGTGGTTCACAACAGAGAAAACCGTAGCTAATGGAGAGACATTTAATTATAAATATAAGGATTATGTAGGCAGGAGATTTCTTATCTGGGATAATGAGGACGGAATAGAGAAAGAACATAGCTATGAGTTTTATCCTCTGGAGAAAGAAACAGAGGTTGAAGAGATAACTAAACAAGATTGGCCTGGCGGGCCCGAGCAAAAGGGCTGGAAGTCTAATGAAAAAGCACTTTTAAAAGTAAAAACTCGGACTATCTCTTTTAATGATGGACGGCCCGATGTAGTTAAGCATTATGATATTGATGAGAATTTACTAATAGTTGAAAACAGCGATGAGACAATTAGTATTTATGATTTATTTAATTTCCCAGGTTTAAATCAACCGACAATGATTGCAGATGCGCAAACCGGCGAGATTAGACAAAAGATCAATTATGAACTTGATGAGATGAATGTGATTACTAAGATAACTAAAGAACATCTTTTTGAAGGGCAAACCGAGATGATTGAAGTTGACCCGGTTACTAATTGGAAGACAATTACAACGAAAGACAATGATGGGGTTATTTGGATAAGCACTCCGTCAACAGAAGATAGCCAATATATTGAAACAAAGGTGAACCTGTGCAGTGGCACTGAAGAGAAGTTATTCTTCAATTATTATGGAGGACATATTATTGGAGGAGCGGAGTTTGATTGGAATGGAGATGAAATAAAACACTGGGAAATTGATGGAAATAAAAAGATAGTAGAATACCCCCGAATTGGCGAGAGAGAAGAAATAACCCTTGCCTGGGAATATAACGGTCCAGCTACAGAAGGACATTGTTTTGATAAATTAGGAGAAAAATCTAACTGGGAGGTTAGCGAGAGTGGATATACCAAGACAAAAAACTTTTTACGTCTTGGCCAAGCAGAAGAAGTAAAACTTGCTTATCGCTATGGGCCAGAGATAAAAGGCGCAAGGTCGGATGATTTAGGAGAGATATTTTCCTGGAAAATTGGAGTAGGCCAAGATGGAAAATGGCATAATCTCAAGGAATTTGTTAGAACCGGCGAGAGAGAGGATGCTGTTCTTTCCCATTTTAGTGGCTTGCCCGAGAAGATAGATTTTATCGGCTCAGACGGAGAAATAAAAAGGGCTACAAAATTTAGAGACGATAGTGACGATTGGCTATCCCAAGAAATAGAGGGCAAGAAAAAGCCTTTAGCAATCACCGAGAAATTTGATGGCCGGAGTAAAGAGACGGTCTATGGTTATCTGAGCAGTTCCAGGATAGGCCCGAAGATAGTTGAAACAGAATTTGATAATAATGGCGATTTATTCTCTGTTCTAAATCTTCAGGGAGATGGCCGATGGTTAATTAAGGAGGAAGGTGAGGATAAAGGTAAATACTATGGAAAGAAGTATTTTGTCCAGGAAGGAAAGAATGAGGATGGAGAATATAGAGAATATGAAGAGATAGTTTTTGCTTCTCAGGATGGAACAAAAGAAAAAATAACCCATTATAAGTGGAGTGGAGAAGAGCAAGAATTTGTAGAGATATTTAGCAAGGAGGCAGTGGATGAAAATGGTAACTGGTTGATAGACGAGAATACAGGAAAGCATTATACACAGATAGATTTTGCCAATGGAAGGAAGCAGTTTAATGTCCACCCTTGGATAGGCAGTGAAGTAAACGAATTTAGCAAGATGCTTGCTCCTGACCGCCAGACAACTCTTTGGGACGAACAAACTTATTTTGATGAAAAGGATAGGAAGTGGTATCAAGACAAAAATATTTACGATAGAGGAAAATTAATAAAAGAAGAGAAGAATATTTTACTTTGGCACAATGGCCCATTGAGCGACGGCACAATTGTTGAGCATCGCTATGACGGAGATGTTTATTTTGATGTTAAGCGAGATTACATAGAGAATTACAGCAAAATGACCGAGACGATTAGGAGAGAAGACAATGGAGACAGAGACGCTATTAAATGGGAAAGGATTTTAGGAAATTGGGAGAAGATTGAAATTGACTATTCAGATGGCACAGGTGAGAAGAACTATTTTGACGATAACGGCATAAAGATAAAGAAGGAATTTAGCCGCAAAGAGTTTGGGGGGATAAATAACTATGTAGAAGAATTCGTTTATCCAGGAGATAAAATTAAAGGAACGGTCTATGGAATGCATTCTGCCAAGGGTAAGTTTGTCGGCGAGAGGACTTATGATAACTTGATTAATGAAGGAAAGTTGATACATAGCATAAATATTTTAGATTTAGGTAGAGAGCAGAGAGTTGAAGTTAAGTATCAGTCCGACGGCAGTATTTTGCATTACCGAGATTATAAAGGAGTTAATCTTCCCTTATTAGGATATACAGATGAGTTATTTAGAAATACAAACATAGATTTTGTGGACGAATTTTATTGGCAGCACAATAAACTTTATACCCTTGACTTAAATAGCAATAAAAAAGAAACATTCCACTTTTTAAGAAATGATTATTATCTATCAGAAATTTCCCGAGTTGATTATCAACTGAACGATAATTCGCTAAGAATAAGCGCTGAGTTCTTATTGGTGTATTTGCTTTGAGCCCAACCTGGGGGACTTGGGCTATTGGGGGCGTTACAACTTTCTTTTTTACTACCCTCTTGGTTCGCAATCTTAGCAGTGATTTCGTTCCTCACTTTGGCTGGAACCCTCTAAAATGGGAATGGTTTAAGAAAGGAATATTCCATCCCCAGAAACTCAGCCGCTCTATACTCAGTTGTAATATAGGTGGGCCTATCTTTAACCTGTTGCTTATTACTTCGGCCATTCCTTTAGCAGCTTATATTCTTTCAGCTTTAGCACTTCCGAGCGAAGTATGGTTAGCGGTTCTCTTTGCTATCCTCTGGCCTATTAAATCGCTATACAAAAGCACAATGAGAAAACTCCAGCCTTTTCCAGAAGAGGCCCAAAAGGCAGAGTGGGGAAAGATGGCTATTTCTGAAGCAGTGCTTCTTCCAATAGTTTATTTCGTTCTTTCTATGGACCCTTTAGGTTATGTCTTCTTTACGCGAGTTTTTTGCCAGGGGTTAGGATTTGGCATAGATGTAAGATACTTTCTCTTTGGTAGTATTGAGATTACGCGCGGGTTTAGAATGGGAGTGCCCGGCAGGGTAACCATTAACGGGAAGAGGATTAATCCTAAGGAGGCGTGGGAGAGATGGGCTATAGAAAATAAAATTGAGGATGCAAAGATTGTTCCTGCCAATATTCGAGAAGAGATATTGAAAGGGTGTCTAAGCTGCGGGAGTTGTCCAATGTCCAATAAGGGAAATAGCGGGCACTGCGGGGCGTGTTTTGGGGCTTCTGAACGTTGGCATAGCACAATAAAAGACATCAAGATGGGTTCTGTCCATAAATTTATATGTGATAATAAGAAATCAGACCTTTCCCAATATAAATATCTTTCTCCCCAGCATATTCAGTATGAGTTTTTGGAGGATTTGCTTGCAAAAGCAGGAGTAGAAGCCCCCGGACTATTTCTTGCGCAACTATTTCTTGAAAGAAATGGTAAAGATAATAATGGAAATACCGATATCTGGCAGGCGATAGAGGCGAGAACAAAGAAACCATAGCAAAGGCCTTTCCAATTAACCTCTCAACCATATTCAGTTTTCATTGGTGACCTTCCAATTTTTTCAATATCATATAGAACTTTTGCATTTTTCTCTAAACTTTTGTTTAATTAAGGGAATTTTTGCATTCCTCGCTCTCGTGATTTTTTATTAACGCTAAAATCTGCGTCTCGGCAGGGCAAAATCAAACTTGACCACCTCAGACCCGAAACGGTTCGGGTCTTCGGCGGTCTTCGGACATGATTTTGCTAGGACCTGCCTCAACTTGATTTTATCCGACGCTTCCTCGGGGGAATTCGCCATAGGCGAATTATTTAACAGGGTTGACCAAACATTCTTTTCCTGCTAAACTTTAAGACATCAAAGCGGATGTCTGATTACAATGATTAAAAAACACCTCCCTACCACAGGCAAGGATTGCGGCAATTATTGGCTATAACAAAGTTATAGCAAGGAGCAAAAATGGCAAAGATAGCTGAGAGTGTGACAAAACTAATTGGGAATACTCCCTTAGTGAGGTTAAACAGAATCACTTCCGATGTCTATGCTCGTGTTGTAGTAAAGTTAGAATCCTTTAATCCTCTATCTAGTGTAAAGGACAGGATTGGGGTTTCTATGATTGAGGATGCCGAAAATAAAGGACTAATCAAAAAAGGCAGCACAATTATTGAGCCAACGAGTGGAAATACTGGAATTGCTCTTGCTTTTGTCTGTGCGGCAAAAGATTATCACCTAATTTTAACAATGCCCGATACGATGTCTCGTGAACGCAGGCAGTTACTTTCTTTATTTGGAGCAGAAGTTATCTTAACACCCGGTCAGCAAGGAATGGCCGGGGCAGTGAAAAGGGCAGAAGAAATCTTAGAGAGCACCCCTAATTCCCTCATACTTCAACAATTCAAAAATCCAGCCAATCCAGAGATTCACCGCAAGACTACCGCTGAAGAAATCTGGAGGGATACAGATGGAAAGGTAGATATTTTAGTTGCTGGCGTAGGCACCGGGGGAACAATTAGCGGAGTAGCCGAGGTAATCAAAGAAAGAAAGTCCGAATTTAAAGCGATTGCTGTTGAACCTGAAGATTCTCCCGTGCTTTCTCGCCAAAAATATGGCCAGCAGGCCGGAGGGAAACCCGGGTTGCATAAAATTCAAGGCATTGGCGCAGGGTTTGTGCCCGATGTTTTGAAGATGGATCTAATTGATGAGGTAATCCCGGTAAGCAATGAGGATGCGGCCGAAACTACCCGAAGGTTGGCTAAAGAAGAAGGAATATTGGCAGGAATTTCCTCTGGTGCGGCAGTTTGGGCGGCAATAGAGGTGGCTAAAAGAAAAGAAAATAAGAATAAACTCATTGTTGTAGTTTTGCCGGATACGGGAGAAAGGTATCTTTCTACAGAGTTGTTTAATCAGTGATAATCTGTCAGTGTTATTAACCAATGTATGAAGAATTTTTATCGGGATTGGATAAAAAACAGTGACCTGATTGGATTTCAGGTCATAGTCAAAGAGACAGAACTTTTTGTTAAGGCAGAGCGAGACTTATCTGTTGAGGCAACCAACTCAATTGTGGAATTTAGAGGTCAAATAGAAGAATATATTGCCAAAGATTCCGAATTTAAAACTGCACTTAAGCCCTATAGCGTTAGTGATAGAGCTCCCTTGATAGTTAAGGAGATGGCTAAAGCTTCATCTTCGGTTGGGGTTGGCCCTTTTGCCTCTGTAGCCGGTGCTATAGCAGAATATGTAGGGAAAAATCTTCTCAAACATTCTCGGCAGATTATTGTAGAAAACGGAGGGGATATATTTATCAAGAGTGCAAAAAATAGGGTTGTGGGGATATACGCCGGTTTATCTTCCTTTAACAGGAGAGTGGGGTTGGAGATAAAAGCTGAGGAGACTCCCCTGGGTATCTGCACTTCTTCGGGAACAATAGGGCATTCTTTAAGCTTCGGGAAGGCGGATGCGGTAGTAGTGCTTTCCAAATCTACTCTTTTAGCCGACGCATCTGCTACTTGCATCGGTAACCTCATTAAGAAAAAGACCGATATCCCTCAAGGGATAAAGTTTGCTCAAAAGATAAACGGGCTTAAAGGAGTAGTTATCATCAAAGATGACAAAATGGGAATTTGGGGTGAGGTAAAGATTTGCCAAATTTAAAATGCGATTTGCTGATATATTAAAAAAGCCAAAGAAAAGAGGATATTGTTCAAAGAAGAGATAATTAAATTTTTGACAACAAAAAAATAAGGAAGAGGCTTGCCATTTTAAAACGGTACTCCTTCAAAAGGGTCCGGAAAAATAAAGATATTCCGATGGTATAGAAAAGAGGTTTAAGGAAATGAATTTAAAAAGAGTTGTTGTGGCAATGAGTGGAGGAGTAGATTCTTCGGTTGCTGCCGCTCTACTTAAAGACAAGGGCTTTGAAGTCATTGGTATCACTATGCAAGTCTGGGAATGTTCCAGGAATTGGAGCGGTTATGCAAAGAGGGTAGCTAATAGATTAGGAATACCCCACTATGTATTAGATGTCCGAGATATTTTTAAACAAAAAGTAATTGCCAACTTTTGTGAAGAATATAGAGAGGGCCGAACGCCTAACCCTTGCATTAGATGCAATGAATACATAAAGTTTGAGACCTTGCTTAAAAAAGCAAAGGAGTTAGACGCAGATTATATCGCTACAGGTCATTATGCAAGGATAGAGAGGGCAAAGAGCAAAGGGCAAAAAGCAAAGGGCAAAGAAGAAGTCCGATGCTTGCTTAAAAGAGGGATTGATGCTAAAAAAGATCAATCCTATGTTTTATACACGATGATCCAGGAGCAATTAAAGCATACCCTCTTGCCCTTAGGAAACTTGACTAAAGACCGGGTGAGAGAAATTGCTCGGGAAAAGGATTTGCCGGCAACAAGGCCAGAATCTCAGGAAATATGTTTTATCCCCGATAATAACTATGGAGAGTTTCTCAGAAAATATCTCCCTGAGGCAGCAGAACCTGGCCCTATTCTAAATAAAGAGGGTAGAGTTATCGGCGAGCATCAAGGAATAATTTTTTATACTGTCGGCCAACGCAAAAGAATAGGCCTATCTAACAAAGAGCCTCTATATGTAATCGCAGTTAATAAAGAAAGCAATACAGTTGTTGTCGGAAAAAAAGAAGAGGGCTATGCTGATGAGTTAATTGCTAATAATCTAAATTTTATAGATATGAAGAAGTTAACCTCGCTTCTGGGAGCAGAGGCGAGGTTAAAGACTCCTATTAAGGCAGAGGCAAAAATAAGATATCTTCATCAACCCTCAGCGGTAACTGTTACTCCGTTGAGCGAAGCTTGGGTTCATCCTGCCAAATCCCTGCCGAGGTGGGGACCGGCAAAGCCGCTATTAAGCAGGGTAAGAGTGAAGTTTAAGCAGCCGCAGTGGGCAATTACTCCTGGGCAGGCAGTGGTATTTTACGATAAGGAGGAGGTTATCGGGGGAGGAACGATAGAAAGATGCCTCTAAAACAAGGCAAGAATACTTGACAACAATTTCTTTTTATGCTACACTTTGTGAAAATAGGAACAAATGCCAAAAAGTAAAATTTGTATAAGAAAAATGTGCTTTTCTGTAGAGACCGTTAAGCGGTTGAGTTTATATTTGAGGGACCTGCGAAAACTCGCTAAGAAGAAGATAGAGCTTATCTCTTCCAACAAGATAACCCAGCTTTTGAATATATCCCCGGCCCAGTTTAGAAAAGACCTCTCTTACTTTGGAGAATTTGGCAAGAGAGGCGTAGGGTATGAAGTCAAGAAACTAATCAAGAAACTGGAGGAGATTTTAGGTATCAATAAAGAGTGGAGGATAGCCGTGGTAGGAGTGGGAAGGTTGGGGAGTGCATTATTGAGGTTTGAGGGGTTCTCCAAATTTAACATCAAAATAAAGACAGCTTTTGATATAAGCAAGAAGAAGGTAGGGAAGGTTATAAATGGAATTAAGATAGAGGATGTTAGGAATTTAGAGCGGGTCATAAAAAAGGAGAAGATTAAACTATCCCTAATTTGTACTCCTCCTCAGGTTGCTCAGGATATCACAAATAGATTAGTGAGAGCAGGGATTCGGGGGATATTGAACTTTGCCCCGGTGGCTTTAAAGGCACCAAATAATGTATTTATTTCCAATGTAGATATGGCTTGCGAACTGGAGCGATTGATTTTTCTCTTAAACAATGAAAGATAAATTAAGGAAAATTCTAAAGTCTTACAATGGCCAAAGAGAGGGGCTTTTGCCTTGTCTCCATTTTATCCAGAAAGAGCGCGGATATTTATCTGAAGAGGACGCCCTATTTTTGGCTAAAGAATTGAATTTGCCGCCGGTGGAGGTTTATAGTGTAGCGAGTTTCTACTCTATGTTTACTCTCAAAGAAAGAGGTAAGTATATTATTCGTGTTTGCGCATCTTTGCCCTGTTATCTTAAGGGTTCAAAAGAGATTTTGCAAGCATTAACTGAGGAATTAAATATCAGCGTAGGCCAGACCACAGCTGATAAAAAATTCACCATAGAGGCAGTCTCTTGTTTAGGGGCTTGCGATAAAGCACCGGCGATGATGATCAATGAAGAAATTTATACAAATTTAACCCCGGCAGAAGCAAAGGAAATAATTCGTCAGTTAAAATGAAAATAGTCTTAAAAAATATTGAAAAGCAAGGTTATAATGGCGATTTAGAAAGTTATCTTAAACAAGACGGCTATCAGGCCTTAAAGAAGGCACTGAGTCTATCTTCCGAAGAAATAATCAGCGAGGTTAGATCTTCCAAACTTGTTGGCCGAGGGGGAGCGGCATTTCCTACGGGACTGAAGTGGGAATCGGCTCAAAAGAGCAAAGGGTTTCCTAAGTATGTAGTTTGCAATGCCGATGAAGGCGAGCCGGGGACATTTAAAGACCGGCTCATTTTAGAAAAAGATCCGCACCTAATAATAGAGGCGATGGCTATTTGCGGATTCAGTATAGGGGCAGGACAAGGTTTTGTTTATCTGCGAGGGGAATATTTTAAGGGCTACGAAATCTTAAAAAAGGCAGTTCAGGAAGCAGAGGAAAAGAATTTTTTAGGCAAAAATATTCTTGGGTCTAAATTTTCCTTTAAGATTAATCTTTACAGAGGAGCCGGGGCGTATGTATGCGGCGAGGAAACCGCACTTTTGGATTCATTGGAAGGCAGGAAAGGACAATCTCGCGTAAAGCCCCCTTTCCCTACATTTGTCGGGTTTAAGACTAAACCAACCATTTTAAATAATGTGGAGACATTTGCCAATATCCCGGCGATAATTTTAAAGGGCGGGGAATGGTTCTCTCAAATAGGTTGCCCTGATTCTCCAGGGACAAAATTATACTGCCTTTCCGGGGATATAAATAAACCCGGGGTCTATGAACTCCCCACAAGTATCGCCTTAAAAGAATTGCTCGAAAGATATGGTGGAGGTATCAGGGGAAAACTTAAAGCTGTTTTACCGGGTGGAGTTTCCAGCAGTCTATTAACTGATAAGGAGTTAGATGTAGCCCTGAACTATCCCAGCGTCCAGAAAGCCGGCAGTATGTTGGGTTCAGGAGCAGTGATTGTAATAAATAATAGTCATTGTATAGTAGATTTAGCAAAAAGATGCGCAGAGTTTTTTGATTATGAATCCTGCGGAAAATGCACTCCCTGTAGAGAAGGCACAAAAAGAGCAAAGGAGATTCTTGTAAATATTACCAAAGGAGAAGGTAATTTAAGCGATTTGGAACTTTTGAGGGAATTGCAGGAAATTTTATATGATACATCCCGCTGCGGTTTAGGCCAAGCCGCACTGAATGCTGTCCGTTCAGCTATTGAGAAGTTTCCGGTTGAATTTGAGGAACATATTTCAAAAAAGAAATGTAGATTGGGGATTTGTCCAATATGATTACTTTAACTATTGATAATCAAAAAGTAGAGGTTCCTGAAGAGACAACTATCTTTGAAGCCGCCAAAAAGGTGGATATTAACATCCCCCATCTTTGCTATCACGAGGCATTATCTATTTATGGGGCTTGCCGGGTTTGCGTGGTAGAGATAGAAAAAAGACCGCGCTTGGAGCCTTCTTGCGCTACCTTGGTAGAGGAGGGAATGGTTGTCTGGACAAATACGGCTCGTGTCCGGCGGGCACGCAGGATGCTCGTGGAATTGCTTTTAGCCAATCACCCTGAGGATTGCTTTACCTGCGAAAGGAATCAGGCCTGCGAATTAAGAAAACTCGCTTATGATTTAGGAATAAGAGAATTAAGATTTAAAAAAGGGAGGAAATATCATTACGAGCAGGATATTTCTTCTCCGGCTATAATAAGAGACCCCAATAAATGCATTCAGTGTGGCCGGTGCATAAGGGTGTGTTCGGAAATACAGTCAGTGGGGGTAATTGATTTTGTCAATCGTGGTGGGAAAACCCAGGTTTTAACTTTTTTCAATAAAGGGTTAAACAATGTAGAATGCACTACCTGTGGCCAGTGCATCCTTGCCTGTCCTACAGGCGCATTGCGCGAGAAGACTGTAGTGGACGAGGTCTGGGAGGCAATCTCTGACCCTAAAAAATTTGTTGTGGTTCAGGCCGCCCCAGCAGTAAGAGCGGCTATCGGAGAGGAATTTGCTATGCCTGCAGGGAGCTTGGTTACCGGTAAAATGGCTGCCGCTTTGCGAAGGTTAGGTTTTGATAAGGTATTTGATACCCAATTCGCTGCAGACCTGACGATTATGGAAGAAGCACATGAATTGATAGAAAGGATAGAAAATAAGGGTGTGCTTCCGATTATTACCTCTTGCTCTCCCGGCTGGATAAAATATATTGAACATTTCTTTCCCAAGTGCTTGGAGCATATTTCCAGTTGCAAATCTCCCCAGCAGATGTTTGGGGCGATAGCCAAAACATACTACGCTAAGAAGATAGGGGTTAAGCCCAAAGATATATATGTGGTTTCTATTATGCCTTGCACCGCAAAGAAGTTCGAGGCTCAGCGCCCGGAAATGAGAGATTCAGGTGTCCAGGATGTAGATGCGGTGCTGACTACAAGAGAGGCAGCCCGAATGATTAAAGAGGCAGGAGTTGATTTTATTAATTTAGAAGATGAAGATTTTGATGAGCCATTAGGTATTTCAACAGGGGCGGCCGTAATATTCGGAACTACCGGCGGAGTAATGGAGGCGGCCCTGCGAACAGCGTATGAGGTAGTGGCAGGGAAGACTTTAGAACGAGTAGAATTTGAACAGGTGCGCGGGATGCAAGGAATAAAGCAGGCAGAAATAAACTTAGAGGGATTAAACCCTATTAGAAGCAACTCCGACGCTACCTCGGGGTGTCCGGCGGGAACTCCTAACGGGGTAAATTTAAAAGTGGCAGTTGCCCATGGTTTATCTAATGCCCGAATTCTATTAGAAGAAATTCAAAAAGGAATTTCACCTTATCACTTTATAGAAATTATGGCTTGTCCAGGAGGTTGCTTGGGCGGAGGGGGTCAACCTATGCCTACCAATGAAGAGATAAGGAAGAAAAGGGCAGCCAGTTTATATTTAGAGGATAGAAACAAACCGATAAGGAAATCTCACCAAAATCCGGCCATTATTGCCCTGTATGAAGAATTTTTAGGTAAACCCTTGAGCGAAAAGTCTCGTCGTCTTTTACATACAACCTATACTAAAAGAGAAAGATATTGACGATGCTAAAAATAGAAAATTTGACTCTTGAAAAAGATAGCAGACAAATATTGGAGAAGGTAAATTTAACTGTTGGAAAAGGTGAAATCTATGCTCTTTTAGGCCGCAACGGCACAGGGAAGACAACCCTTGCTTATGCTATTATGGGCTGTAATGATTATCAACCTAATGAAGGGAAAATTATCTTTGGGGGAAAAGAGATTACCCACCTATCCATATCTAAAAGGGCAAAGTTAGGGATTACTCTTGCCTGGCAGAAACCAGCCGGTTTTGAAGGATTGACTGTTCGAGAGTATCTAAGGTGCAAGAATAAGAATGCAAATGTTTATAGTTTGCTTTCAGTGGTTGGGCTATCTTCTGATTATCTAAACAGGACGGTAGACGATAAGCTTAGCGGGGGTGAGAGAAAGAGGATTGAATTGGCATCGGTTATGGCAGTGAAACCAAAACTGGCAATATTGGATGAAATAGATTCGGGGATAGATGCCCCTTCTCTTCCCTTTATCAGAAAGACCATTCAGAAAATGAGAGCCGATGGCGTAACCGTTTTTTTAATCAGCCATAGTGAAGCCACCTTAAATATATCCGATAGGGCATCTTTGATTGGTGCCGGTCGGATATTAAAAACCGCCAGCCCAAAAGTAGTGAAGGAATTTTTTGTAAAACATTGTAAGAAATGCAGTCATTTATATAAAATAAATTGGGAAAGGATTAAATATGGTTTCTAATGAGTTTGAGCAACTTTTAAGCATCTATGAAAAAGCCAGTGGGAATAAAGATGCTTTTAGCGATAAAGGTACAGCCAATCTCTTGGTTCACGGAGATAAGGTTTTAAATGTTAATGATGTTGAGGGAGTAATCCTAAAATCTGAGCAAAAAAAAGATGGTGCAATTGTTCATCTTTCGGTCGGAAAAGATGTTAGAGTGAAAAATCCTATTCATCTCTGTTTTGGTATTTTACCCCGTGAGGGCGAGCAGGAAATTGGTGTAAATATTTTTATAGAAGACGGCGCCGAAGTGAAGGTGCTCGCTCATTGTATTTTCCCAAACGCGATGAAGGTATTACATAAAATGGATGCAAATATAAAAATGGGAGATGATGCAAAATTTAGATATCAAGAGACGCATTACCACGGAGAGTTTGGGGGCATTAAAGTTATTCCAAACGCAAAAGTTTCTGTAGGAAAGGAAAGTATATACGAGAATATCTTTAGTTTGCTTAAAGGAAAAGTCGGGTTTCTTGATTTTAATTATGAAGTAAGCTGTAGTGAAGGAAGTATAACCAATATGATAGCAAAGATTTATGGCAAAGGAGAGGATGAAATAAGAATTAAAGAAAAAGTTAACTTGAATGGTGAAGGAGCGAGAAGTTTGATAAAAACCAGAGTTGTCCTTAAAGATAAGGCAAGAGCAGAAGTTATCGGCGAAACTTATGGTAATGCTCCTTATGCCCGGGGGCATGTGGATTGTGTAGAGATTTTAAACGGTAAAGAAGCATTCGCAAAGGCAATTCCCGTTGTCTCAGTAAAGGATGAAAAAGCAAAGGTAACTCACGAGGCGGCAATAGGTTCTGTGGATAAGAAGCAGATGGAGACGTTGATGGCCAGAGGCTTAGAAGAGGAAGAGACAATCGATACTATCGTGAAAGGAATATTAAGATGAAACCGAAAGAAGACAAAATTACTCGTTTTATGCACAACGGAAGTGACTTTATAAATGAGGAGGAGATAGAAAAGCTTTTAGAAGAAAATAAAAATCCTCCCAAAAGCAAAGTAAAAGATATCATTCAAAAATCTCTTTCTATCCAAAGATTAGACCCCGATGAGACAGCAAGCCTTCTAAGCGTGAAAGACAGGGATTTGTGGAAGGAAATTTTTGAGGCGGCGGGTGAAGTAAAAAAGAGGGTCTATGACAACCGAATTGTAACCTTTGCTCCTTTGTATTTGAGCAACTTCTGTGCGAATTCTTGTCTTTACTGTGCTTTCCGGAAAGAGAATACCAAAGAGGTAAGAAGAAGGTTGACTTTAGATGAAGTAAAAAAAGAAACAGAGGTTCTCATATCTCTTGGGCATAAACGTCTTATCGTGGTCTACGGTGAACATCCTCTGTCAGATATAGATTATATCGCTGAGACGATAAAAACAATTTATGCGACAAAGGTTGGCAATGGCGAAATCAGAAGGGTAAATGTAAATGCTTCTCCAATGCCAGTTGGAAAACTGAAGATACTAAAGGAAACAGGTATCGGGACATATCAGGTATTCCAGGAGACATATCATCACCAAACTTATAAAAAGGTCCATCCTGCGGGTAGAAAATCGGATTATAAATGGCGTCTTTATTCTATGCATCGAGCTTTTGAAGCCGGAGTTGACGATGTGGGAATTGGGGTTTTATTTGGACTTTATGATTGGCAATTTGAGGTAATGGGTCTTTTATATCATACAATAGATTTAGAGGGAAAATTTGGAGTAGGTCCGCATACAATCTCTTTCCCGCGTTTAGAACCGGCAGCAAATACCCCTTTTATTCAAGAGTCAAAATATAAGGTTTCAGATGGAGATTTCAAAAAACTTATCGCTGTCCTTCGACTTTCAGTTCCTTATACAGGTATGATTTTAACGGCAAGGGAAGGCCCCCAAATTAGAAGAGAGGTGATTCCTCTGGGAGTAACTCAGACAGATGCCTCCACTCGTATCGGAATTGGTGCATACAGCGATAGATATGATGAACAGGAAGGAGAGCGGCAACAATTCCTTTTAGGCGATACAAGGACGCTGGACGAGGTGATAAGAGAGCTTGCTTTGAATGGTTATATTACCTCCTTTTGCACCGCCGGATATAGATGTGGAAGAACAGGAAAGTGCATTATGCAACTTTTAAAGACAGGCGAGGAGGGGGGATTTTGCAAATTAAATGCGGTTTTGACTTTCAGAGAGTGGCTGGATGATTTCGCCGGCAATAAGACAAAGAAAGTCGGAGAGGTAATTATCGAAAAGGAAATTGAAGAAATTAAAGAGAAAATCCCGCAATTTTTTTCTAAATTTATGGAATATTACCAGAGGATTAAAAGCGGTGAGAGGGATCTCTATTTCTGAAAGCATAGAAATTGAAATTTCTATGCTTGATTACAGCGATTAAATTCAGATTACACAGATTAGCGAATGCACTTGGGCATATTTTAAGATGTGAATAAAAAAGAAATTATAGAGTGTTTAAGAGAAAAACACCCAAAAGGACTTTTTGAAAAAGCCGATAGTGTTAGAAGGGAATTTTGCGGCGATGAAGTGCATATTCGCGGAATAATTGAATTCTCTAATTACTGCTGTCGGAGTTGTGTTTATTGTGGCTTGCGTCAAGAAAATAAAAAAGTTTCCCGTTACCGAATGTCAGCTGAGGAGATAATAAAATTAGCAAATGAGATAAATCAATATGGGGTAAAAACCATTGTTCTGCAATCAGGGGACGATTTAGGATTTAGCCAAAAGATACTTTCTGGTGTTATAGATAAGATAAAGAGAAAACATCCTGAGATTGCTATAACCCTGTCTATCGGGGAAAGAGAATTTGATGACTATAAAGCATTTAAAGATGCCGGGGCTGATAGGTATCTTTTAAAACACGAAACCGCTAATCCAGAACTTTACACAAATCTCCATCCGGGGCAAACCTTAAAAAAAAGAATAGAAATTTTAGAGTGTCTCAGAAAATTGGGGTATCAAATGGGGGCAGGCAATATTGTCGGTCTGCCAGAGCAGACCTTGCAAGATTTAGCCGATGATATCTTATTTTTAAGAGATTTAGATGTGGATATGGCTGGGATCGGGCCGTTTATTCCGCAAGAAGATACCCCTTTAAGAGATTTTCCTTGCGGGAGTTTAGAACTAACATTAAAGGTTTTAGCACTTACGCGTATAGTTACTAAAAACACCCATCTTCCGGCTACTACTGCTTTGGCTACCCTTGATTTTAAAAACGGGCAAATTTTAGGTCTAAGTGCTGGATGCAATGTCTTTATGCCTGATTTTACTCCTGAATATTATCGCGAGAATTATGTGATTTATGACAATAAAGCAAGAGTGAATTTAAAAAAGGCAAAAGAGGTAATCTTAAAAGCAGGTAGGTCAGTTTCTAAAAATAGAGGTGACTCATTAAAAAAATCAAATGTCAAAATATCAAAAATTTCAGAGAGAAAATCTTGGTTTTAAGCAAGGATAGACGATGAGAAGGACGCCGAAAGGCCTTCGTCTGCACATAGCCATCTTCGGCCGAAGAAATGTAGGCAAATCCTCTATACTTAACGCATTGACGCGACAGGAAGTTTCAATTGTTTCAGAGATTGCTGGTACAACTACCGACCCGGTGGAGAAGGCAATGGAATTACTACCTATCGGGCCGGTTTTATTTATTGATACCGCAGGTCTGGATGATATAGGAGCCTTGGGTGAAAAAAGAGTTGCAAAAACCTATAAGGTTTTTGAGCGTGCTGACATTATTCTTTTAGTTAGTCAGGCAAATGTATGGGGAGAATATGAGGAAGAGATTTTAGAAGAAGCAAGAAGGAGAAAAACCCCCATTTTGGTTATTTTAAATAAAACAGACCTCTTTAAACCGGAGCAGGATTTAGGCCCCGTTAGAAGTAATCCGCCTCTGGCGGATGCCCCCAATGGGCATCGGGGGACTTCTAACGGGGCAAAAGCGAAATTAAATAAAGAAAAAATTCCTTACGTTGAAACCTGTGCGTTAAATCAGGGTTGGGAAACAGCAGCCAAAATAAAAAATGAACTTATCAAGTTGCTTCCCAGCGACTGGATAACCCCTTGTCCGATTATTGCTGATTTAATTGAAGCCGATGACCTGATTATTCTGGTTATCCCCATTGATAAAGAAGCGCCAAAAGGAAGAATTATCCTGCCTCAGCAACAGACATTGAGGGAGATATTGGATAAAAAAGCAACAGCTTTAGTGGTAAATGAGAGGAATTTAGGCAAGGCAATTTCCAATTTAAAACAACCTCCAAAAATTGTGGTTACTGATTCTCAGGTCTTTGAACAGGTTTTTGCCTCTACGCCTTTAGATATTCCTGTGACCAGTTTTTCTATGCTTTTTGCTCGCTGTAAAGGCGATTTAAAGCAGTTAACTGAAGGGGCAAAACGAATAGATGAGTTAAATCCGGGTGATAAAATTTTGATTGCCGAGGCCTGCACCCACCATCCCATAGGTGACGACATCGGACGGGCGAAAATCCCCAATTGGATTTCTGAGAGAGTGGGGAGCAAAATAGGCCCCGCACCAGATTCCCAGTGCAGGGTAAATTTTGATATTTATTCCGGACACGATTTCCCCTCTAATTTAAAACAGTATAAATTAATTGTCCATTGCGGCGCGTGTATGTTAAACCGGAAAGAGGTTTTAAATAGAATCTATGAAGCAAAGAGTCAAGGTGTTCCCATAACCAACTATGGCGTGGCTATAGCCTATCTTCATAATAAACTAGAGAGGGCTTTAGAGCCTTTTGAAAAAAAGAAAAGGGATGAAAATGAAAAAAGATTGTCCTAATAAAGAAGAGAATAAAAAGAGATGTCCTTGCACCTATGAACCTTGCTCCAGAAAGGGTATTTGTTGTGAGTGCATAAAATATCATTGGAGTTTAGGCGAACTCCCGGCCTGTTTCTTCCCTGACGATGTAGAGAGAACCTATGACCGTTCTATTAAAAGATTCATCCAGGTCTATCAGAATAAGGTTTAAACAACCTTTCCCTTGAAAAATCTCTTTTAATATGGTATATTTTCAGTAGAGACTGATACCCGAAAAGGCAACCCAGCACTAATTCTCTGAGAAAATTAGTGCTGGGACGCAAAACTACGGTTCGCTCAGTGGTGTGCGAAGGCCGAGTTGCCGATAAAGCAGTTTAGGTAACTCGGTTTTTTTATTTATCCTCTTTCTAAAAACTTTTCAAAATATTTTTTAAAAGCACATAGTAATCATAAGGAGAGCAGAATGAAGACACTAAAAATTTTGATTACAGTAATTATCGGTGCTATAATGTTAAGCATTGCAAAAGCCGGTTTAGCCGTTGAAACAGAAGCAGACCTTGTTAATTATATTCCCTATTACAAAAGAGCATTAGCAAGGAGCCGCACTTCTTATGTTTTCCAACTTTGCATTCCTAATATGATTTACATAGTGCAAAAAACAGGCAAAAGCAAATCCGAAGCAGAAGAGATAGTGCGTGCTCTTATAAAGGAGAAAAGCGATAAAGAGGTGAGAGAGTTATACCAAAAGATGAGAAAGACAAGGAATGTAGACGAGATTAAGAATTTAATCTATGCTGAGATGTTAAACCAACTTTCTCCTGCAGAAAGAAAGTATATTGAAGAAGCAGGGGAGATAGATGAGGGTAACTATGAGGAGTTTCTGACAGATTATTTAGCAGAGCACTATGAGCTGCCTTGTTTTGATTTTGAGGGTATGAATTTTGAAGATATCATCGGAATTGCTTCCCGGCTAGAATCTTCTCCGGGTTCTCCGGAGATTACTATTGTCGCTGCTGATATTCAAGACAGGGATGATTTTATAGCCTCTCTTCCAGCCACTGCCGCTTATAATAAACTGCATTACAGCGGCATCCAAAATATAAATATAGATATTGCGGACATTATTGCGGATTCAAATATCTCCGAAGTGCTCTCTGATAAACAAAAAGCCG
This sequence comes from Candidatus Omnitrophica bacterium 4484_213, assembly GCA_002085025.1. Classification (GTDB taxonomy): domain Bacteria; phylum Omnitrophota; class 4484-213; order 4484-213; family 4484-213; genus 4484-213. Next base: position 26,526 of record MZGK01000006.1, read on the forward strand.
AAGGAGATTTGCAGGATAAACAGAGTTTGATGGAAGAAATGGAAAGAGATATACAAGATTTGAAAGAGGTAATCGCATATTTAAAAACAGCCGAAGATAAGATAGATGCTCTGCAGAGGGAATATGATAATACTAACTGGTGGAATCCCTTAAACTGGCCACGTTATTTTTCTTTAAAGGATAAATTGGAGCAGGCAAAAGCTGAATATGACGCTCTATGCAATGAATACGGAAAAACTTATGAGCAGGCAAAAGCGGAATACGAGCAAGCTAAATCGAATTATGCTGATTTAGAGATAGAATACGAACAGGCAAAAGCAGAGTATGAGGCAAAGTATGATATTGCTACCGGTGAAGCAGATACAGTAGCAAAATTGATTTCAGCGATGTCAATAGGGGAAGCAGTTAAAGAATTTTCTTCTCTCTCTACTTCCAGAATTGCCCAATTGTTAGCCAATCCCTATCTTTCGTCAGACCAGGCAGCAGATATTTTGCTCAAACTATATTCACAATCGCCGGATAAAGTAGAAGAGATTCTATTAGGTGAAGCGCGGACTGATGGTTTACTGGCCGATTATTCTTCTCAAAAAGCCTATGTCATCCGCGATAAATTGCTGGAGAAAACTATTACATCAGGAGAGTTAGATCTTCTATTTAGAGTAAAACTCTTTTCTCTTAATGATGAGCTGACAAGAGGGAGTTATGGATATGGAATAGATGATGTAGGTGACTGCACAGAGTTTGCCCGAAATTTTGCCATAAAAGCGAGCCTGTATAATATTCCGGCAAAATTGGGGTTGGAGTTTTCGGAGGCAGCGTCGAGTGGTGGATATAGTTGGCATGTCTTAAACTGCGTTAAGATAGTGGGAGAGTGGTATGTAGTTGATGCTACTGGTGTTCCTAAGGGAAGAACAAGAGTTCATACCACCATTATGAAAGCAGAAGACTACCAGCGAATTAGAAACGCTAGGATTCACATTTATGAATCTGATTCCCGAATGCAAACAGCCCGTGATGCTTTAGGACATCCAGAACTGGGAATAGGTGGAGGCAAAGGAGAGCCAAAATATGAGGGTTTAATCGAATTCCTCCCACGACCATAATTTTAGTTAAAAATCTTAAGAGGAGAATGATGAACAATATCTATAGAAAAGCAAATAAAAAGAGAGTGGTTTTTTATTGCTCTTTTTTAATATTTTCTGGAATAAGCTGGGGCGAAAATATTGAGATTCAAAAATCAACCCAAGAACTTATTAATAAGTCTTCTGTTCGTGAAAAGATTTCTCCAGATCTTCTTTTTGATGCGGCTAAGAAAAATGAAGATGATTCTTGTGCCTCAACGATTAATGTTTCTCCAGAGGTATTTACCCAGTTGACAGGAGACCAATCGAGAGCAGTGGAGGAAAATCCGTTAGAAAGATTTATTAGTTGGCTAAGAAATAGTTATAATTCTATCAAAGAAATAATTTATGAAAAGGGAGAGCAAGAAGGAGAACAAAAAGAAGAGATGCCTGAAGAGATATCTATGGAAGATGAAACTGGGCCTAAAAATATGACCATTGCCATAATTGATACCGAAGGAATTAATGTAAACGGAGCTTATATGGATATCCAGCGACTATGGAGAAACCCCGGCGAGATTCCCAATGATGGCTTAGATAATGATAAAAATGGATATGTTATTTAGAATTAGAACTAAGTCTTTCTTGGATAGTTGGTAATCTTTCTGATCAAGACCTATTCAACAAGACCAGAAAAGAGACCGGAGAGATGATATATGATAGGACTTTAAGGGAGATTATGAACAACGCGCCTAAAGCAATAAGATATGCCGCCGATAATGATGCTGATATAATCAGTATAAGCCAAGCCTGGAAGGAGGATGCCCCCAAAATAGAGCAAGCAATAGATTATGCCTATTCTAAAGGGGTATTAATAGTGGCACCAGCTGGAAATAACGATTTGAGTTTAGACATTATACCCCGTTACCCCATAGGATATGACAATGTTGTTGGTGTAGCCGGGGCCGCCGGTGATAAAAGGGCTTTTTTCTCTAATTATGGAGATGATATAGATATATCGGCCCGAGCTTTATTCTTTTTTGGTGATGAAGCCGAAGTAGGGACATCGTTTTCTGCCTCGGAAGTAGCCGGAGTAGCAGCCTCAGTCTGGGCAGAAAATACTACTCTTACTGCTACCCAAATCGCCAATATTTTTTATGACACTGCTGATGACATAGAAACACCTGGGGATAAATATACCGGCTATGGCAAGGTAAATCAGACTGCGGCATTAGAAGCTGTCCTTTCTTTACCCGAACTTAATTCTTCAGCAGTGGATGCTTTGATAAATCAACCTATAGTTGAGGAGTAGAAAAAAACTTGTTAAGGCAAGAGGTTTTTTATATCTTCTTCCTAAAAACTTTTTAAAAGTCCTTATAGAAGCCATTAACCCAGAGAGGTGAGAGGAATGAAAAAGAACAGGTTCTTGATTGCAGCCTTAATTTCTAATTTGCTCCTCTTATCTTATAATTGCAGTTGGGCAGATTATTATAGTCAGAAACACGAAGATTTAATCCGCGAGGCTTCCAATTCTAATGCTCAAGAGGTCCGGCGAATTATCAAAGAAATCCCCAGGTATGAAGGAGAAGGCAATAAATCATCTTTTATTTATATTTCTTCAGCAGACGGAGAAATTCTAAGAAGTTTAACCCAAACTTCTTCTTATCCCTTTTATCCCTTGCCTCAACTTTGCACCGACTGTCATCTTCCTGATAAAAATTATCCGGTAGTGGGCTATAATTCTGCGCGTAATAATGAAACTGCTTTAGGATTTAGAAATAAAATCCGTTATGATAGAATAACAGATAAACTCTGGAATCGTTACGAACTTGAAGGACGAGAACCTTATTATTGTGGAACAGTGAAACTGCCCTTGGATGAAATCTACCGCCGCCTTAATGAAAATGATTATACTCTAACAGCTAATATTGCTTATGAGGATTCCGGAGAGATTACAAGTGCTAAACGCTATTATAATTTTGAGAGAGAAAAACTACTGACAAGATTAGGGATAACCCCGATGTTTTGTGCGGCTAATCCTTTATTAGCCCTAGCAACAATATACCTTGCCTTTCCCGAACGCCAAAAGCATATCCGCATATTTCCTACCGAAGAAGAAGGAGTTTATGAAATCAGGGCCCATGATGAACCCTCTATATTTCATCCGCTCCAGCATTTGCATTGGACATCCAGCACAGTCAGCGATAACTATGATGAGGTAAAACAGATATTTCCCGAAATAGAAGGCGAACCCGAGCGGGGGAGTTGCACGAGTGAGGGGAAAATTAATAGAAAGTTCAGAGAGATAAAAGATAGCATAAGGGGCTTTTTTGCCAGAAAACCTTGACATCCTTGGGGAGCTGTGGTATTACTAAGATTGCGGAGGTGGAGTTATGGCAAAGATAAATTTAGGTATTAGTAAAGGTTTTATTGGTGCTATTTCTTGGGTTGAAGAACATAAAGGAGATTTGCATAAACAATACCAAGGGAAGTGGGTTGCCGTTTACGACAATAAAGTAGTTGCGGTAGGGAAAAAGATAAGCAGCGTGGAAAAAAGCAGAGCAGAAAACGAATCATCCTTTTCGTAAAATACCCGTTGTATATATGGAAGACTCTCATTGTATTTATTAAATGATCAATCTTATTATTGATAACTCAAAATTTAGTATTCCCAAAAGCAATTTTAGCTTAGATTTTGTCCGACTTAAATGTTTGGTTGGCTTTAAAGAAGAAGAAAGTGCGAATTATCGGCTTTGCGAAGGTATAGTTGATACAGGTTCTTATGTTATTGTTTTGCCCTTTAGGCTATCCGAGAGGATAGAAAAAGAAGTTTCAGGTAAATACAAAATAAAGGGTTTTTATACTAAAGGAGAATGCGCAATCCCTGTGTCAGGTAAAACAAAGTGTGTTTTATTCGACAAACAAGGCAATTCTTCTTGCGAGATGATAATTTATTCTTATTTTGTCCAGACAGATGAAATTCCAATTATTTTGGGTTTTGCTGATTTGTTGACCAGATTTAAGATTAAAATAAATTATCAAAAGGGGATTGCTTTTTTAGATTGGTTTTTTTATTTTCCTTTATTAAGAACTTTTTGAAAGATAAAGTAAAAGATAGAAAATAGACATAAGAATATTTTAATTACCATTTTAACCATAACAGGGATATTATTTTCTTTGCTTATGGGGAATCCGATGATGCTACTGAAAAACTTATCCGTGCGGCAAGTCAAGGTTATTCTTCCGGTGCAACCAACAAAACCTTTTAGAAGCTTTTTTATCCAGTAGCTGAACAAAACAATGCCTTCTCCCAAAATTCTTCTCCGGTGATATATGTGTCTTTTGACGATATAGCCGTTGTTGATGCTATTTCAAAAACAGAAGAAGATGGACGAGGAAACTTCAGAAGACTTTAATAGGGCGAAAAAAGAAGCAAAAGAAGCATATAATTATGTTATAGGAGGATTAGGAGAAATAAAAGATATAGCCATTAGCAGAGAGGAAAAAGAGAATCTGAAAGAAGCGGAGAATATAGATTATGCAGGTATAGAGAATTTTATGGAATCTCAATCTCCTTGGGGATATATTGAAATATCCAGACCCCATCTTGTGAACAGAAGCGAATTAATATATCCTTACATTATTTCAAATACCTATGTCTATAGTAATTCGAGTTTTGGGTGGCATGTAATGGTAGGATATGATGATATAGTATTCCCACTTTACGCCCCAGCGGTAATTAAGGAGACAGAGAATTTCCCTTGGGTTAGTCCTAAAAATTTAAGAGGTGCAGTGCTTTCCAATTGGCTTATGCCTGGTTATCCTATATCGTGAAATTAAAAAATCTCTGCAATCTCAGGATATTGTAGAGAAACAAGTTGATGAAATTACGGCAAATAATTATTCTGTAGAAAATTATTTTAACAATAGAGAGAAAATTCGGGATTGGATAGTGAAAATATTGAATATGATTATGAGAAATACGAGAAAAAATGGTCCTCCATTTTTACTCCAGCCGAGACGCTTAGCAAAAGAAAAAGGGTATGTAATGATTCTGGCTTAGAGGCTTATATGCAGAATTATTTGTATAAAAGAATCATCAAAATGTCAATGAAACCAACATATTTTACCCAACACTCCCTTGACCAAATGCATAAAAGAAAAGCAGCAAAAAGGGAGGTTGAGATAACAATAAGAGAAAGTGAATGGGATGTTGCTGGGCAAGGACGCTGGACAGCGGCAATGTCTTTTGATTTTAATGCAGAGCATTATGGTCGCTTTTATAGATGTAAGGAGGTAGTTTCAATCTTTGTTGAGGAAAACGAACGGATTGCGATAATAACTGTATATACATTTTTTATAACAGGGGGAAAGATGAAGATTAAATATGACCCGGAGGCAGATGCAGTTTATATCACTCTTAAAGGGCGAGAGGCAGACCATACTCTGCGAGTAGGCCCTGATTTTGCCGTTGATTATGGTCCTGATGGTGAGGTACATGGAATTGAGATTTTATCGGCAAAGAAACATTTAAAATTAAGCCCAAGGCACCAAAAGATTAAGTTAGAGAATTTAATGCTTGCTTAATCTTATCCTTAAACCATTTCACAAAAACACTATGACTATTCATATCCTTACCCTTTTTCCCGAGATGTTCAAAGGGCCGCTTAGCGAATCGATTATAAAAAGGGCGATAGAAAAGAAATTAGTGAATATAAATATTCATAATTTAAGAGATTACTCTTTAGATAAACACAAAAAGTGCGATGACCGCCCTTATGGTGGCGGGCCGGGAATGGTGTTAAGACCCGAGCCGATATTTGCGGCGGTGGAGAGAATTACCCAAAAGAAGACAAAAGGCAGATGCAAGGTGATTTTAACCAGCCCCGGGGGCAAATCTTTCAATCAAAGGCTCGCCGAGGAACTTTCTCAATTAGAAAAAATGGTGTTTATTTGCGGACACTACGAGGGGGTGGACGAAAGGGTAAGGAAACTCGTTGATGAGGAGATTTCTATAGGGAGATATATCTTAAGCGGGGGAGAGCTCCCGGTAATGGTAATTACCGATGCAATAGCGAGATTGATTCCCGGAGTATTGGGATGTGCAGAGTCAAACCGGCAAGAGTCTTTCGCAAAAGGAGATTTGTTAGACTATCCTCAGTGGACTCGTCCGGCAGTGTTTAGAGGAATGAGAGTTCCCAAAATCATTACCTCGGGAGACCACCAGGCAATTGAGAAATGGCGTAAACAAAAGGCAGAAGAAAGGACCAATCAAAGGCAAATATAAAATTAGCAATTAGCAATGAAAATTGACTTTACTTATACCTATACCTCTACGGTGTAAGTTGGTCTTAAAGGGGAGGGAATAAGATAATGAGTGACAAGATTAAATTAGTAGAAGAGGAGTATCTTAAAAAAGATATCCCTGAGTTTAGAGCTGGGGATGAAATCCGGGTTTTCTCGGAGATTCCTTCTCGGCCCCAGCCAAAATTGAAAAAAAAAGCAGCTAAGAAGAAAGAAAAGGAGGAGCGGAAGAGAATGCACGCTCAGCTTTTTCAGGGGATAGTTTTGGCAAAGAGAGGCTCGGGGTTAAGAGAAACCTTTGTGGTGCGTAAGGTTTCTTACGGAGAAGGAGTGGAAAGGACCTTTTTACTCCACTCTCCTTTTATAAAAAAGATTGAGGTTGTCAAGCACAATAAAGTAAGGCGGCCAAAACTCTATTATTTAAGACGTTCTAAAAGATAGGATGCCTGCCTGCGGTAGGTAGGTCTGATTCCAGTGATCATTATTAACGAGAAAAAATGAAAAGAGATTTTAGCGGCATAGTTGCTGGGGTTGACGAAGCCGGCAGGGGGGCATTAGCCGGTCCGGTAGTTGCCGCTATGGTTTTTTTCTCCCCTGATGTTTCTATTAGAGGAATTGCTGACTCTAAGACATTAACTCCGGCAAAACGTTTTTTTCTTTTTTCTCAGATTATTAAAAAAGGAAAAATTGGAGTTGGAATAGTTAATGAAAAAGTAATTGATGAAATTAATATTCTCCAGGCAAGTTTGCGAGCGATGGAGCAAGCGTTTCTTGATTTGAATAGAAAGGAGAAGATTGACCACCTTTTTGTGGATGGGCCAATAAAGCCAAATGTCTCTTGCCCTTGCACAGGGATAATAAAAGGGGATAAAAAGAATCTTCATATTGCCGCTGCTTCTATTGTGGCAAAGGTAATTCGCGACCGAATTATGCTTATCTACAGCCGATTCTTCCCGGGCTATGGTTTTAAGGAACACAAAGGATATCCTACCAGAAGCCATCTGAAAGCCCTGGATAAATATGGCCCCTCTCCTATCCATCGCTATTCTTATAGGCCAGTGAGAGAGCGGATAAAGGTTGTTAAAAAAGAAAGGGGCTTCCATCCGGTTCTTTCTTAAATATCCCTTTCATACCCACGGAGGGATGGGTTTTAAACGGGGTGAAATGCTCTCGAAGATAGAATTCGGAAAATTGGGAGAGGAGCTCGCAGTCGCTTTTTTGAAAAGAGAGGGATGCAGGATAATTGAGCAGAATTACAAGTGCCTGTTTGGAGAGATAGATATTATTGCTAGGTTTAAAAAGACCTTGATTTTTGCCGAGGTAAAGACGCGGCATCCTTCTCATTTGGGTCTCCCTCAAGAAGCGGTGGATAAAAGAAAGCAGGAGCAAATTGCCAAAACCGCTCTTCATTATCTTGCTACCCATCAACTTTTAAAAAAACCTGCCCGTTTTGATGTTCTATCTATTTTAGTCAATCCTGATGGTTCAAAGGAGGTTGAATGGCTAAAGGATGCCTTTCCTTTGCCTGAAAGATATAGCTACTGAACTTTGACAAATGCTAAAGTTTAGTAAATCCCAAGCAAAAAAGGAATTTTGGGATTTGGGGTTTCACTATTATGAAAAACCTTAATCAGTTTACTGCTAGTGAATTATTGAAGCTGTTAAAGAAAGAAGAGATAACCTCTCTTGAGATTGTCCGAGCTTTGCTTGGGCGAGTAGAAGAAGTAGAGGATAAGATTGGGGCGTATCTCTTTTTAGATAAAGAGAGGATTTTAAACAACGCCAAGGAGGAAAGACAGGGTTTGCTGGTTGGAATTCCTGTAAGTATAAAGGATAACATCTGTGTAGGCGGTGAATTAACGCGCTGTGCCTCTAAGATATTGGAGGGATTTAATTCTCCCTATGATGCAACTACAATCAAAAACTTGAAGAGGGAAGGGGCGGTTCTCTTTGGTCGAACAAATATGGACGAGTTCGCTTTTGGTTCTTCGTGTGAGAGCTCTGCCTATCAAATTACTCACAACCCCTGGGATTTAGAAAGGGTGCCCGGTGGTTCAAGTGGTGGCTCAGCTGCCGCCGTAGCCGCTGACGAAGCAATATTTGCTCTGGGTTCAGACACCGGCGGCTCAATCCGCCAGCCGGCAGCTCTCTGCGGAATAGTCGGGCTAAAGCCGACCTATGGTCGGGTTTCTCGTTATGGTTTAGTCGCCTTTGGTTCTTCTTTAGACCAGATTGGCACACTTAGCAAGGATGTGCGCGATGCCGCTCTTTTGCTAAAAGTAATTGCCGGTTTTGATAGCCAGGATTCTACATCTCTCAATACCCCTGTTCCGGATTATGAAACCTATTTAGGAAAGGAGATAAAGGGTTTTAAAATAGGTACGTGCAGATCTCCTTGCCCCATACCGAATACGCTGTTTCGGTATATTACATTCTTGCTACTGCTGAAGCGAGCTCTAATCTTTCGCGGTTTGATGGGGTAGAATACGGATTAAGAACGCCCCACGCCCCACGCCCCACGCCCCACGCTAAAAAAGACTTGCTGAAAATGTATGAAGAGACGAGGGGAGAGGGGTTTGGCAAGGAGGTAAAACGGCGGATTATCTTAGGAACCTATGTCTTGAGCAGAGGGTATTATGACCAATATTATCTGAAAGCAGCAAAGGTTCGGGAACTCATCAGAAGGGATTTTGAAGAGGCATTTAAAAGATGTGATTTGATTGTTACCCCTACTTCGCCCACTCCAGCTTGGAAAATAGGCGAAAAAATAGACGACCCTCTGAAGATGTATCTCTCGGATATCTTTACTATCCCGGCGAATTTAGCTGGCATTCCGGCAATCTCTATCCCCTGTGGTTTTACCCCGTTAGAGAACTCTACGAGACAAAGTAAGAGCAGTGTTCGCACTATTAAAGAGCGAGCGAAGGATTCTCTAAAGGGGTTTACAAATGAACTCCCTGTAGGTCTGCAGATTTTGGGAAAGCCATTTAAGGAAGAAAAAATTTTGCAAGCCGCTTATGCTTATGAACAAGACACAGAGTGGCATCTGCAGAAACCAAAATTATAGAATTCAAACTTAATGAAACAAATAAGTCTGACTTAAATGTTTCATTAAGTATCTCTTATCCATATGAAATTTAAAACAACTGTCGGATTAGAGGTTCATCTGCAATTAAATACCAAGAGCAAGATATTCTGTGCTTGCTCTACAGAGTTTGGCGCACCGCCCAATACTCAGACCTGCCCGGTCTGCCTGGGGTTGCCCGGTTCGTTGCCAGTCCTGAATGCGGAGGTGTTGACTAAGGCGATCAAGCTTTGTTTAGCCCTGAATTGTGAGATAGCCGAAGAGATAAGGTTCGACCGTAAGAATTATTTTTATCCTGATCTGCCCAAGGGTTATCAAATATCTCAATATGATAAACCTATAGGTTCTAAGGGAAGATTGGCGGGGATAGGGATTAGGCGTATTCATTTAGAAGAAGATGCCGGAAAGCTTATCCATACTTCTCAGGGGAGTTTGGTTGATTATAATCGCGCTGGCATGCCTCTATTAGAGATTGTTAGCGAGCCGGAGATTCAGAGTCCGCAGCAGGCTTATAACTATCTCTTAACCTTGAAATCAATAAGTGAGTATCTGGAGATATCTGATTGTAATATGGAAGAGGGAAGTTTGCGTTGCGATGCCAATATTTCTCTAAATCCTGTGGAGAGCGAGAAATTAGGAACGAAAGTGGAACTAAAGAATATGAATTCTTTTCGCGGAGTGGAGAAGGCGCTGGAGTTCGAGATAAAGCGGCAGGAGGAGATTTTAAACCGCGGAGAAAAGGTAATTCAGGAGACCCGGCTCTGGGATGCTAATAAGGAGACAACCTTGCCAATGCGCAGTAAAGAAGAGGCAAACGACTATCGCTATTTTCCTGAGCCTGACCTCCCACCTTTTTTCGTTTGCCGAGAGATGGTTGAAAAAATAAAGACAGAGATGCCCGAACTCCCAGAAGAGCGAAAGCAGAGATTCTTTTCGCAATATAAAATTCCCGAATATGATGCCTCGGTATTGACAAGGGAAAAGAAGATGGCTGATTATTTTGAGGAGTGTTTGAAATTTTTTCCTAAGCCCAAAACAGTTAGCAATTGGTTGATGCGTGATGTGTTGAATTTTTTAAAAGTGGAGAAGATTGCCTGGGAGGATTTTCCACTTTTAGCGCAAGATTTTACGGATTTGTTAAAAACAGTGGAGACGAAGGAAATCAGTATCAATATAGCGAGAGAGGTATTTTTAGAGATGCTAAAGAGCAATAAAAAGGCGGGAGATATTATTGCCGAGAAGGGTTTGAAGCAGGTAAGTGATGAGAAAGAATTAGCGGCTGTTGTTGATGAAGTTATTCGAGTAAATCCTAAATCAGTCAAGGATTTCCAGGCCGGCAAAGAAAAAGCGCTGATGTTTCTGGTTGGTTATGCGATGCGCGAGACCAAAGGAAAAGCAAATGCACGGGTGGTTCAGAGGCTTTTAAGGGAGAGGTTAAGATGCTAACGGAAATCAAAGATAGATTGATAGAAATCAAGAAAAAATTGGAAAACCTACGGGGGTATCTTTGAAATAGGTAGCAAGAAAAGGAAAATTGAAGAACTGCAGAAAGAAATGTCTGCTCCCGGATTTTGGGACAGCCGTCCTAAAGCCGAAGGTGTTTTAAGAGAACTAAAGAGGTTAAAGGGTGTGGTTGCCCCCTGGGAAAAAGTTAGCCAGGAGTATGAGGATTTAAATGAGCTTTCTCAATTAATCCAGGAGAGCGATAAGAAGGATGTTAAGGAAATTGCTACTAACTTAGAGAAATTAAAGGACGATTTAGAGCAGTTAGAATTTAGGCTCATCCTGGCTAAAGACGAGGATAAAAACGATGCGATTTTGAATATCCATCCCGGAGCAGGTGGCACCGAGGCTTGCGATTGGGCCGAGATGCTCTTGCGAATGTATCTCAGATGGGCCGAGAAGAGAAAATTTAAAACAAAGGTAATCGACCTTTTGCCCGGCGGAGAGGCAGGAATAAAGGATGTTACGGTTGAGATTGAAGGCAGTTATGCTTATGGTTATCTAAAAGCCGAAAGAGGCGTGCATCGTCTCGTGCGCATTTCACCCTTTGACGCCAACAAACGCCGGCACACCTCCTTTGCTTCAGTGGATGTTATGCCTGAAGTAGGAGAGGAGAAGGACATCGAGCTCAAGCCCGAAGATTTAAAGATTGATGTCTTTCGTTCTTCCGGCCCGGGCGGACAGAGCGTGAATACTACGGATTCGGCAGTGCGCGTGACTCATCTGCCTACGGGGATTGTGGTAAGTTGCCAGAACGAACGCTCCCAATACAAGAATAAAGTCTGGGCATTAAAGGTATTAAAAGCGCGGCTCTATCAGCGTCAATTAGAAGAAGAAAGAAAAAAACTGAGAGAAAAATACGGCGAAAAATTAGATATTGCCTGGGGGAGTCAAATTCGTTCCTATGTTTTTCATCCCTATTCTATGGTCAAAGACCACCGCACCAATATAGAAGAGCACAATGTCTCGGCAGTAATGGACGGGGAGATTGATAGATTTATTGAAGGATTTCTGAAAAAGTTTCCAGATTATGCTTAACTTTATTCTCAGAAAAATAATCGGCACTCAGAATCAGCGGGCGTTGAGAAAAATGGCTCCTGTTGTAGAAAAGATAGAAGGTTTGGATCCGTCTATCTCTGCTCTCACCGATGACGAACTGCAGGCAAAGACAGAGGAGTTTAGAGAGCGTCTTAATAAAGAAGAGACTCTGGATGATCTTCTTCCGGAGGCGTTTGCTGTTGTCCGCGAGGCGGGCAAGCGGACGATAAATATGCGCCATTTTCCTGTTCAACTCATCGGTGGGATTGTTTTACATCAGGGGAAGATTGCCGAGATGGCCACTGGAGAAGGGAAGACATTGGTGGCTACCTTAGCGGCTTACTTAAATGCTCTGAGCGGTAAAGGGGTGCACATTGTTACCGTAAATGACTATTTAGCCCGCAGAGACCGCCAGTGGATGGGGCCAATCTATGAATTTCTCGGGCTTAGTGTAGGGGTAATCCAGCAAGGGATGCCCCCCCAGGAACGACGTGCCGCCTACAACTGCGATGTTACCTATGGCACTAACAACGAATTTGGTTTTGATTATCTGCGAGACAATATGGTTGTTTCTATAGAAGATAAGGTGCAGAGAGAGCTACATTACGCGATTGTTGATGAGGTGGATAGCATTCTCATCGATGAGGCCCGTACCCCCCTAATTATCTCCGGCCCGAGCGAGGAATCAACAGATAAATATTATAAGGTAGATAGAATAATCTCACTCCTTAAGAAAGGCGAGAGGGATGAGGTGAGCAAAGAGGAAAGAGGGGATTATATTGTCGATGAAAAACACAAGACCTCTTATCTAACTGAGCAAGGGGAGATTAAGGCGGCTAAACTCTTGGGGCTAAAGGATATGCATAGTTTGACAACAATGGAATATAAACACCATGTCAATCAGGCATTGCGTGCGCACAACAATTATAAACGTGATGTTGATTATATGCTCAAAGACAATCAGGTGGTTATTGTCGATGAGTTCACTGGACGATTAATGCCCGGGAGAAGGTGGTCAGATGGGTTGCACCAAGCAATTGAGGCAAAAGAAAGGGTAAAGATTGAAAGAGAGAACCAGACCTTAGCTACAATTACCTTTCAGAATTATTTTCGGATGTATGAGAAACTTGCTGGAATGACCGGCACTGCGGCTACCGAGGCATCAGAGTTTTTGCAGATTTATAAGTTGGATGTAGCGGTTATTCCCACCAATAAGCCATTGAACAGAACAAATTATCCCGATGTAATCTATAAAACCGAGCGGGAGAAGTTTAATGCCGTAGTGGAAGAAATTGAGGAGCTCCACAAGCAGGGACGGCCAGTATTAGTGGGCACGGTCTCTATTGAGAAATCCGAGCGGTTGAGCCAGTTGTTAAAAAGAAAGAATATTATGCACTCGGTGTTAAATGCTAAATATCACGAGCGTGAGGCAGAAATAGTTGCCTTAGCCGGACAGAGGAATGCAGTGACCATTGCTACGAATATGGCTGGAAGAGGCACAGATATTGTTTTAGGAGAGGGAGTAGCGGAGTTAGGGGGGCTACATATTATCGGCACCGAGAGACACGAAGCCCGCCGAATTGACAATCAACTGCGCGGGCGTGCTGGCCGGCAGGGCGACCCCGGTTCATCGCGTTTTTATCTTTCTTTGGAAGATGACCTCTTACGTCTATTTGGCTCGGAAAGGATAATGGGGATGATGAAGCGTTTGGGAATGCCGGAGGGGCAGGCAATCGAGCATAAACTGATTACCCGGGCCATTACTACTGCCCAGAAGAGAGTAGAGGCGATGAATTTTGATATTCGCAAGCAACTTTTGGACTACGATAATGTGATGAATAAACAACGCGAGGTGATTTATAAACAACGCGAGGTGATTTTAAAAGGAGAGAATTTAGAGGAGGAGATAAACAGGATGATTGAATCAGTTTTGGAAAGATGGTTAGAAACTTATCTGCCCTTGAAAGATGGTTAAAGCAGAAATTTGGAATAGAAAAGCAGATGGATATTAAGGGAGAAGTTCGTCCGCCTCTTGTTTATCATGAGATTAAAGAGAGTTTATTAAACAAGATAAACAGTCTCTACAGACAGAAGAAGCAGAGGATTGGGGAATCAGCAATGGAATACTTAGAAAGAAGAGCGATGCTCCAGGTGTTGGATACAAAATGGAAAGAACACCTCTACGCAATGGACAGTTTGCGTGAGGGGATTGGGCTCAGGGCTTATGGTCAGCGCGATCCTCTGGTAGAGTATCAACACGAATCCTTTGCAATGTTTTCGGAGATGATAGAGAAAATAGAGGAGGAATCTCTGGAGTTTATATTCAAGGCAGAGCCGATTCAAGAGGAGGCCGCGAGCGTATTTTCTGTTCCGCAGGAGTTTGTGCATAAGGAGATGGCTGGATTAGAGAAAGCCCAGGCGAGGAAAACTCAATTAGAGTCTCCTATTTCCCCACCGCTTTCTGCCAATATCACCTATCGCCGCTCAGGAAAAAAGATTGGCCGCAACGAACCCTGCCCCTGCGGCAGTGGAAAGAAATATAAGTATTGCTGCGGAAGAAACGAGTAATCTATGAATTACGGATTTCTTACGAATTTACGAATGCAAACATACGTATGTTCGTATAGATTAGTTATTCGTAGATATTATTCGTAGATAGAATTCATGACCTCAATTTTTCTCGCCGTTCTCTCTTCTTTTTTATTAATTCTTTCCTTTCCTAAATTTAATCTTTCCTTTTTTGCCTGGGTTGGTTTTGTGCCTTTATTTATTGCTTGCGGAGGCAAAACCCGCAGACAATGCTTTTTTTTATTTTATTTAAGCGGTCTTATTTTTTGGGCAGGAATTCTTTATTGGCTGGTTCAGGTTAATCTCATCGGCTTTCTCCTCTTGATTTTTTACTTAGCTCTTTACTTCGGCATCTTCGGCTTACTGATAGGCTACACGCTACCCCGAACGGCAAGCCTACGGGGCAGGCACGCTACACACTACACGCCGAAGATTGCAACTCAGAAGTTAGCTTACAGAAAATTGCCTACTGCCTACTCCCTGCTGCCAAGTGTCTCCTACCTTCTGTTTCTGCCCTGTTTGTGGGTGAGTTTAGAATTTATCCGTTCGCATCTATTTACTGGCTTTGGTTGGGCTCTGCTTGGCTATTCACAATACACAAACCTTCCGATTATTCAGATTGCCGATGTCACCGGCGGCTATGGCGTTTCATTTTTGATTATCCTAGTAAATGCAACGATAGAACAGGTTCTTTTAGAAGTCAAAAAACAGAAGTCAGAAAACAGAAATTATTTATTTCCTTTTTTTTATCTGTTAACTGTCCTCTGTCTTCTGTCCTCTGCTTTTATCTATGGTTACAGTAAGTTGACCCACTTCCCACTTCCTACTTCCCACTTCCTACTCAGGATTTCCCTCATTCAGGGCAATATCCCCCAGCATCAGAAATGGGATGCGCAACTTAAAGAAAGTATCCTGAGCAAATATATCCATCTCAGTGAACAAACCGCCAAAAGCGACTCTCCGCATCTAATCATCTGGCCCGAGACAGCTGTCCCGGCTTATTTTAATCAAGACAAAGAACTAAAAAAGAGAATTTTAAGTTTATCCTCAGAGATAAATACCCCTTTATTAATAGGAACAGCAACCTTTCAAAAGAATAAACCCGGCACCAGAGCGATGCAGGGTAAATCTTTTAATAGCGCTATTCTTATTTCCTCAGGCAAAGCAGTTCAACAATATGATAAACTCCATCTCGTTCCTTTTGGCGAATATGCCCCCTCGCTTTTTTCTTTTGTCCGCAATTTTATTGAAATCGGTGATTTTTCAAAAGGCAGAGAATGGAAAATTTTCTCTTTACCCTCTAACCTTTACCCTCTATCCTCTTTTGCCGTGCTCATTTGTTTTGAGGATGTCTTTCCCTATTTGAGCCGTGGATTTGTGAAGAGAGGGGCAGATTTTCTGATAAATATCAGCAACGACGCCTGGTTTGGTAAAACGAGCGCCCCTTACCAGCACTGTCAATCAGCTGTCTTTCGAGCAGTAGAAAACAGGGTGAATGTGATAAAATGTTCCAATACCGGCGTTTCCTGCTTCATAAGTCCCGCAGGAAGAATCTCTGGTCGACTTTCTAAGCAAGGAAAGGATATTTTTGTAGCGGGCTATTCTACGCAGAAGATACTAATTGAAAAAACACCACTTACATTTTACACTCGCTTTGGCGATGTTTTTGCTATCCTCTGCTTGCTGTTTTGTGCGGGGTTTGGTATAATAAAGAGACACGAATTCTCACGAATATGAGACGAATTTGCCCGAATCGCGAATGTACCAAAATTAGTAAGTCGGATAAAATAGGTTAAAAAGTTGTCGATGATTTTTAATCTTAAAATCACGAATTAAAAAAGATAAGGGAAAAATCTATGGCCTATAAAGAAAGGGTGCGAGGTGGAATAAAAGAGGAGGAATTGAAAAATATTTGGCAAGAAATATGCGAATCCTATGAACAAGATGGAGTTGAGCAGATAAAATCGACGCTAAACTCACAGATAGGTAAAATCAAAAAGGATTACGGACAGCTACTTAAAAAACTTGGAAAAATGCTATGATGGATGTATGCGATGTTAAAGATAAAAAGGTAAAAATAGGAGGATTCAGAGGGTTTACTCGAAAGACGCCTATCGAACCTATCGAATTTGAGAATCCTGTTACTCTATTATATGGGGGAAATCATCAGGGCAAGAGTAGTATATTAAATGCAATTGAATGGTGTTTATATGGAGACGAGTGCATTAGTGAAAAATCTGGTATTCGTGAGCGTGTGGGTACAGGTGAGATAGCCTGGAGAGTTGTGAATGATAGTTCTGAGAAGGCCCAGGTAAAGTTGAAAATTGAGAGAGAGCAGGGGGTTTTACTATTATCCGAACCGAAGCCAAGGGAAAGGGCAAAAAAAGGGAAAGCATAAAAATATCTTTGCCAAATGGAACAGAGAAAGAAGGGGGTGAAGCTGACCAAGAACTATCAAAATTACTTTGTGTTTCATTCAAAGACTTTGCTACTACCGTATATCAACACCAAGAGACCATCCATGATTTTGTAATACAAAAACCAAATGAACAGAGTGATGCAATGGATTGCCTCTTAGGTTTATCTGATTACCGGAATATTCTTGATGGCATTAAGAAGTTTGATGTTTCAAAGGTCCAAAGGGAGCTTGCGAAAGAATTTAATGAGTTTCAGGTCAGCGTACAACAAGCGATAAAAATAAGGCAAAAAGACCTGGATGATAAAAGAGGCAAAGCCAAAGAGAGGGGGCTGAGTGAAGAAGAATTAAACGAAAATAAACTGCTTGAACTGGCGGAATCAACTGTAAAAGACATCAGTAACTTTGCCCGACTATTGGGACTCACAACAACAGCAATTTCTCCTCCTTCTGATTGAGAAAATACAGAATCATTTATTAATGAAATTAAGAAGGAGTGCGATCGTCTTTGGGCAGAAACTCCAGAGATGCGAGAAGAATTCGAAGAGTTATCTGGAGAATATTAGTTGATTGTTAACTGAACAAGTTATTAGTTGAAAAAGAAAAATTTTCAGACCTTCAATGAAAAGTAGTTATAAATTTGAAGATGAAACTGATATGAAAGACATTTTTGTAATTAATTATGAAGATGTGCGATGTTTAGCAGAGCATGAAATCGGCAGAGAACTAACAATAGAAGAACTCAGAGAGCTCAAAAAAAGAAGTAGAATCTGGTTTAGAATGTCAGGGCAGTATCCGTAATTAGTGCGATTAAAAATTGCTCTCAAAAATAAAAAAACTTGCCCAATGTTGAGAGATTTAATAATAAAGAATAGGAGCTGCCGGCGGTTTGTCGTTTGATGAAAGCCCTTGCTTTATTTTCCGGGGGATTGGATAGTGTCTTGGCTGCTAAACTTATTTTAGAACAGGGCATTGAGGTAATCGGGGTAAATTTTATTACCCCATTTTTTGCCGCTGATAATCAGCAAAGAGTCAAGCAGATTGCCGCTGATTTAGGAATAGAGTTAAAGACAATTGCCTTGGGGGATGAGTATATTGAGATAGTTAAGTCACCAAAATACGGCTATGGCAAGAATCTCAATCCCTGTCTTGACTGCCGAATATTGATGCTTAAAAGAGCAAAGGGTTTGCTTCAAAGAAAAAGGTTGTCTTTTATTATTACCGGCGAGGTATTGGGTCAGCGGCCGATGTCTCAGCATAAAAACGCACTTGCACTGATTGAGAAAGAAAGCAATTTAAAAGGTTTAATTCTGCGTCCACTTTCAGCAAAACTCCTACCGCTCACACTCCCCGAAAAAGAAAACCGAGTAGATAGAGAGAAATTGTTAGATATACAAGGACGCTCGCGCAAGGCCCAGATGGAATTAGCCAGAAAATGGAGGCTTAGCAGCTATTTTTCGCCTTCTGGCGGCTGTTTGCTTACTGACCCTATTTTTAGCCAGAGAATGAGAGACCTTTTGAGATATCAAGATACCTCTTTGGACAATATAGAATTGCTTAAGATTGGTCGCCACTTTCGTCTATCTCCGCGGACAAAATTGATTGTAGGAAGAGACGAAAGAGAAAACAATTTCCTTGTCGAGTTAATTAAAACAGAGGATGTTTGCTTTAGACCAATAGAGGTCAAGGGCCCAATAGGTATAGGCAAGGGAAATTTTGATGACTCGCTGATTGGTTTAGCCACTCAGATAATTGCCCGATATTGCGATGAAAAGGAGAAAGCGGTAGAAATAGGTTGGAAATTGTCTAACCAGAAAATGAAGAAAATCAAGGTGATGGCGATGAGCGAGAAAGAAATAGAGGAGTTTAGGATATGAAATATGACAGGTTTTTCGCTCCCCCGATTTAACGGGTAAATTCATAGCTTTGATCCGTGTCCTTCGGGTGGCCCCGAAATTTCGAAACTTCGGTTCTCGCCCTGCACCAAAGCGGTGCAGGGCTTGCTTCGCGAGGAAGAAAAGGAAAAAATAAAAGCGAAAT
Organism: Candidatus Omnitrophica bacterium 4484_213; assembly: GCA_002085025.1. GTDB lineage: Bacteria > Omnitrophota > 4484-213 > 4484-213 > 4484-213 > 4484-213. The sequence continues at coordinate 45,541 of MZGK01000006.1, forward strand.
GGACTTCGTCCATTTCTATCCTTCGCTTCGCTCAGGCTCTCGCCTTCGGCGAGGAAGAAAAGGAGGTGCGAGAAAAATGAAGACCTATCAGGGAAAACTGATTGGCAAAGGGAAAAAGTTTACGCTTGTGGTTTCCCGTTTTAACGATTTTATCGGTAAACGGCTTGTGGAAGGGGCAGTGGATGTCCTTGTGCGTCACGGCGTAGAGGAAAATGGGATTGAAGTTATCTGGGTGCCTGGTTCTCTGGAGATTCTCTATGTAGCTAACAAAATGGCAAAAAAAAAGAAGTGCGATGCGGTTATCTGCTTAGGGGCAATCATCAAAGGCGAGACATCGCATTTTGATTTTTTAGCCAGCCAGGTAATTAAGGGAATTTCCCAGATTTCTTTGAGCGGTAATCTGCCGGTAGTTTCAGGAATAATTACCGTGGATTCCTTGGAGCAGGCAATTCAGCGGGCAGGAGCAAAGGAAGGAAATAAGGGGACCCAGGCTGCTTTAGCCGCTTTGGAAATGGCAAATTTAAATGAAACTGCAATTTAGCGAGTCCTTACCCTACACCAATTTCTCTTTTGATTAAGCATCTTGGAAAATTGGCGGAGGTTCAATTCGCAAACGGAGTTCGTCCCACAATTTACGTTGCTTACATTCCGTAAATTGTCTGCTCATTGAAAATGCGCAAGAGAACAAGAGCAAGAGAAATAGCCCTCCAGATTCTTTATCTGATTGATATCAGTGAAGATGATTATCAGGTTGCTTGGGAGAAATTTTGGGCTGTAGAGTCTCCCGAGGTTTCTGAGGAGGTTCACCCTGTTAAATCCGCCGATGGCGGAGCAGCGAAGCCGCTATTTAACAGGGTAAAGGAATTTTCACAGCAATTAGTAAAAGGGACGATAGAGAATCTTAAATCGCTCGATGATGTAATTGAGAGCTTCGCCGAGAACTGGCGACTCTCGCGGATGGCAGTGGTTGAGCGGAATATTCTGCGGCTTGCTACCTATGAACTCCTTTTTTGCCCTGAGATTCCTCCGATTGTCTCCATAAACGAGGCAATTGATCTGGCAAAGAAATACAGCGGTCTGGAAGCCGGTAAATTCGTGAACGGGATACTGGATAAGATAAGAAAGTCAAAAATTAAGAACTAAAAAACTGAAGAACCGAGAAACTAAAGAATAAAAAATAGCTCTTATGTTCTTTAGTTTATAAGTTCTTAAGTCTTTCAATTTTAATTATGAATGATCTCAAATATATGCACTTAGCTCTGCGATTGGCTTTAAAGGGAAAGGGAAAAACCAGCCCCAATCCCTTGGTAGGAGCGGTAGTAGTTAAAAACGGAGAGATTATCGGCAGAGGTTATCATCGGCAGGCCGGCAAGAGGCACGCCGAGATTGTTGCCCTTGACGAGGCTGGCAAAAAGGCAAGGGGTTCTACGCTCTATGTCAGTTTAGAGCCCTGCGCTACTTATGGTAGAACCCCTCCCTGTGTGGATAGGATTATCAAGGAAGGAGTTAAAAAGGTAGTTATTGGGATGCTTGACCCCAATCTTGTCAATAGAAAAAAGGGGATAAGAAAATTAAAGACGCAGAACATAGATGTAAAGACGGGAGTTTTAAGGAAAGAAGCCGAGGAGCTCAATAAGTGCTGGATAAAGTTTATCACCCAGAGGGAGTCGTATGTGATTCTGAAAGTAGCCCGGTCCTTAGACGGCAAGATTGCCACTTTTGCGGGCGATTCAAAATGGATTACTTCTCCGGCAGCGCGAGGATATGTGCATAGGCTGCGTTCGGAGGTGGATGCGATTTTGGTAGGGATAAATACAGTTCTCCAGGATGATCCTTTGCTCTCCGCCCGCCTTTCCGAAAAGAGATTATATAGACATCAGCCGGCAAAGATAATCTTAGACAGCCATTTAAGAATTCCTTTAGAGGCAAAGATTTTTTCTCGCCGGTCCCCCGCACCGGTAATTATCGCTACCACTAAATTTGCCCCTCTCTCTAAAATAAAGAAATTAGAAAAAAGGGGAGTGCAAGTATTAATAGTCAAAGCAAAGGATAGGAAAGTAGATTTAAAGATGTTGGTGGGAGAATTGGCAAAGATGGAGATTGTTTGTCTTCTGATAGAGGGCGGAGGTGAGGTTTTTGAATCGGCTATAGAAAGCAAGATAGTGGATGAATTTCTTGTTTTTATTGCTCCAAAAATATTTGGTAATGTTAGCAAAATCTCCCAAGCTCAGCGACTGAGCAGTTTGGAAGTAAGGAGAGTAGGAAAAGACATACTGGTAGCAGGAAAGATAAAAAATAGAATTTCTAATGTCTAATTGCTCTAATTATACTTGTTTTCGGCAAGTCCTTTGGCTAATCAAATCCCAATGACTAATGACCGAATGACTAAAAATATTAGACATTAAACATTTTAGCATTAGGTATTCCTGCTTGCCTTGCCTAGCGGGGGGCAGGCTCAGGCAGGGATTAGACATTAGGTCAATTAGCCATTTATTAATATATGTTCAGCGGCATAATCGAACAATTAGGTGAAGTCGTAAAGATAGAATCTGTCTCCGGCAATAAAAGGTTATTTATTAAACCGACCTCTTTGTGGGAGGATTTACAGATAGGGGAAAGTATTGCTGTAGATGGGGTTTGCTTGACTATTGTTGATTTTAAGGAGGACTTGTTTGCCGCTGAAATAATGCCGGCGACCCTCTTGCAAACCACTTTAGGCAATTTAAGGGTTGGCGAGTATGTAAATTTAGAGCGGGCATTGACTCCAAATTCTCGTTTAAGTGGCCACTTTGTCAGCGGCCATATTGACGGAATGGGCATAATTAGCAAAAAAGAAAAGGGGAGAGATGTTAGTTTATCTGTTGAGGTCCCTGCCGAGCTTACGAAATATCTTTTGCCCAAAGGTTCTATTGCTGTAGATGGAATAAGTTTAACTATCGCTGAGATAAAAGACAAAGAATTTATTGCTCATTTTATTCCCCATACTTTAAAGAGTACCAATCTCCAATCTAAAAATGTAGGGGATAAAGTAAATATTGAGGTAGACCTTCTAACAAAAGCAGTTTATCAGTATTTAGAGAATCTTGAGAGAGACAAACAGGGAATAACAAAAGAGATGTTGAGCAGAGCCGGGTTCCTCTAACCTCTTCCCAGCCCTCTTAAGAACCCGATTATCTTCTCTTTCCATCCTTTCTTGATTCTCTCTTGCTCAGAACTCAGGATTTTAGAGAGCGGTTCTATATCTATATAATCCTCAGCGAGTTTTTTGAGAGCGGCAATCTTTTCATTATCCTGACTGGTTATCTTCGTGCGTAAACTGTATATCTGAGAGGCGAGGTCGTAGATATCCTTATCTACGAGCAATACGGGAATATCCATAGAGCCAAGGATGTCTTTTATACTTTGGGGGAGCTCCCGGCTTCCCGAAAGGAGAACTCCTGCTAAATTATGGGCATTCCCTATATTTCTAAAGTAGGTGGTAAATACTGCCAAGAGAAGGTCGATGCGGTCGCTGGAGGTAATCAATAAAGTCTGTTGGCGAATATCTCTGAGCAATTCCAGTATTGTTTCCGGCTCCATTGTTCCCACTATTATCCTTTCTATATTCTTTTCTAAACGCCCTTTCCCACTGAGTATATTTGCCCCGGTTTGTTGAGCAATCAACCAGAGAGGAGGACTGGAGAGAAGAGAACGGTAGGGGAGAAGACCGAATAGAAGGATGCTTTTTCTTTTGAGGTATCGCTTTAGGAGAGAAGAGATCTTATCGTATTTTTCTTCTAATATTTTATTGATTATTACCCCGATTACCTTACAGCCCTTCTCTTCAAAAAAACTTTTATTCAGGGTTATCTCATCAATGCTCTGTCCAATGCCTCCTCCGCAGACCAAAAGCACATCCGCCTCTAAGAGTTTAGCCACCTCGGCATTGGAGAGCTCCATTACCGAACCTACCCCGGCGTGGCCCGTGCCTTCAATGAGCACCAAATCGCTTTCCTTTGCCAGTCCTTCGTAGGCGTCGCGTATCTTTTTGGCAAGACCCCTCTTTATTTCTCCTTTGATATATTTTTCGGTAAAGCCCCTTTCAATTATCAGTGGGCTCATATCCTCTATAAGATAAGGGAGGGCAAAGCTCTCCTTGATTAAAAGGACATCTTCGCCTATCTTGGTTTCGGAAAGTTGGACATATCTCTGGGCAAGCGGCTTGATAAAGGCAATCTTCTTAAATTTTTTGCCTAAAAGATGGATCAATCCCAGAGAAATAGAGGTCTTCCCGATATCCTGGCTGGTAGAAGCAATGAATAAAGATTTAGCCATAATTTAAGCACTGATTACGCTGATAAATTCCATCACTGATTACACTGATGATTTTATCAGCAATATCAGTGTTTAATATCAGTGTCATCAGTGTTCATAATCAGTGTCATCAGTGATAGATATTTCTCGCTTGTTTTTTTAACTATTTCCGCCGGCAATTCGGGAGCAGGTGGGGTTTTATCCCAATTTAAACCTTCAAGATAATCCCTGACAAACTGTTTGTCAAAACTGGCTTGACTTTTGCCCGCAAAATACTTATCCTTGGGCCAGAACCTTGAGGAGTCCGGCGTGAGCAATTCGTCGATAAGGATGATTTCGCCCTTATAGAAACCAAACTCAAACTTTGTATCGGCGATAATTATACCCTTAGTTTTGGCATATTCACTCGCTTTTTTATACAGGGCAATGCTTATCTCTTTTAGTTTGCCGGCGGTGTTTTTACCAATTTCTTTTTCAATATCCTCTTGGCGGACATTTATATCGTGGCCTCTCTCCTCTTTTGTTGCCGGAGTAAAAATAGGCTTGGGTAATTTATCGGCCTGTTTAAGTCCCTCAGGCAGTTTTATCCCGCAGATGGATTGGCTCTTCTCATATTCTTTCCAACCTGAACCGGCTAAATAGCCCCGAACTACACATTCCACAGGTATGGGCTCTGCCTTTTGGACGAGCATTGCGCGCCCAGACAGAATTCCTTTATAATTTGATAGAATAGGAGGAAACTCGCGAATATCAGCGCTGAGCAAGTGATTGGGGATAATATCTTTTGTTAAGTGGAACCAGAATGTCGAGAGTTTAGTTAACACCTCTCCTTTATGAGGAATGTTGGTAGGGAGAACTACATCAAAGCAGGATATTCTGTCGGTGGAGATAATCAAGAGTTGAGTTCCTAAATCATAGATGTCCCGGACCTTTCCTCTTTTGAAAAGATTGAGTTCAGTAAGGTCTATTGACTCTACGAGCGGCATTTAATCTCCTCTTTTGTTCCTCCAGAATCTCAAACAAAATCTTGGGGGCATCAGGGATTTTTGTTTTATAAATTTCTATGATTCTTTCTACTTTTGCCAGGTTAGCATCAATTCTCAAGGTAAATTCTTTCTGATAATCCCTCTCTGAATAATCCTTGCCCAGCACTTGTTTAAATAATCTTTTGAGGTCTTCGTAGCGGGGGAGGAATCCAATCGGGCTTTCAATCGCTTCTATTTCCTTATGCACCCTCAGTTCCATCCATTTGAGCCAGACCCTTTTATCCTCTATCGCACTCAGATAGTTGCCATTTTCATCTCTCAGAAAATAATTTACTCCAAAGATAGTAGGCGGATGAGCTAAATCCTTTACAAATTGTAGATGGTTTTGTATATATCTCCTGATGGGGATAGAAAGGAAATCCAGATTTGCCATCGGATTGAATTTTCGCACCCCTTGTTTTCCCAAAGTAGCGGCAGTGGTTTCTGATTCGAGGGAGGCGGCGATAGTTATTACCCCATGATTCCAATCAAAACTCTCAAATACCGATGGCCAGGCGTCTGAATCTCGGCCTCCGTAGATTATACCTTTAACCTCCACGCCCTCGGGGTTTTCTAACTTCGGGTCGCAGTTTTTCAACGTTTTCAATCTAATGGTATATCTGGCATTGGGGTGGGGAAAAATAGTAGAATTTTCAGGGTGTTTTTTTCCATCGTCCAGCCAATAAGGAATTCTATCTTTAACCAAGACATTAGAGAAGATGACCTCGCCCGGACTCGTCAGCGCCTGCCAGATTAGCGGGTCGTTTTGGGGGTTCACATCCCTTATTATTCCAAATATTCCCCTCTCTACATTTACGGCAAATACCTTGCCGTTTTTTTTTCGCAAATAGGCAATATCATCTCCTACTATGCTTTCTTCTTCTACCATGCAGGTGGAGGTTTTTCCGCAGGCGCTGGGAAAGGCGCCCGTAAAATAGGTTTTTCTGTTCTTGGCGCCGCCAACCCCCATAACGAACATATGTTCGGCAAGCCAGTTCTCTTTGCTTGCTTTATTTATTGCCAGACGCAGGGCTAATTTTTTCAAACCCACAGTATTTCCAGCATATTGGCTATTGGTTGTCCAGGCGATATTCTCAGAGAGGTCTATATATACCCTTCTCTTATCTATATTTTTGCTTACACTATTCTCTAATTTTCCGGCAGAGTGAACGAATTTAAAAAATTCTATCTCGGCTCCTTTTTTCTTAAATGCCTCATAAGCTGAGCGGTAGAGGATGTCCTCGGAGTGGGCTACATAGGCCGAGTCAGTGAGTTGAACGGCATAGATAGAAAAATCTGAATTCACTGGCCCAAGGCAAAGGAACAAAACAAACATTTCTTTGCCCGACATAATTCCTTTTAATAGGGCTTGGATTTCAGATAGCCCTTTTTCTCGGACTATGGAATTAATATCCGAACCGAGGTTTTCGCTTTTACTTAGAAGGAATTTTGTATTCTGTTTATCCCTTCCCTGATCAGTGGGCCCATCAAAGTGGACAGTGTGCCCGTCTATATTAAGTTGCTTTTCCTCACCCAATTCCTTTGCCTTGTCTCTTATATATTGAGCGTCTTCGGCTGAATCGCTACGCACAAAGACTGAAGCAGGATTGCAAAGCTGGACATATTCCCCGACAAAATCAAACAGGGCAGGATTATTTAGGGCAAGCAATTTCTGATAGTTTTCTTGACTGCATTTAGTTTTAAATAGTTTTTGATGTCTTTCCATATTTCCTCCAAAAATACAGCGTTTCAAAGAGGAAATATTATATCATATATTGGAGATTAAATAAAGGAATTTTTTGCCTTTAAAAAAATCTTGTTTTTTATTCCGAAATGTGTTATTATTTAAAAAGTCATTTAGGAGAGAAATATGAGAGTTAAGTTGATAAACTACACTTCCTATCCTCAGAAGACAGCGGCAATCGCCGGTAAGCTTTGCTATGCAAAATCCTCTATCAAGGATTTAGAGAAGATAACCCCGCAGGAAGAAGAAAGGTTTATTGAGAAAATCATCAAACTTGGTCACCTTTCGGTTATTGAACATAGCAGTTTCACTTTTGCTATTGAGGGGATTTCGCGGGTTACCTCGCATCAGTTGGTGCGACACCGTCTTGCCTCTTTTTCCCAACAAAGTCAGAGATATGTAAAAAAGAGAGACTTTGAATATATAATTCCTCCCACTATAAAGAAGAAAAAGAAATTAAGACAGATTTTTGAAAAGGTAATCAAAGATATAAACAACACCTATGCTGAACTCTTAGATAACGGCATTCCCGTTGAAGATGCCCGATTTTTATTGCCCAATGCCTGCGAGACAAAGATAATCGTAACAATGAACGCCCGTGAACTTCGGCATTTTTTTAAGCTAAGATGCGCTAAAAATAGTCAATGGGAAATTCGCGAGATGGCTAACTTGATGCTTAAAGAAGTGCGAAAGGTCGCCCCGGTGATTTTTAAGAATGTAGAGAAGGGGCAAAAATGAAATTTAAGAAATTTTTTATCGGTTACAATCTACTCCAACGAATTTACAATTGAAGAGAAAGATGCGAGGATGAGGAGTTTTTTGAGTGGTCGGTGCAGCGAATTTAAAATTAAACTACCCTCTGATAGAAATTAAGGGCCCAAGGGAGGTCATCTATGGAGAAGAAATTTGATGCTGTCCAATTTTAGCTGAGGGTTCGTGAGGAATTAAGTTAAGGAGTATTCTACTACTCCTGATGTATTTGTTCGCGAACTCCAAGAGAAATGCCGCTTGCAAAGACAAAAGATTGAAAAACACTCCAAATAATTTGAGGAAGCAAAAATGAATTCAAAAACAAAAATTTTTGTTGGGATTTTGGTTGTTGGAATTGTTTTAATTGGTGGACGGCAGGCTTGGAGTGAGCAAATTTCTCCAGAGACGCAAAAACAAGTAACCATTACCACAGATAAAACAGAGTATGAGCAGGGAGAAACTGTAAAGGTAGTTTTAAAGAACAATTTAGATAAGCCAGTATTTTTAGAATCATG
>MZGK01000036.1 GCA_002085025.1 Candidatus Omnitrophica bacterium 4484_213
TTTGAATTGGCGGAGATTGGTATCTAAATTAGCAGAAATTTGCGTTTTGGCGAGGATTAGCCTCATGGCGAAGAAGTGTTTGATTGAGAAACAAAAAAGGACCCCCAAATTTAAAGTCCGCAAGTATAACAGATGTCGTCTGTGCGGGAGAGCACGCGGTTATTTGCGGATGTTTGGGTTGTGCCGAATATGTTTTCGTGAACTTGCCTCTAAGGGAGAGATTCCTGGAGTAACCAAGGCAAGCTGGTGATTTCAATTGGCAGTTGGCAATTGGCAGTTGCAAATAAAATTGCCTACTGCCCACTGTAGACTGATTTTCGACGAGTGAGCAGAGCGAACGAGGAGGAAAGGTGGATCCAATTGCTGATGCTTTAACAATTATAAGAAATGGGAGTAAAAACGGAAAGAGAGTGGTCAATATTCCTGCTTCCTATCTAAAAGAAAGGATCGTAGATATTTTTAAGAAAGAAGGATATATTGAAGATTATCAATTTATTAAAGATAATAAACAAGGGATATTGAGAGTCTATTTGAAGTATAAGAGGGCAAAATCCACTTCCCGCAAAGGAGAAAAACCGGCAATTATGGGTTTAAAAAGGATATCCAGACCGGGCCGGCGAGTGTATGTTACAAAGGAACAAATCCCTTATGTTCTTGACGGATTAGGCAGGGCTATCATTTCTGCTTCTCAAGGAGTACTTAGCGACAAAGAAGCAAGAGAAATAGGAGTGGGCGGAGAGATTATTTGTTATATATGGTAGTTCAACTGGCAAAATGCCAGTTGAGAAATTCCAAATCACAGATAACAAGCTCCAAACAAATCACAATTGACCCTGTTAAATACCACTTCATGGCAATTTCGCCTCTGGCGGAATTATTTAACAGAGTGAACCAAAATTCCAATGACAAAACAAAAGAGAATTTTAAGCAATTGTTTTGGTTATTGATTATTAGAATTTGTTTGTAATTTGGTGCTTGGGATTTGGGGTTTCCGAGGACTGGCCGTAGTGAAGGAGGAGGTTGTGTCACGCATAGGCAAGAAACCAATAGATATTCCTCAAGGAGTGAGAGTTAAAATTGCAGAAAATACTATTGAAATAGAAGGGCAGAAAGGAAAATTAGAATTTTCTTTTTCTCCTTGCCTGAAGGTTGAGGAAGAGAATAATCAGATTCTAGTCAAAAGAGAGAGTAACTCCAAATTATCCCCCACCACTTTTTCAGAGAAGTTTGGCCACAGCAGAAAAGTGGTGGGGGGATTACATGGATTAACCCGTAGTTTAATTGCCAATATGATTGAAGGGGTAACCAGAGGTTATGAAAAACGACTGGAGATCCGGGGGGTTGGCTATCGGGCACAGGTTAAAGGAAGAGAGCTGACTTTGAATTTAGGATTTTCTCATCCTGTTAATTTTTCTATCCCCGAAGGTATAACTATTGAGGTTCCTTCGCCTACGCAAATTGTGGTGAAGGGGGTTGATAAGAAGGCTGTAGGGGAAGTTGCTGCTCAAATTCGCAATTTGCGTCCACCCGAATCTTACAAAGGAAAGGGTATCCGTTACATAGGCGAATACGTGAGGCAGAAACAGGGCAAGAAAGTAGCGTAAAACAGTTGGCAGTAAGCAGTATGCAGTAGATAAAGTGGAAGACAAGAAGTTGTCAATTGTCAATTGCCTACTATTATTTTGCCAAGTGTAGATTGGTTTGCGACGATTGAGTATAAAGTAAGGCATAAAACATGAAAAATAAGAAAGAAGCAGGGCGAATAAAAAGACACAGACGAGTGAGAAAGAAGGTCTTTGGGACAGCAGAGGTTCCTCGTTTATGTGTTCATCGGAGTCTAAGAAATATAGAGGCACAATTAATTGATGATATAAATGAAAGAACCATTTTTTCTCTTTCTACAAACAGCAAGGAATTAAGGCAGAAATTAACTCATCGCGGCAATATAAAAGCAGCTTCTTTATTAGGAGAAATCTTTGCCCATGAGGCTCAGAAGAGGAATCTGCGAAAAGTTGTTTTTGACCGGGGAGGTTATCTTTATCACGGTAGGGTAAAAGCCTTTGCTGAGGGGGCTCGTAGAGGCGGATTGATATTTTAAAAACAGCGATTGCAGAAAACAGCGATTACAGCGATAAAAATGTGATAACAGCGATGAATGTATCGTCGTAATCGGTTGCTAATCGTCGTAATCGTTATATTTTATGAAAACTGATAAGGAAGAGAAAAAAAAAGCAGAAGAATTTGTGGAGAAGTTGGTAGATATTACCCGCGTAGCCAAGGTTATTAAAGGAGGAAGACACTTTGCCTTTCGGGTTAGCGTCGTTGTTGGAGATGGGAAAGGGAAAGTGGGTTATGGTATTGGAAAAGCGGGGGAGATTCCTGCGGCAGTGAGTAAAGCAGCTCAACTTGCCAAGAAGAATCTTTTTTCGGTACCTTTAAAAGGAAGCACTATTCCTCATGAAGTAATTGGAAATTATGGAGCCGCAAAGGTGTTATTAAAACCTGCCAGGAGGGGCACCGGCGTGATTGCCAGCAAAGTAGTAAAGGCAATGTGCGAATGCGTGGGTATAAGGGATATTTTAACCAAGTGTTTAGGGACAACTAATCCCCTAAATGTGATGAAAGCAGTAGCGAATGGATTTGCCAGCTTTAAGAACAACGATGACAGCGATGAAGAAAGATTGCAGCGATAAACCCTGTTAAATTTGCTTCGCAATTATTTAACAGGGGTAAATATATCGCTGATTCCTTTTGTCAGCGATAGAGAAGTTGCTGATCTGTAATCGTTGTTAATCGCCGTAATCATATGTTAAAGAAAAAGAGAGTTGGGCGGGGACCTGGTTCAGGACACGGTGGAACCTCGGGCCGTGGCAATAAAGGGCAAAAGAGCCGTTCGGGTAAAAAAATAAAACCGGGATTTGAAGGTGGACAAATGCCTCTCATCCGCAGGGTTCCCAAGCGAGGTTTTAGCAACAAGAGGTTTGCAGAGAGGATTAATATTGTAAATCTTTCTTCACTGGCAAAAATCTCTTCAGACAAGGTTACCCCCAGGTTATTAAGAGAAAGGGGGATTGTAAAGAGAGAGGGTTGGATTAAGATATTAGGCAAAGGAGAGATTGAGAGGCCCTTAAGCGTTGAGGCAGATTATTTTTCTAAATCTGCCCGCGAGAAGATAGAAAAGGCAGGGGGAAAAGCATTACAAACCACAAGCTACAAGCCACAAGTTCCAAGTCAAAAAAAAGCCTGCAGCCTGAAGCTTGAAGCCTGAAGCGTATTTATGTTCCAAGCCTTATTTAACATCTTTAAGATTGCTGACCTGAGAAAGAAGGTGTTGGTGTTGTTTACCTTGGGTTTTATTGTGATTTATAGAATAGGTGCGTATATTCCTACGCCGGGGATTGATAGTGCAAATTTGGCAAAGTTCTTTGATAATATTGCCCGCACACAGGGTGGGACATTGTTTGGAATTATGAATATGTTCAGTGGTGGGGCGATGCGTCGGCTTACTATTTTTGCCTTGGGGATTATGCCTTACATCACTGCCTCTATCATTCTTCAACTTCTTACTGCTGTTTTTCCCAATTTAGAGAAATTGACCAAAGACCCCGAGGGGCATAAGAGATTAGTTCAGTATACCCGCCAAGGTACAGTTATTCTCTGTTTAATCCAGGCTTTGTTTGTGAGTATATGGTTGGAAAACCCGGCTCATTTCGGAAGTCTGCAAATTGTTCAATTTCCAGGCTGGGGGTTTCGTTTGCTCACAATGCTTACTCTTACTACGGGCACAACCTTTATAATGTGGTTGGGAGAGCAGATTACCGAGAGAGGGATTGGTAACGGAATTTCTCTGATTATCACCGCCGGAATTATTTCCCGCTTGCCTGCTGCTGTTTATCAACTTTCCTCCCTGCTTTATCAAAGACAGATTTCTGCTCTTAGTTTACTCCTGATACTCTCCGTCGCGGTTGTAGTAGTGGGGGCAGTAGTCTTGATTACCCAGGGGCAGAGGAAGATTCCCGTGCAGTATGCACGCAGGGTTGTGGGAAGAAAGATTTACGGCGGTCAAGCGACCTATATCCCCTTAAGAGTGAACCAAGCCGGGGTAATGCCGATTATTTTTGCCCAGTCAATAATCCTTTTTCCGGCTACTATTGCTGGTTTAACCGCTAATCCTTTTATCCAATCTATCGCCCGGGCCTTAACCCCGGGAAGGCTTTTTTATAGCTTATTTTACAGCCTTATGATTATCTTTTTTACCTATTTTTATACGGCAATTTCTTTTAATCCTAAGGATATCGCCGATAATATGAAGAGATACGGCGGTTTTGTTCCTGGGATTAGACCGGGAAGAAATACTGCCGAATACTTTGATTATATAATGAATAGGATTACCCTGCCCGGGGCAATATTTTTGGCGATTATCGCTATAATGCCCCAGATAATCTATAAAGGTTTTAAGATTCCTTATTTAGTGGCCTCTTTTTTTGGTGGCACTGCTTTGTTGATTGTAGTCGGTGTTTTGTTGGATACAATGCGCCAGATTGAGTCTCATCTCTTGATGCGTCATTATGAGGGATTTGTGAGTAAAGGGAGGATAAGGGGGCGCCGATGAATTTAGTCTTTTTAGGACCACCAGGAGCAGGAAAAGGGACGCAGGCAGAGGTAGTTTGTAAACATTTCAGTATAGAGCATATCTCAAGCGGAGATTTACTAAGAGGAGCAGTTAGGAGCAATTCTTTGATAGGGAAAAAAGCAAAAGGATTTATAGAGAAGGGTTTGCTTGTGCCCGATGAGATTGTAGTCCAGATTGTTAGTGAGGAGATTAAAAAGGATAGAAAAGGTTTTGTTTTGGATGGGTTTCCCCGCAATTTGGCTCAAGCAGAGTTTTTAAACAATTCTCTATCTTCCCTAAATATCTGTTTAGATAGAGTATTAAATTTTGTTACTTCTCCACAAAAAATTATTGAGCGGCTCTCCGGAAGAAGGATTTGCCCAAAATGCCAGGCGATTTATCATATTAAAAATATGCCGCCTTTAAAAGAGGGCATTTGCGACAAATGTGGAAGTTCGCTTCTGCAAAGAGATGACGATAAAGAAGAAACTATAAGAGAGAGATTGAAGGTCTACACTCAACTCTCTCAGCCGCTGATTGAATACTATAGAAAAAAAGGTATTCTTGTGGATGTTAATGGCGATTTGGAGGTTCAGGTATTGTTTGAGGTAATTAAAGGAATTCTGCAGAGTTAAATGATTATTCTCAAAACCGACAAAGAGATTGAGTTGATGCGCCAGGCCGGGCAGATTGTGGCCTATGTCTGGGAGAAGTTAAGAGAGAAAGTTCGACCGGGCATCAGCGGAGAGGAGTTAAATAACTATGCCGAGGAGTTGATCTTAAAGAAAGGAGCAATCCCGGTATTTAAAGGGTATCAAGGGTTTCCGGCGGCAATCTGTGTTTCCACAAATGAAGTTGTTGTTCATGGAGTTCCCTCAAAAAAGAAATTAAAGGAAGGCGATATTGTAAGTTTGGATGTAGGGGTGAGATATAAAGGGTATTGCGGTGACGGAGCAATAACCTTACCTGTAGGCAGGGTTTCACCTGAGGCAAAGAGGTTAATTGAGGTAACTCGTAAAGCACTTTTCAAGGCAATTAAGCAAGCAAAGCCAGGAAACCGTCTTTCGGATATCTCCTGGGCGGTGCAGAGTTTTGTGGAGGAACAGAGATTCTCAGTTATCCGTAAATTTGTTGGGCATGGGATTGGCAAAGAGATCCACGAAGACCCTCGGATTCCTAATTTTGGTAAGCCACATCAGGGGGTGGTTTTAGAAAAAGGGATGGTTTTTTGTATTGAGCCGATGGTATCTGCCGGCAGATACGAGGTAGAAATAGGCCCTGATGGCTGGACAGCAGCTACGAAGGATAAGAGTCTAAGCGCTCATTTTGAGCATATGATAGCGATTAGAGATAAGGGAGCGGAGATACTAACGAAAATGTAAGGAGTCACCAGTCTCCAATGAGGAAAAAAGCGTTAGTATGGGTGACAAGGGGTAGAAAGGGTTAGGAAGGGAATGAAAAATTCCCCTACTATTCCCTGCTAACCTCTACTATCCCTTTCTAGCCCCTGTGGTCTTCTGGTGACCAAGAAGTTATGTCCAAAGAGGATTTGATTCAAGCAGAGGGAAGGGTTGTAGAGGCCTTGCCCAATGCAATGTTTCGGGTAGAGTTAAAAAATGGGCATAAAGTCCTGGCTCATATTTCTGGGAAGATAAGAATGCATTATATTCGCATTTTGGTAGGAGATAAAGTTAAAGTTGAACTTTCTCCTTATGATTTAACACGGGGAAGAATTGTTTACCGGGAGAAGGGATGAAAGTAAGAGCATCAGTAAAGAAAATCTGTGAAAGATGCAAGGTTGTTAAGCGAAAAGGAGTTGTGCGGGTAATTTGCCCCAATCCTAAGCATAAACAGAGACAGGGATGATTTCAGACGACAGACGACAGAAAATGGAGGACAGGATTAAATAACCAATCCCCAAGATACAATAACCAAACAGAAACTATTATCCCGGTTTGGTTATTGATTATTGGGATTTGTTTGTATCGTGCATCTTGGTTATTGGTGATTTTGATTTCTGACGAACGAAGTCTGCCGAAGGCGGACGAGCGAGGAGGTGGAGGGTGCCGAGAATTAGCGGTATAGATATCCCTAAGGAAAAAAGAATAGAGATTGCCCTTACTTATATTTATGGTATTGGAAAAACTTTATCAGGCAGAATCTTAAAGGCAGCCGGTATAGACCCGGATAAAAGGGCAAAGGACCTTAGTGAAGAGGAGATTTCGCGCTTAGCGGCAGTTATTCAGAAGGGATATAAGATAGAAGGGGAACTGAGGAGGGAGGTTTCTCAGAATATTAAACACCTTATAAATATTGGTACTTATCGGGGTCTACGCCACCGCAAGGGTTTACCAGTAAGGGGGCAGAGGACTTCTACCAACGCCCGCACAAGAAAAGGACCACGCAAGACGATTGGGGTAAAGGCAAAGGCAAAAAAAGCACCTACAGGGAAGGGGAAGTAAATGAAGCCCATCCACCTCAGGTGGATGATGGTTGAATTTACCCAGCACTAATTTTTCAGGAGTGCCACCCAAGGCAGAAAATTAGTGCTGGGTTCAATGCGCACAGCAACTTACGAGCACTTCGTTCCGTAAGTTGCGTGCTTATTGAATGGCAAAAAAGGTTAAAAAAAATATCCCTAAAGGGATAGTTCATATTAACGCTACTTTTAATAATACTATCATAACCGTTACTGATAAACAGGGTAATGTTATCTGTTGGTCAAATACTGGTAGAGTTGGTTTCCGGGGTTCTAAGAAATCAACTCCTTTTGCTGGTCAATTAGCCTCAGAAGATGCTATTAAAAGGGCAATAGCCCAAGGGATGAAGGAGGTTGAAATCTATGTGAAAGGAGCAGGGGCGGGCCGAGAGTCAGCGATAAGGGCATTAAAACATGCCAATTTAACCGTTACTGCTATAAAGGATGTTACCCCTATTCCCCATAATGGCTGTCGTCCGAAGAAGAAAAGGAGAGTATAAATGGCTAAGTACATAGGGCCAAAATGTCGGCTTTGCCGACGAGAAAGAATGAAGCTATTTCTAAAGGGAGCAAGGTGTCAGGGAGATAAATGCTCTTTTTCGCGGCGCGCCTATTCTCCGGGTCAGCAGGGAAAGTCAGGAGCAAAACTCTCTGATTATGGCTTGCAACTGCGAGAGAAACAAAAGGTGAAGAGGATATATGGAATTTTAGAGAGGCAATTTCGTTTTTATTTTAGAAAAGCCGAGCAGATGAAAGGAGCAACGGGCGAAAATCTTCTTGTGCTTTTAGAACGGAGGTTGGACAATGTTATTTTTCGCTCTTCTTTTGCAGTTTCCCATTCAGCCGCCCGGCAGTTAGTCCGTCATAATTTTATTTATGTAAACGGAAAGAGGGTAAACATCCCTTCTTATTTAGTAAACCCTGGAGATAAGATTGAATTCAAGAAGGAAAAAAGCAAAGACTTGGTAAAGAGGGCTTTAGAGGTTACCAAGGAGAGAGATATCCCAGGGTGGATTAAAAGAGACGAAAGAAATCTTTGCATAAGCATAGTTCACCTGCCCAAAAGGGAAGACATTCAGGTTCCTATTCAAGAGCAGTTAATCGTAGAATTGTATTCTAAATAAATTATGCCTCACTTCGTTCGGTATAATGATTACACAGATTAAAAGCAGATTACACAGATTAACCCCGCGTTAGAAATATTACAGATATAGCAATTTACAAATGTAGCGAATAAATTTCTACGACTTTAGGAATTTCTAGCGGAGTTAAGTTCTCGTTGCAAAATCGCTGTAATCTTTTCTAATCTCTGTAGTCAGCTATAACGAAGTTATAGCAGGAGGGAGAGAATGGAGAAGAATTTTGTAATGCCTGGGAAAGTAGAATGTGAAAAGGAGACCCTTAGTGAGAGTTATGGTAAATTTATTGTTCAGCCTCTCGAGAGAGGATATGGAGTAACATTGGGTAATTCCTTAAGGAGGGTCCTGATTTCTTCTTTAACGGGGGCAGCAGTGAACAGAATAAAGATAGAAGGAGTGCTTCATGAATTCTCCACTATTCCTGGCGTCTTGGAAGATGTTCCCCAGATTATTTTAAATATAAAAAAGCTTGTTCTGAGATTGCACTCTTCCGAGCGAAAGACAATCAGAATAGAGGCGAAAAAAAGGGGGGAGGTAACTGCAAAGGATATTATTGCTGATGAGGCTGTAGAGATTCTGAATCCTGAACTTTACATTGCCACTCTTTCTTCTAAGGGTAAGCTGTTTGTGGAAATGGAGGTTTGTTCAGGAAGAGGATATTTGCCCGCCGAGATGAAGAGAAGCGAAGATAAATCTATAGGACTTATTGAGATTGATTCTATATTTACTCCCGTGCGGAAAGTGAACTATCAAGTAGAAAACGCCAGGGTCCAGCAGATGACTAACTATGACAGATTAATCTTAGAGATTTGGACAAATAGAGCCATTTCGCCAGAAGAGGCGCTTATAGAAGGAGCGAAAATTCTCAAGAAGCATTTGGATATATTTGTCAATTATGGACAAGAAGTGGAAGAGGAGGTAAAAAAAGAGCAATTAGAACTTCAGGAAGAATTTGATAGACCCATCAGCGACCTTGAACTTTCAGTTCGAAGTTCACGTTGTCTTCAAGCCGCTCACATTAAGACAATTGGTGATTTAATAAAAAAGACAGAGGAAGAGATGTTGAGGTATAAAAATTTTGGCAAGAAGTCACTCTTAGAGATTAAAGAGGTTCTCGGGAAAATGGGACTAAGTCTAAAGAAGTAGCAAGTAGGAAGAATTTTCATAAATGTCTAACGACTAATTTCCTAATTGACCTAATAATAATAATTCAGAAAGCAAATTACTCTCTTAAATAAAATCTTTGATTTTCTTTTGTTGAAAACAAAAGATTTAACAGGGTATTTAACGGGGTGATTAGACATTAGGGTAACTAGAAATTCTGACGACGAGTGACCCCGAAACTTCGGGGGAGCGAGGAGAGATGCGGCATCAAAAGATAAAAGGAAAATTGAGTCGGCCTACTGACCGAAGAAAGGCATTATTAAGGAGTCTATTGCGGGGTTTAATTATTTCCGGTAAGATTGAAGTTACTCTATCTCAGGCAAAGCAGACCAAAAGAATAATGGATAGATTACTTAGTCTGGCCAAGAAGGATAGTTTAGCCGCTCAGCGTTCTGCTTTCAGGATTCTTGGTGATAGAAAATTGGTTTATAATCTGTTTAGACAGATAGCTCCCAAGTTTCCTAAAGGGGGCGCTACTCGGCTTATTCATCTTTCTTGGCGCCGCGGCGATGGGGCAAAAATGGCGGTGTTAGAATTATGAACTCGAATCTTCGGGGCAAAAATGGATAAAAATTTGCAGAGCTTTGAAAAAAAATCTTCGGGGCAAAAATGGATAAAAATTTGCAGAGCTTTGAAAAAAGAAAGCAAAATCGTATCCCTATAGAGATTCCTATTAGGTATCAAAAAATTTTATCTGATAATAGGCTTTCAGAAGAGAATGAGTCTCTAACAAGAAATGGGAGAAGATTAAGATAAGTGTGCTTTTGCCGGCAATAAAGCACCCAATTCATATTTTAGCTAAGGTAGTTAGAGTAGAAGAGATTGAATTTAAGAAGGGATATAATGTAGGGGTGAATTTTTTGGAGTTGCATTTGACTTACGGGCTTCCTCCGATACTGCGTATTTATAAAAAATTTAAACCTATAGAAGGCATAGAACCACTTACTAAAGAAGTTTTAAAAAAGATGATTTACAGTATTATGAACGAGGAGCAGATTAAGATATTTGAGGGAAGAAAAGAAATGAATTTTGCTTTTTCTCTTAACCCAAAATTCAGATTTAGAGTAAATGTTCATTATCAAAGAGGAGTAGTGGAGGCGGCTTTTCGCTCAATACCGTCAAAAATAGGCTCTTTACAGGAATTAAGATTGTCTTCAATAATTGAAGATTTCACTAATCTGAAGAGCGGGATAGTTATTATCGGTGGGACCACAGGGTCGGGGAAGACCACTACTTTATCGCAATGGTAGATTTGATAAATAGAAATAGAGAGGCGGTAATAATATGTTTAGAGCAGCCCATAGAATATGTTCATACAAATATCAAAAGTATTATAAAACAAAGAGAGGTTGGTGTAGATACGCTTTGTAGATACGCTTTCTTTTGCTTCCGGCTTGAAAAACGCCCTTAGACAGGATCCCGATGTAATTTTAGTAGGCGAGATGCAGGATGTTAAAACAATTCAGACCGCTCTTGTTGCTGCTGAAACCGGCCATCTAATTTTGAACAAATTTGTCTTCAACTGTCCCATTGTCTGCAAGGTATTGTTACACAGTCATTACTACCTGCAAAATACGGAACAAAGTTGATTTTAGCTACCGAAGTTTTAATAATGACTGATGCGGCAAGAAATCTTATCAAGACAAGAACTCTTTCGCAACTTAATTCAATAATTCAAACAGGCGCCCAGTATGGTATGCACACTATGGATAAGTCAATAAAGAGGCTTTACGACGAGGGGGGTATTACTAAAGAAACCGTTATGGAATATTCTAAGCGAATCTAAGTTTAAGAAAAGTAGAGCAACTGAGTGTTGTCAAGGTCTATTTTAGGTCTGATATGAACTTCACCCCGTTAGAGAAAACCAATAGTGAAATTAATGCTATAAAGACTGATACTGCTGAGGAGAGTTCTCTAAGGGGGGTTGCTGAGAGGGTAAAAGATGTTAGTTCTTCGGCAACTCTTGCGATTACCTCGCGGGCAAAAGAGATAAAGAAAAAAGGGAAAAAAATAATAAATTTTGCTGCCGGTGAACCGGATTTTGATACCCCGGATTTCATAAAACAGGAAGCAATTAAAGCCCTAAAACAGGGCTGGACAAAATATACTCCTGTTTCCGGGGTTGATGAGCTTAAAGATGCTATTATCTATGTTCGGCTTTGCTCGGCTATTCCTGTAATTGTTCCTACAGAGCCAGATAATGACTTTAAATTAAGCCCAACCCTCCTTAAAACCTTTCTTAGCCCAAAGACAAAAGCTATCATTCTTAACAGTCCAGCCAATCCTACCGGAGCTGTTTATTCTCCTTCTGAATTAGCTCAGATTGGCGAGATTGCCGTCCGCAATAATATCTATATTGTTAGCGATGAGATTTACGAAAGGCTCATTTACGAAAAGGAGCACATCTCCATTGCCTCTTTGGATTTAGATATTTACAAACTAACAGTGGTAATCAATGGGGTCTCTAAGTCTTATGCAATGACCGGTTGGCGGATAGGTTATGCCGCTGGCCGCCAAGAGATAATCTCTAAGATGGCTATTATCCAGAGTCATTCTACCTCTTGTGCGAATTCAATTGCTCAATATGCCGCAGTAGCAGCTTTAAAAAATCAGGATTATCCCCAGAGAATTCTCTCGGAGTTCAAAATAAGACGGGATTATATAATGAAGAAATTGGATGAAATCAAAATTTCTTATGTAAAGCCCGATGGAACATTTTATATATTTTGCGAAATAGGTGGAGAGATCCTTCGTCGCTTTGCTCCTCAGGATGAGAAGTCGGGAAACTTCCCGACTTCTCGTTCGGAAGCCTTTGCGCTTGCGCTCTTAGAAAAGGAAGGGGTAGCACAAACAATAACCAATCACCAAATTCCAATAACCAAACAGAAACTATTATCCCGGTTTGGTTATTGGTTATTGGAATTTGTTTGTATCTTGTATCTTAGTTATTGGTAATTTTTACTAATGGGAAAGACAATCGCTGAGAAAATCTTAAGCAGTCATAGTGGTAAAGATGCCCAAGCCGGCGATATTGTAATTGCTGATATTGACTTCTGTTTTGGTCAGGACGGCACCTCTGCTTTAATTATCGAGAACCTCAAGAGAAGAAAGGTCTTTGACAGAAAAAAAGTTTGTTTGGTTATCGACCACAATTCCCCTTCTCCCAATCTGAAGATTTCTAATATTCATCAAAGGATGCGCAGATTTGCTGAAAAGGAGAGGCTCAAAATTTTTGATATTGGTGAAGGAGTTTGCCATCAGGTAATCCCGGAGAGCGGTTTTATCAAACCGGGATTTTTGGTAGTAGGGGCAGACTCGCATACCTGTACCTATGGGGCTTTGAATGCCCTGGCTACCGGAATGGGTTCTACAGATGTAGGTATTGCCTTTGCCAGTGGGAGGAATTGGTTTAAGGTTCCCCAAACAATAAAGATAATTTGTAAAGGAAGACTACCAGATGGAGTCTATGCCAAGGATATTGCTCTTTATTTAATCAAAGAATTAACCGCTGATGGTTGCACCTATCAATCAATAGAGTTCACTGGTGAAGTTATTAAGAATTTAAGTATGGAAGGAAGATTTACGCTTGCCAATATGAGTGTAGAAAGCGGGGCAAAATGTGGTATAATGTTAGGTGATAAAAAAACAGAGCTTTGGCTGAGACAAAGAGGGATAGAGAATTTCTCTTTTGTTTCTCCTGATAAAGATGCTGTTTATTTTGATATAAAGGAGTATGAACTTTCTGAGTTAGAGCCGCAAGTAGCCCAGCCGCATAGCGTAGATAATGTTTGTCCAGTTTCTCAGTTAAGAGGCGTTTCTATAAATCAGGCTTTTTTAGGAACCTGCACCAATGGTAGATTAGAGGACTTGAGGGTTGCAGCCCGCATATTGAAAGGAAAAAGAATAAAGAATGGTATTAAATTTATTATTGCTCCGGCTTCGCGGCAAATTCTTCTATCGGCAGTAAAAGAGGGAATTTTAGAGGATTTAATAGAGGCCGGCGGAGTACTTCTCCCGCCGGGATGTGGCTGTTGCGTGGGAACACATCAGGGAATTCCAGCAGATGGAGAGACAGTTATTTCCACAGCTAATCGTAACTTTAAAGGAAGAATGGGAAACCCCAATGCTTATATCTTTTTAGCCTCCCCGGCTACTGTGGCTGCATCAGCATTGACCGGCAAGATTACTGACCCGAGGAGGTATGTATAAAGAGGATGCTATGGAGATGAAGGATTTGTTCAAGTTGGCAATAGAGAAAGAGGCCTCAGATTTGCATTTGGCTGTAGGGACATCACCTATTCTGCGCGTTGATGGTGAACTGATAAAAACAAATTTTCCCAAACTTACTCCCGAGGAGAGCAAAAGATTGGTATATTCTCTTTTAACCGGCGAACAAAAAAGAAAGTTTGAAGAAATTTTAGAACTTGATTTTTCTTTATCTGTTCCCGGAACAAGTCGTTTTCGGGTGAATGTGCATCAACAGAGAGGCAGTATCGAGGCGGCCTTTCGGATTATTCACTATCGCGTTCCCTCGCTTGAGGAATTGGGACTACCAGAGATAGTGGCGAGCTTTTCCCGCAAAAACAATGGTTTGGTTTTAGTTACCGGGCCCACTGGCGTGGGCAAAACGACTACTCTTGCGGCGATGATTGATTTAATTAATCAGGAAAGGAGATGTATGATTATTTGTATTGAAGATCCGGTAGAGTATGTGCATAAGCATAATAAAAGCGTTGTTAAGCAAAGAGAGGTCTATTCGGATACAAAGTCCTTTGTTGAAGCCTTAAGAAGGGTACTGCGCCAAGACCCGGATGTAATTGTTGTTGGCGAAATGCGAGATTTGGAGACAATTTCCTTAGCCCTGACCGCCGCTGAGACCGGACATCTAGTTCTGGCAACCTTGCATACCCCGGATGCAGCGCAGACCATCGACCGAATAAT
>MZGK01000037.1 GCA_002085025.1 Candidatus Omnitrophica bacterium 4484_213
AAGAAGGAAGTTGCTACTATTTCTTTGGCTATTGCCGAGAAGATACTGAGAAGAGAGATTAACGAAAAGGATAAAGCAAAACTAATTAGAGATGGAATAGAAAAGCTTAAAATGTCTAATTGCTCTAATTGATCCAGTCTCTAATCCCTGTTTGCTTCCGACGGCATACGGGGACATTCTTCAGGTCCTAGGGGACTTGCCCGGTAGGGCAAGTATATTAGGTTAATTAGTCATTAGACATTTATAGTAATTCTCTCTACTTACTACTTTTAGCCTAAATGGATACCCGCATTTCTAAAAGATACGCTCTCGCTCTGTTTCTTTTAGCCGGAGAAGAGAAGGATTTGGCTTTTGTCAACAGTATTTTTGAAGTTCACCCTCTTTTAAAAAACATACTTTTGCATCCTGGGATTGAGAAGGATAAAAAGCAGAGAATTCTCGCAGAGGTTTTTTGTTCCATAAGCAAAGAAAGTATAAATTTTTTGAAGCGATTAGTGGAAAAAAATAGGATGGAGAATTTGGGAGAAATTTTTGAGAGATATAAATTTCTTCGCCGGGAATTTTATAATACTGTTAAAATAGTTGTCTCTTCGGCTTTTCCTTTATCCCACTCAGAGAGAGAAACGCTCGTTAAGGTAATGGAGGGAATTACCAATAAAAAAATAGAGATAAAAGAAAAGCTTGATGATAAATTAATTGGTGGAATAAAGATTGAATATCTCGGCAGGGTTTATGATTGGACAGTTAAAGAAAGGTTAAGAAGAATAAACGTCCTCTTGAAAGATGACGTTTTATGACAGGTATTGAGTTATGGAAATAAAAACTGAAGAAATAACTAAGATAATCAAGAGCAGTATCGAGGATTTTGAGGATAAATTAGAACTTAAAGAAAAGGGGATAGTAGTAGAAGTTGGTGACGGGGTAGTCCGGATTTATGGTTTAAGGGATGTAATAGCAAATGAATTGCTCGTTTTCTCCTCTCGCTCTGGTGAGAAAGTAGAGGGAATGGCTTTGAATTTAGATGAGGAGAGCATCGGAGCCATTCTTTTTGCTTCTGATAGATTGATAAAGGAGGGAGATGAGGTTTTTTCTACCGGGGGAGTAGTTAAATTCCCCGTAGGCAAAGAACTTCTTGGAAGGGTGGTTAACTCCCTGGGTAGGCCCTTAGATGGTGAGGCAACAATTAGAGTTAAAGATTACCGCCCGATTGAAAATGAGGCATTGGGGGTAGTGGAAAGAGAACCGGTAAACCAACCTTTGCAAACCGGGATTAAAGCGATTGATTCAATGATTCCTATCGGCAGAGGCCAGAGAGAATTGATTATTGGCGACCGTCAAACCGGCAAAACCGCTTTAGCAATCGATACTATTTTGAATCAAAAAGACAAGGATGTTCTTTGCATCTATGTAGCCATTGGACAGAAGGAATCAAAGGTCGCCCGTATTTTTTATCGTCTAAAAAGAGAAGGGGCGATGGCTTATACAACCATAATCTCGGCCCCGGCCCATCAGCCCGCTCCTTTGCAATATATTGCTCCTTATAGTGGTTGTGCTCTGGGGGAGTATTTCCGTGACCAGGGAAAAGATGCTCTGATTATCTATGATGACCTTTCTAAACACGCCCAGAGTTATCGTCAGATTTCTCTCTTATTGCGTCGCCCAGCCGGACGCGAAGCTTATCCCGGGGATATTTTCTATACCCATTCGCGTTTGTTAGAGCGAGCGGCGAAGGCAAACAGAGAAGCCGGAGGGGGGTCGCTGACTGCTCTCCCGATTATTGAAACTCAGGCTGGCGATATCTCCACTTATATCCCCACCAATCTTATTTCTATTACCGATGGTCAGATTTATTTAGAAAGCGGACTTTTCTATCAGGGGGTGAAACCAGCGATAAATGTAGGACTAAGTGTTTCGCGGGTAGGCGGGAACGCCCAGATTAAGGCAATGAAAGAGGTAGCTGGAAAACTGCGTTTGGAGCTTGCCCAGTATCGGGAGATGGAAAGTTTTACCAAATTGGGGAGCGAGTTAGACAAAACCACCGAGGCGCAATTACAGCGAGGTAGCCGTTTAGTAGAGATACTTAAGCAGAAGCAGTATTCGCCAATGGATGTGGCTGATGAGATACTGATTATATTTTGTGGCATCCGCGGTTTTTTGGATGATATTCCACTGGCAGACATTAGCCGATTTGAATCGGAGATCCTTAGCTTTTTTCACAGGGAGCACCCTCAAATTCTGAAAGCGATTAAGGAGAAAAAGGAGTTGAGCAAGGAGCTGGAGGTAGTTCTAAAAAAGGCAATTGAGGAGTTTAAAGGAAAGTTTGTGAAGAGCGATGAGTAAGCTAAGAGAGATAAAAGTAAGAATCAGAGGCATAAGAGAGATTGAGGGGATTACCAATGCAATGAAGTTGGTGGCTGTGGTGCGGCTGAAGAGAATAGAAAAGAGAACTCTGAAGGGACGTAGTTATACAGAGAAGCTTAGAGATTTGTTACTCAGGGTGCAGAGAGATAAGTTTAGTATTAGCAAGAGCCGTTCCAATAATACTGAAGGGTTTACCCTGTTAAATCCCCGCCAAGGCGGGGAATTCGCCAAGGTGAATTATTTAACAGGGTTAATTATTGTTACTTCCCAAAGCGGTTTATGTGGCAGTTTCAATACGAGAATTATTCAAAGGAGTGAGCATTTTTTGGAATCTCGCTCCTCTCAGCTGATTGTCCTTGGCAAAAAGGGAATTCATTATTTTAAGCGTAAAGGATATCAGATAGTCAAGGAGTATCCTCAGCCTTCGCGGGAAGATTTAGATGCTATTGTTCCAGTTAGATTATTGCCCTTAGAGGATAATTTGGAACAAAAAGGCGCTCCTAAGGAGGAATTTCTATTCGAACCTGCTCGAGAAGAAATTATTGACGACCTGCTTCCGGAGTGTATCTCAAGGCAGATCCAACAGGCATTATTAGAATCAAGATGCGCTGAGGAGTTGGAGCGAATAAAGGCGATGGAATATGCGGCAGATAATGCCAATAAACTCGTGGAGGAATTAACCCAGCAATTTAATCGCGCCCGTCAGACAGCGATTACGCGAGAGATATACGGATAGAAAACAAAATTCCAAGCACCAAGATACAATAACTAAATAATAACCAATCACCAAATTCCAATAACCAAACAAAATCATCGCTTTGGTTATTGATTATTGGAATTTATTTGTATCTTGTATCTTTGCTTTGCTGGCGTTTTTCCATAAGGAGATTATCGCTTTGTTCTCCAGAGAAAAAAGATTAGTTTTTTTGCTCATTCTTGCCTCTATTCCTACGGCTATAATTGGTTTTTGCTGTGGAGGTATATTTGAACAGTTGTTTGCGAATGTTAAGAGTGCAGGAGGGATGCTTCTAATTACCGGACTCTGGTTGTTAATTGGAGATATTGCTTCTCGGCATAATAAAAGACTAAAAAAGACACCCGGGGTTTTTTCTACTCTTTTAATCGGTTTTGCTCAAGGGATATCTCTTATTCCCGGGATTTCCCGCAGTGGAGCAACAATCTCTACAGGGCTTATCTGCGGTTTAAATAGAGAATCGGCATTTAGATTCTCTTTTTTGCTTTCTATCCCTGCTGTTTTGGGAGCGCTCCTATTTAAAATCAGGGATTTCCAATTATCCTGCGATTTTGCCCTAATTGTGGGAATGCTCATAAGCGCAATAGTGGGATTTTTCTCTCTGGAGTTTCTGTTTAGTATAATAAAAGAGAATAAACTCTATATTTTTGCTATTTATTGTTTTGTAGTAGGAATAGGAGTTTTGGTATTATAAGAGAATTTTGCATTTCTCGCTCTCGGGTCTCAAACATGATTTTTGTATTCCCTGCTTCAACTTGATTTTAGCTAAAAAAACCAATGTTCGCTCAAAACGCAAATTCTCTTAATTGAATAAATTTATGGACAAAAGCTATAAAGATAAAGCAATTAGTTTGCTTCTTTTTGCTATCGCTTTATTTATTGCTCTTTGTTTATTTTCTTTTGAGGAGACAGATATTTCATTTTTTACTTCCCAACCCAATTCCCCTTGCCAGAATTATGGAGGAATAGTAGGGGCGTATCTTTCCTTCTTTCTTCTTTCTGCGTTAGGATTTTCTGCCTATTTAATCCCTCTCGTTTGTTTGCTTTTAGGAATAGATAGATCAAAAAGAGATTTTTCTCAGAAAGGGAGTTCCCTTTTTTTTCAGGCTATTGCCCTGCTTATTTTTCTTGTTTGTTTATCCTCAGTATTGGGCGGAGAGAGCAATATTAGAAAAGGAGGGATTTTAGGCGTTTATCTCTTTTCTAATTTAAGCAGATATTTTGGCAATGGCACCTACATTATAATTGCTATCTTTCTCATCCTTTCTTTTCTTTTAATTAAAGATATTCTCCAGCTCCCTTTTCTTTTAAAGATAGTTAAAAAAGCAGGAGGTTTATTGGTTAGAGGCTTAGTTAGATTAACTGCTAAGATTAGAAAAAGAAAGGAAGAAAGGGCAAAGACTATTCCCATTAGAGAAAAGAAAACTAAGAGACCACGCATAAAGATTTCTCCTGAGCCCTCCTTCAAGAAAAGAGTTACTGAGAATTTATCTAAGAAGCAATTGCCTGAGAGAGAAGAGTTGCCTGCTTCGCCGAAACCCGCCTCGTCGAGACGAAGGCAAAGCGAGCAAGTTGAGGTTGAGCCAATTCAGGAAGATGAACCTCATACTTTAGCGTATCAACTCCCTCCACCTAGTTTACTTAAGTCTCCCCCCCCTCTTAAGCAAAGAAAAATTAAAGATGACCTGGAGGCAAATGCCCGGATTTTAGAAGGCACACTCCTTGACTTTGGGGTTGAAGCGAAGGTTACCAACATAGACCGTGGCCCGACAATTACCCGCTATGAACTTCTGCCCGCCCCGGGGGTAAAAATTAATAAAATTGTAACTCTTGCGGACAATATTGCCCTGGCAATGAAGGCAGGGAGTGTGCGTTTTATTACCCCTATTCCGGGCAAAGCGGCAGTGGGGCTGGAAATTCCCAATTCATCAACAGCGCTAGTCTACTGCCGGGAGATTCTGAGCTCCGAACAGTTTCGAGAGAGCAATTTTATTATCCCTCTGGGTCTGGGAAAGGATGTGTCTGGGATGCCCCTAATTGCTGATTTAGGGGAGATGCCTCATCTCTTGATTGCCGGGACCACCGGTAGCGGCAAGACGGTTTGCGTAAATAATTCTTTGCCCGGCGATTACCCAAGCCAAAAAGGCCGGGTTGGCGCTGAATTGGGCAGTGGGAGAGATGGAGCGGAGATTCCAACTATTGGCAGGGGTGGGCATGCGGAATATCAAAGTCTATAATCAAAAATTAGGCGAGAATAGCAAAGATGCTTTGCCCTATATTATTATTGTTGTTGATGAATTAGCCGATTTAATGATGGTTGCTCCCAAAGAGGTAGAAGGGGCAATTACCCGTTTAGCCCAGCTCTCACGGGCAGTAGGGATTCATATTATTCTGGCCACCCAGCGTCCTTCAGTAGATGTAATCACCGGAGTAATCAAGGCAAACTTCCCGGCGCGTATCTCTTTTAAGGTTGCTTCCAAGGTTGATTCACGCACTGTCCTCGATGTCAATGGAGCGGATAAACTGTTAGGGAATGGAGATATGCTTTTCCTCCAGCCCGGTTCAGCAAAACCCATACGGGCACAGGGGACCCTGGTCTTTGATGAAGAAATAGAAAGGGTGGTTAGTTTTCTAAAAAAACAGCGCAGGCCGGTCTATAATGAGGAGATTTTGAAAAAAGAAACCAAAGAAGGTAGAGTGAGCCTGGAGAAGGATGAGCTCTATGAGGAGGCAGTTCGGCTTGTTTTAGAGACGAGACATGCTTCTGTTTCTCTGTTGCAAAGGCGATTAGGGCTTGGTTATTCTCGTGCCGCTCGGATTATTGATATGATGGAGGAAGAGGGTATTGTTGGGCCTCTGCAGGGAAGCAAACCGCGGGAGATACTTAAAGAAGTAGAGCCGCTAGAGGCGGGCAGAGAGTAGAGAGATTTTTTATTTTTGTCCTTTCCTAAAAACTTTTATGATACCTAAAAAAAGTTCTTGACAAAGGAAGGAAGAGATGATAAAATTTTTTTTGATAGAAAATTCAAAGAAATTAAAGGAATTTGAAGTTTTTAATTTTAAGGAGGGTGAAAATGCAAAAGATAAAGATGTTGAGTTTGTTAGTGGCGGGAATAATTTTCAGTTTGGCAAATACAATGGATTCTGTTGCCGAAGAGGATCTCCGTAGAATACTCATTGAGAAAGCGGCTGGTAATTCTTCTATTTCAGCGGAATTCTTGGGGGATATTAGTAACAGCACTATTCCTGGAACATCTACAAAAGGGGTGTATGCTCCGGATGTAGAAGATTTTGAGGAAAAAGTAGGTACATATTTGCAAGGGAATAAAGAAGAAGAAATTGCCCATGAAACGGATAAAAATATTAATCTCATTCCGACACTATCTTTAGCAAACATTGCTCCTGTAGCAGTTGCCAAGGCTGCTTCTACTGAAGAACCAATATTACCACTAAATGTAGAAGAAATGTCATTCCACGAAGGAAAAGACTGGAAGTCGCAAATGATGCCACTTTCTTCGCTGAAGATTTTAGATGGTTCTTATCAGCGAGTAAGTGGGCATGCAAACCTTTCAACTTTTTCTTTTTTGAAAGTAGTGGCAGATCCAGGATATAAAGAGGTAAATTTTAAGGTCCAATTATTTGACGAAAAAACCGGTCCGGGAATGAACCAGGGATTAAGTTCTGCACATTCTCTAAAAGGTAAAGGAGAAGTATACATTGCTTTAAGCGAATTTGATGATATAGATTTGGACAAGATTGAGGGGTTAGCTATTCATTACGGCGAGACTGCTTTTGGTTTGCCGCTTAACGATGCAAATGATGGTATTATTATAATTGAAAGTATGGAGTTTACTAAAAAGAAGGGAACATTGCAGAAAATCGCAGATTTCTTTGGAGGAATTATTGACAGAATTAAACAACTTTTCTAACATTTCTATAATCTAAAACCCAGAGATACTCAAAAATGCCCCGAAACTTCGGGGCATTTTATTTTTGCCGAATAAGCAAGAAGGTCATTAGATTGAGCATCGCTACTACCAGACAAGTAGAGAAGATTCCCAAGATGGGAATGAGAAAGACAGAGGTAAGGATTGCCCCGCTAAACCCTCCCAGGAGGTCGGCGGCATAGATTGCTCCCACGGACTTTTCTATCTGAGAGTTCAATTCTTTTTTTCGGCTCAAGAAAAGGTGATTCACTAAAGGAAATTCTGCTCCTACGAGCCCGCCAATAATCGCCGCCAGCAAAAAGAAAATTCCACCCCCAAGTAATATCCCTTTACTCGCAACAAAAAGGAGAAGTGGAAGGATTAAGGCATAGACGGCAATAGAGGATTCCAATTTTGCTAATGTTTTTGGGGGAGTTGCCCTCGTCAAAGATTTCGTACTGAACCATGCACCTGCCGCTATTCCGACCATAAAAGCAGCGATAACCACGCCCAACTTTGCGTAGATATAGCCGTAAAGGATTTGGAAGCTCAGAAGGATTACTGTTTCCAGACACAGCCCCGCAAAACCGGTGGTGAATATGCAGAGCTTACTTACCGAGAAGATATTGATTTTTTTCCAGCGGATGAGCAAATAAAAAATTGAAATAAGGATAAGAATAATCTTTATGTCTAAGTGCGAAATTGCCTCCCAGAATCCTGTCTGTCGGGGATGAAAAAAGGAATTATAGACAATTAGATTGTAGTAAAAAGATATAGGGTGAAAATCAAGATTGATTTGAGTTTTGGCTTTAGCCAGTGATTTCAGGACATAATCGATTTTCTCGGGGTCAAATTTATCGTAGAGATGATAGGAGGTGAAGTATTTAGTGCCGAGATTTCTTTTTCTCCATCTTTGGGCAAGGATTTTTATGTCAGAGGTAGGGATGTTAGCAGGAGAGGCAATGATATAAAGGACTTCTCCGGGAATGATGACAGTATAAGGAAATACACTTCGGACAGTTTGATAAATAGAGGAATTATACCTTGCACTCTGGGGATTAAGATAGACAGCCGAGGAACTGATATGGAGAGAAAAAATCCCCTTTTTGTCTAAGATTTTAGAAATTTCCTTGAAAAAACCCTGCGTATAGAACCTGTTGAGTTGGAGGGTAGAAGGGTCAGGGAGATTAAGGATGATGACATCGTATTTTTGGTGGCAGTTTTTCACAAAGAATCTGCCGTCGGTGAAATTTATGTTTAACTCTGGATTTTGTAGTATCTGTTTTTGAGGCTGAGAAAGCAATCTTTGATTTATTTTGATAAGCAGAGGGTCTAATTCCACATAGTCAACCCTTTTTAGCGGGTATTTGAATAGTTCTTCAATATGAGAAATTCCGCCTCCGATAAGCAAAACCCTTTCTGGCAAAGGGTGCTGGAGTAAAGAGAGATGCACCAATTCTTCTTCGAACTCTTTATCGGCAGTAGTAAAAAATAGCTTACCGCTGCCGTAGATGCTGAACTCTCTGCCTTTTTTAAGAACGGCAATATTGCCGTAGATAGAGTCCCTATATTCCAGAAGTTCTCTTCCTTGCCATTGTTTTTCTGCCGAGGTCCTTTGCAAATAATTGCTGCCCTTGAAGAAAAGAGAAACATTGCCGAGAAGCAGAAAAGAAGAGAGGAAAATGAGAGCCTTTTTTGAGTGGTTTAGGCTCAAGAGAAAAGCCAAACCAAGGTTTAATATTCCCAATAGAGCGGCAATCTGGAAGGAGTGAAGATATTTTATCAGCAAATAAGAGAAGAGAATTCCCCCAATGGTTGTCCCCACTGCTTCCAGAATATAGGCCTGACCGATTTTTTTACTCTTTTCTTTTCTTGCGGAATAGACCTTGCACAGAAGGACAAAGGCAAATCCACAGATGAAAGAAAGCGGAGAAAGGATTAGGAGAGAGAAGAAAAAGGTAGAGAAAGGAGTGGCCAGTTCATAAAAGGGAATGTGAGCAAAGGTTTTGATCGTGCGGGCGAAGAAGATCTGAGAATAAAGAAAAAGAGAGATAAGGATTTGGAGGATAATTATGGAAGACAGCTTATCCTTTATCTTGGGAATAAGCCTTTTGGAGAGATAACTGCCCAAGGCATTCCCCAATAGCCAGCTTCCCAGAGCTATTCCCAGAGAGAGTTCATTGCCTTGAAAGGTGGAGGTTAGTTCGCGAATGAGGGCTACCTGGCCAATCAGCGCCGAAATCCCTAGGCATATTAGGGATAAAGAGAGTAAAAAGAATTTTTTAATCATAGAAAAACAGCGATTACAGCGATGAAAATGCGATTACATCGCTAATAGGATTGCTGAGCGGTAGTGAGGCAATCTTAATTATAGCATAGAAAACGGTGTTGTAAACTGAATCTCTGATTTTTTTGACAAAGCAGGGTATTTCTGGTAGAATTGTAGACATCTGATTACAATGATTTGGAAAATACCTGCGCAGGCAGGGATTACCGCAATTATTTCATTGAGGAGAGAAATCTCTATAATTATATGCCGAGCGAGACGAGGTATATTTTATGAAAAATGGACGTTAAAAAAGAAAAATGTTTAAATAGGTTCTTCCTGGAAACACGGAAACAATTCCGGCCTTATTGAGTAAGAATCCAGCTATACAAAATGCCTATTTGGCCGGCGAAACAGCGGTAGCTTTACAATTGGGTCATTGCATCTCCTACGATTTAGATTTTTTTACTCTTCATCGATTTGAAGAGAATTCACTTTTGGAAAAAATTGAGAAAGTGGGAGATTTTAAATTAGAAAAGATAGCATGGGAGACAACCATAGGAAAGTTCAAAGATGTAAAATTCAGCATTTCTATTACAAATACCCTATTCTTTTTCCTTGCCAGAAGTTCAGCAAAATTAACATTCTTGATATCAGAGATCTATCAGCAGTGAAAGTAGCGGCAATCGCTAGCCGGGGGCACAAAAAGAGATTTTATTGATTTATATTTCTTAGCCAAAGAGATACCCCTCAGCAAAATGTTTGATTTTTATGAGAGAAAGTATAAAAATTTAGCTACTACGATGTCGCATATTCAAAAAGCCTTGTTTATTTTACTGATGCTGAAGGACAAAGGACGCCCAATATGTTAAAAAAAGTAAAATGGGAGGAAGTGAAAAAATATTTTGAACAAGAGGTTAAAAAAATAGCTTTTAAGTAATCCCTCTTATGTACTATCCTACTAAACAAGAATTTATAAGAAAAGCAGGTGAAGGTAATTTAATTCCGGTCTGGAAAGAGATTCTCGCTGATGTTGAGACCCCTTTGTCTCTGTTTAAGAGATTAGATAGAGGAGAATTTTCTTTTCTGTTAGAATCTGTAGAAAAAGGAGAGAGGTGGGGGCGTTATTCTTTTTTAGGGACTAACCCCTCCTTGGTGTTTAAGAGCAAGGGGCAAGAGGTAGAGATAATTGAGCGGTCGGAAAACTCCCCGACCGCTCATCCTGAGCAGAGGAACGACGAAGGATCTCCTTACCGAAATTGTCGCAGAAAATTTAAGAGCGCCCAGCCCTTAGCAGAATTAAAAAAGTTCATTTTTCAATATAAGCCGGTAGAACCCCCGAGCTTGCCTTATTTCTGGGGCGGATTGGTGGGTTATGTAAGTTATGACAGTGTGCGCTTTTTTGAGCCGATTTTAACCACCGGCGACAAGAATATTGACGATCTCAATCTCCCCGACATCTTTTTTATCCTTGCCGATGAGGTGCTCATCTTTGACCACCTCGAGCAGAAGTTCAAGATTGTAGTTAATGCCCATATACCAGAAGAGAGAAGAGGGGAGATGCCAGAAGACAGATTAAAAAAAATATATGAGCAGGCGACTAAAAGAATTGAACAAATTATTCAGGAAATAGGTAAACCTTTAAGAGAAAAACCGCTTCCACTTTCTCCTAATTTGAAAAAAAAGGATTGGAAAAGTAATTTTTCTCAAGAAGGATTTAAAACGGCAGTCAGTAAAGCAAAGGAGCGCATCCTCCAGGGCGATATAATTCAAGTTGTTCTTTCGCAGAGATGGGAAAGAGAACTTGATTGTCCGCCTCTGAATATCTACCGCGCCCTGCGCTGCATTAATCCCTCGCCCTATATGTTTTACCTGAATTTTAAAGAGGTAAAGCTAATCGGCTCTTCGCCGGAAATCCTAGTGCGTTCTCAGGGTAGAAAAGCAGAGCTGAGGCCAATCGCCGGCACCCGTCGGCGAGGCGAAGACCCGGCGGAAGACGCAGAGTTAATCAAGGAGTTATTAAGTGACCCTAAAGAAAAGGCCGAGCACATTATGCTAGTGGATTTGGGCCGAAATGACCTTGGGCGGGTCTGCGAGTACAACAGTATTTCTATCCAGGAGTTAATGGTTATTGAAAAATATTCTCATGTGATGCACATTGTCTCTCAATGTGAAGGGAGATTAAGAAGGGATAAAGATGTCTTTGAGTTATTTAAAGCCTGTTTTCCGGCCGGCACTGTGACTGGTGCTCCTAAGATAAGGGCGATGCAGATAATTGAGGAGCTGGAGGAAAACAAGAGGGGGCCTTATGCCGGGGCAGTAGGCTATTTTGGCTTTTCAGGGAATCTGGACTCCTGTATTGCCATCAGGACGATATTGATAAAAGACAGCAAGGTTTATATCCAGGCCGGGGCAGGTATTGTCGCTGATTCTCAGCCGGAAAGGGAATATAAGGAGACGATAAATAAGGCCGAGGCGATGAAAGAGGCGGTAGAGATGGCCAGGACCTGGACAGAGCAAAATGATTTTAGTAATTGATAACTACGATTCCTTTGTTTATAACTTAGTGCAGTATTTAGGAGAGTTTGAGAAAGAAATCATTGTCAGGCGCAACGATGGGATTAGTCTCGCCGAGATTAAGGAACTCAAGCCACAAAAGATTGTTATCTCTCCGGGCCCGGGAAGGCCCGAAGAGGCAGGGATTTGTAAAAGAGTAATAAAGACCTTTAGCAAGGAGATTCCTATTTTAGGGGTTTGCCTGGGCCATCAATGTATTGCCGAAGCATTTGGTGGGAAGGTAGTCTTGGCGGAAAAGGTAATGCACGGAAAGACCTCTCTGATTTATCATAATCGGAAAGGAATCTTCCGCAATATCCAGAATCCCTTTGTTGCCACCCGCTATCACTCGTTGATTGTCCAAAAAGAATTTCTCCCCGATGTTTTAGAGATCATCGCCCAAGCCGAGAAAGATGAAATTATGGGATTAAAACATAGAGACTATCTAACATGGGGTCTCCAGTTTCATCCCGAGTCCATATTGACAAAAGAAGGAAAGAGGATACTGAAGAACTTTCTTAATGTAAGATGACACCAACTAATTACGAATTTCTTACGAATATACGAATGTAAACATCTACGAATTACGAATATCTTACGAATTTACGAATAAAAACATTAGTATATTCGTATAGATTAGTAAATTCGTAGATTTCTGACGACTGAACGCTTGTCCGCCGAAGCCCACAGGGCGAAGGGGGAAGTGAAGGAGGAAGTGTTATGCCCAAGATTTATCTTATTGATGTTACTAATCGTGATGGAGTGCAAACCTCTCGTTTAGGATTGGCAAAATTAGAAAAAACGATGTTGAATATCTTTCTTAACGAAATGGGGATTTACCAGAGCGAATTTGGCTTTCCGGTAACCAGACATGAAACCAATTACTTAAATGCCAATCTGGAATTGGTAAAGATGGGAGTGCTAAAGCCAATAATTTTAGAGGGATGGATAAGAGCGATAAGCGAGGATGTCCAGAAGGCAATTACTTTAACCCGGGTAGAGCATCTCAATCTCTCTATCTCTACTTCTTCGCAAATGATTAGGGGCAAGTTCCAGGGGAGAAAGACAAAGAAAGATATTATCCGGATGATGACCGAGGCGGTAGATTTAGCCCGAGAGAAGGGAATAAAAACCATTGGGGTAAACGCGGAAGACGCCTCGCGCACCCAAAAGGATTATTTAATAGAATTTGCCCTGGCCGCCAAAGAGCACGGAGCAGATAGGATTAGATATTGTGATACACTGGGTTATGATAACCCCTTTACCATTTATGAAAGGGTTAGTTTACTGGCCGAAAAGGTTCAGATTCCTATTGAACTGCACTGTCATAATGACCTGGGAATGGCTGTTGCCTGTTCGGTTGCCGGGGCAAAAGCGGCTATTGATGCCGGCGTAGATGCCTATATAAATACTACCGTAAATGGAATAGGAGAAAGAGCCGGGAACGCCGATTTGGTTTCCGTGATAGTGGCAATCAAATATTCCAGCGGCTTTAAAAATAAGTACATTCTGGATGAGAGAGTTGACCTCTCCAGGGCATGGAAACTGGCTAAGTATGCTGCCTATGCCTTTGGTGTGCCCATACCTGTGAATCAGCCGGGTGTGGGCGCTAATGCCTTTGCTCACGAATCAGGGATTCACGCTGATGGCGCACTAAAAGATAGGCGTAATTATGAACTCTATGATTTTGAAGAATTGGGGCGGGGAGAGCCGGAGATTGTAGAAACCGGCCGAAAGATAACCGCCGGAGAATACAGTGGCATCAAGGGCTTTCGCAATGTCTATGAGCGACTGGAGATAAAGTTTAAGAACGACAAAGAGGCATCTGATATTTTGGAATTGGTGCGTTACGCCAATGTGCATACCCAGAAGCCCTTAACCGAGGATGAACTGAAGTTTATCGCCAGATACCCGGACATCGCCAAAAAGATATTTACGATGAAGCCACTGGAAAACCAGTAGGCAATTGGCAGTAGGCAATTTATCTACTGCATACTGGCTACTGCAAACTTTTTATGGCTACTATCGTTATTGGAATGCAGTGGGGAGATGAAGGAAAAGGCAAGATTATTGATATCTTATCTGAGGAGGCAGATATCATTGTTCGCTATCAGGGTGGAAATAATGCCGGGCACACAATCGTTTTGCCGGAAGAGAGGTTTATTCTCCATCTAATTCCTTCGGGAATTCTGCGCAAAAATAAAAAGTGCATTATCGGCAATGGTGTGGTTGTTGACCCTCAGGCTTTAATTAAAGAGATTGAAGAGTTAGAAGAAAGGGGAATCAAGATAGATAGAAGGCTGTTAATAAGCGAACGCTGTCATATTATCTTTCCCTATCACCGCATATTGGATAGATTGCGAGAAGAGAAAGGAGTTTTAAAGATTGGAACTACTGCTCGGGGGATTGGTCCCTGCTATGCCGACAAGGTCTCCCGGGCAGGGATAAGATTTATTGACCTCTACAGCAAAGATTTCAAAGAGAGATTAAGAAATAACATAAGGGAGAAAAACGAGATTTTTAAAGCTTATGGTTTCAAGGGTTTTTCTTTTAACAAAGTTTATGAGCAGTATCAGGAATTTGGCGAAAGATTAAGGAGATATATCTGCGATTGTTCAGTGGTTTTAAATAGAGCAATATCGGAGAAAAAAAATATCTTATTTGAGGGCGCTCAAGGGACACTTCTGGATATTGATTATGGCACTTATCCTTATGTTACCTCTTCTAATACTCTTGCTGGAGGTGCCTGTGCAGGGGCCGGGATTGCCCCTACCTCTATAGAGGAAGTAATCGGTGTAGCGAAGGCATATACCACTCGTGTCGGCGAAGGACCATTTCCTGGACAGTTTTCAGACAGATTAATGGCAGAGTTCCAACGCGTGGGGAAAGAATATGGGGCGACTACCGGCCGTTCAAGGCGATGCGGTTGGTTTGATGCGCTTCTTGCCAGGCATTCGGTGAGGCTCAATAATCTAAAGACTATCGCTATTACTAAATTGGATGTTTTAAGCGGGCAGAGGAGTGTTAAGATTTGCACTGCTTATAAGTATAAGAATAAGGTCTTTAAGGAATTGCCTGCTGATAGCCGGGTTTTAGCCCAATGCAGACCTATCTATGAGAACTGGGCGGGTTGGGAGGAGGATATCTCTCCAATTAGAGAGTATAAGGACCTTCCTCAGAATGCCCGAAGATATCTTGAGAGGATAGAACAACTTTTAGGGGTTGAGATTAAGATAATCTCGGTTGGCTCTCAGCGAGAGGAAACCATTTTTAAGGAGAGTTTTGCAAAGATCCAATAAGAGGGAATTTTTACATTCCTTGTAATTCTGTTTATGTTTAAAATAGTTTTAGCCACTAAAAATCTGAATAAAAAAAGAGAAATAGAGGAAATAATTAGATTGAAAGATATTTACCCTGTTAAATCCCCCGAGATTTCTCTCGAGGGGGCAGGGAAGCCGCTATTTAACGGGGTAAGGTTTTTATCTCTCGCTCATTATCCCTCTTTTCCTGAAATAGAAGAGGACGGGAAAAATTTTAGAGAGAATGCAATAAAGAAGGCTTTAGCCACGGCCAATTTTACTCAGGAACTTGCTTTGGCTGATGACTCCGGCTTAGAAGTAGAAGTATTAAAAGGGGAACCGGGAATCCATTCAGCCCGCTTCGCCGGTGAGAAAAAAGACGATAGAGCGAACATCAAAAAACTCTTGGAACTATTAAATGCGGAGTTAGACCCGCAAGTAAAAAACCGAATCAGTCATCGAGCAAAGGCGATAGAAAAAATAAACCAATCATTGCAAAATGTAAAATTAGCATTGCGAAATGCAAAATGAAAAAACAATTCTTAGGATTATTCATTTTAAATTGCTAATTGATAATTTTGCATTGATTCCGGGATGTAGCGCAGCTTGGTTAGCGCGCCTGGTTTGGGACCAGGAAGTCGCCAGTTCAAATCTGGCCATCCCGACCAATTATTACAACAACATATAATGAAAATAGTGGAAAGACAGAAAGCCATAGAATTAAGAGAGAAAGGTTATACGACATTCCTTTTACAAAATAAGTGCTTCTAACGGTAAACGGTATAATAAGCTTAAATATGGAATTGCTAGTATGGTATTGAATGTCAAAGAGCGTTATTCTAACTATGCTATCAAAGATTGGAAATAATGTCAAGGGACAAATATGATTGGCGATAATGTGAAGAAATTTAGAAAGAAAAAGGGTCTAACACAAGATGGTCTTGCAAGAAAGGCTGATATCCCTTACACTACTCTAACAAAGTTAGAATCCAATGTTGTTAAAAAACCCTCTGTTCAGACAGTAGCAAAGATTGCTAGAGCGTTAGGTATAAGTATGGAGGACTTAATAAAATAAACTTATGGCAAGCGCAAGAATCAGTAAAGATATACAGGAAGGCAAAATTGTCGTTACTTTTTCGTATGACCCTAAATTTGTTGCTATGGTTAAAACCATTGAGGGGCATAGATGGCACCCCGACAAGAAGTATTGGAGTTTTCCCCATTCGGAAGATATTTTAAAAAAAGATTTTGTCGGTTTTTAAGAATGAAAATATCTATGTAAATTCTACCTTACAAGTTCCTTTTGAACAAAAATTTGATAAACAAGTACCAAATCAAGCCCGGATTACAGAGGCAGTAAAGACCGAGCTCAAATTAAGGGGATATAGCCAGAAAACCAAAAAAGCATATCTACATCATATTGGACGATACATTAGTTACTTGCAAAAGACCCGAAAGAACTCGATGAAAAACATGTTAGAGACTATATGCTTTATTTAATTGATAAAGAAAAAGTCTCAAGGGCATATCATGACCAGGCAGTAAGCGCCATAAAATTCTTGTATGATTGTGTATTAATATGCCAAGAGCTGTGGGTAATCTTCCCCGGCCAAGAAAAGAGAAGAAACTCCCTATTGTTCTTAGTCGTGAAGATGTGATACGCATATTTGGGAGTCTGTAAATAATATCAAGCATAAAGCAATTCTTATGTTGGCGTATTCTGCTGGATTAAGAGTAAGTGAAGTGGTAAAATTGAAGTTGCAGGATATTGATACGAAACGCAACATCATTCATATAAAAGCAGCAAAAAGTCGAAAAGATAGATATACAGTTCTTTCAGAAGTTGCTCTAAGAGTTTTACGAGAATACTGGAAGGGCTATCAGCCCAAAAATTGGCTTTTTCCGGTGGAAGATGCCAGCC
The DNA here is from genome assembly GCA_002085025.1 of Candidatus Omnitrophica bacterium 4484_213. Classification (GTDB taxonomy): domain Bacteria; phylum Omnitrophota; class 4484-213; order 4484-213; family 4484-213; genus 4484-213. The sequence continues at coordinate 17,084 of MZGK01000037.1, forward strand.
AAAAAGCAGGTGTTGCTAAGCATGTCACTGTTCATACCTTACGTGGTATAGATTTACGATATATTCAAGAGTTACTCGGGTATAAAAGTTCGAAAACTACAGAAATCTATACTCACGTTAGCCAGCGGGATATTGGACGAATTAAAAGCCCTGGATTTTGGAAGTAAATGGCAACAACAAAAAGTTGCAATTTGAGGCTTCACCTAGACTCGTGCATAAACGAACCACTTCGCAAAACATGCCATTTTGGAGGCATAAACGAAGTGGTTCGGTTATTTTAAGTTAGACGCAATCGGCTTCGGGTCGCCAAAAAAACGAAACTTTAATAAAGATTTAGAGGTATTAAAATTATGATAATAAAAAAATTCCTACGCTTGCTAATAAATGAAGTAGAGACTTTAAGATATCTTATTTATCATAGAGTTTATATTGCACCTAAATTAGAGAAAAGTATCGTAGATCAGTTCCATAAACTTTACTACGACTCTCATATTTTTGGTAAAACTTGGGGTAACACATTTTGGCTTGGCATTCCAATAATGAAATGTCCATTGGATCTTTGGATTTACCAAGAGATTATCTCTGAGGTAAAACCAGATGTAATGATTGAATGTGGAACTGCGTATGGTGGGAGTGCTCTATTTTTAGCTTCTATGTGTGATTTAGTAAATAATGGAAAGGTCATAACGGTAGATATTGAAGATAAAAAAAATAGACCACAGCATAAAAGAATAAAATATTTACTTGGCTCATCCACATCAGAAGAAATTGTAGGACAGGTTAGAGAACTAATAACCAATAAAGATAAAGTAATGGTTCTTTTGGATTCGGATCATCACAAAGAACATGTCCTTAGCGAGTTAAGAATTTACAGCAAATTTGTAACTAAAGGAAGTTATATCATCATAGAAGATACAAACATAAATGGTCATTCTGCATATCCTGACTTTGGTCCAGGTCCAATGGAAGCAGTTGAGGAATTTCTTAAAGAAAATAAAAACTTCATTATGGATAGAAGTAAAGAAAAATTTTATTTGACATTTAATCCAAAAGGTTATCTAAAAAAGATGAAATGAACGGAGCATCCCTTCGCCGACTACGCTCACTTCGTTTGCTGCGTATAACAGCGGATAAAAGGCTATGGTGCTACACACCTTCGCCCAAATTGCCTTCGGCAACTTCTTTTATCTGCAACACGTTAGACGAAATGCGAGCGACCGTAGATTGATTTATAAATAGAATCTTATAAAAACAATTATGAGGAAAATTATCATAGACTCAAAAATTAAAATTTTGATTGGAATTTTGATTGTTGGATTAGTCTTAATTGGTGGACTATGGATTTTGGGTAACCGGTCGTCGGAAAGTGTACCAAGTAAAGAAATATACAGGAAAGGAGAACTAATTGAATTTTCAATAAATGCAAAAGTTAAACTTTGGACTAATGAACTTCCTTTTAAAATTGTAAATGAGAAAGAGGAATCTGTAAAATTAAAACACAGTTGTGGTGGAGTAGTAGGTTGTGGGTTTGATCAATATTGTGAGAATGGAAAAATAGTTGGGAAGGATGTCTATCAGATTTGTTGTTTCTCAAAGGAATGGTGTTCGGGTTGTAGTGATGTAATATTCCAAAGAGAGGAATATGTTAATGAAACTTTTGTTTGGGATCAAAAAAGGTTATTAAGGAATTCGTAATAGTTCCAAGTGAGTGTGAAAGTTGGAAACAACGAATAGAAGAGAAGATTGCAAACTCAAAGTACTGTAATGAAGATTCTGATTGCATAAATGTTTTTGTACCTTCTTGTACTTTTGGTTGCAATAAAATTATTGTAAACAAAGATAAAGCAGATAAGTTAAAAAGAGAAGTAGAAAAATTTGTAGAAAAATGTAATGATAGTTGCTTACTGAAATGTTTAAAATTGACACCGAGATGTATTGATAACAAATGTCAACCATAGTTTAGCGGCTCGCTCACACTCAAAATCCTTTGGATTTTACCCTTCGGGTCGTCTAACAAGGGCTATACGGCTTTCGACCTTCGCCAAAATTTGCTATCGCAAAACTTCGTATAAACTCCCGTTAGGCGAAATAGTGCCATAAAATCATATAGAACAAAGAGGATAATTGGATTATTCAATGCCTGAATGGTTAAATTTTGAAAAGGTAGTAGCAAGGATATACGAAACAATATCTCCTAAGGCTACTGTTAAGCATAATGATTTTATAATGGGGTATAATAGTGGTGTAAAACGACAAATAGACGTTAGTATGAGGTTTAAAGAAGCAGGCTGTAATTTTTTATAATCGTTCAAGCAAGGAACTATAAAAACCCAGCCGATATTGATGATGTAGGCGAGCTAGCCACTGTTATTAAAGATGCAAGAGCCTCGAAAGGTGTCTTGATTTGTAATGCTGGATTTACAAGGGGGCACAACAGTTGGCTTCTTCTCTTGGAATTGATTTATGTAATGCATATGATGCTGAAACTAAAAATTGAAAAACTACTCTAACACTACCTATAGTTTGGGAGAGGTTAATTCAAAATGTTAATTTTTGTGTAAAATTGTATATGGATGCAGGTGATTCTATAAGCAAAGATCCAACTCATTGGGTTTTGTCACAAGATAATGGAAAAACAAAATTAGATATTATAGGAACATTTATAAAGAAATGGAATGCAAAAGAGATGCCTCGGGATCCTGGAAGAATTCATAATATTTTACCTTTTAATGAAAATATAAAAATGTTGGTAGGATCT
>MZGK01000038.1 GCA_002085025.1 Candidatus Omnitrophica bacterium 4484_213
TTCGTCGGGGGCTACGAGACAGGCGCTCCTTGTGCCCGTTTACTCCGTAGGGAAACCGCAGGTTTATCCTACGGGGCTCGGGCTCCGCAACGGCTTCTTAGCGACACAACCTAAACCTTCTTAACATGGTAGATAGTTTGTTTTCAAAAGATAAGGATTTGCCTCTGGCGTTGAGGATGCGGCCGCAGAGTTTAGCCGAGTTTGTTGGTCAGGAGCATATTTTAGGAAAAGGAAAGTTGTTAAGGCGACTAATTGAAGCCGACCGTATCTCTTCTCTGATTTTATATGGTCCCCCGGGCACAGGTAAAACCGCCCTTGCCCATCTTATCGCCACTACTACCTCCGCTCATTTTGTAGCTATAAACGCCATATCTTCTAATGTGCAGGAGTTAAGGAAGATTATTGGGGAGGCACAGCAGAAAAGGCGAACCCAAACTAAAAAGACAATCTTATTCATCGACGAGATTCACCATTTTAATAAAAATCAGCAGTATGTTTTACTCTTTGATATTGAAGAGCAGAATATAATTTTAATCGGGGCAACTATCCACAATCCCTTCTTCTCTCTGATTTCTCCCCTTCTTTCGCGTTCTTCTATCTTCGAGTTTAAGCCTTTGAGCAAAGATGAGATTAAGTTAATTTTAGATAGAGCAATCAAGGAGAGAGAAAGGGGGTTGGGAAATTTTCCTTTGGTTATTTCTCAAGAAGCAATTGGGTTTTTGGCAGAGGTTTGCGACGGGGATGCTCGTCGGGCGCTCAATGGTTTAGAGATTGGGACACTCACTACTCCCAAAAAAGGGGATGGAAAGATTTATTATGACTTAAAAGTAGCCCAGGACTCAATGCAAAAGAAAGCGGTTGTCTATGATAGGGCCGGCGACGGGCATTACGATACCATTTCTGCCTTTATCAAGAGTATGCGGGGCTCTGATCCTGATGCTACTCTTTATTGGCTGGCAAAGATGCTTCAGGCCGGAGAGGATATTCGGTTTATTGCCCGTCGGATTGTTATCTGCGCCGCTGAGGATGTCGGGAATACCGACCCCAATGCCTTGGTAGTGGCTAATGCTGCTGCCTATGCCTCTGAATTTATTGGACTACCCGAGGCAAGAATTCCTTTGGCCCAGGCCGCTCTCTATATCGCTACCGCCCCCAAGAGCAATGCCACTTATAAGGGCCTGGAGACCGCAATCAAAGATGTCCAGGAGGGCAGAACTTTAGAGGTTCCTACTCATCTCAAAGTAAGCAGTTATAAAGGAGCAGAGAGATTGGGGCGAGGGGGGTATAAATACGCCCATAACTATAAGGGGCATTTTGTAGAGCAGGAATACCTGCCTTCGACAAAAAAGTATTATCATCCTACAGGATTGGGGTATGAGAAGGTGATAAAAGAAAGGTTGGAGGCTACCAGAAAACCACAGGGGTTAGAAAGGGGTAGGAAGGATTAGTAGGGGTAGTAGGCTTACCACCCATACTGACCTTAAGCGTAAAACATGGAGCATTTATTTACAAGGAGAAACGATGGAAATTAAACCTGTAGATTTAAGCAAGTTGAGGACCTATTCTATCAAACAAAGGGAAAATAAGGTTAGGGTTAAGGATTTTGCCCGCGTGTCTCAAAAGGGTGATTCCTTTAATCAATTTATTGACTCTCTGCCGGCGATATTAAAAGGGAATAATTTTCCCCAATTAGTAGAGGCGATTGTAGACGCGTTTAAAAAGAAAAAACTTATCCTTTGGGCAATGGGTGATAGCGTAATCAAATGCGGCTTGAGTCCGATTATTATTAACCTGATGCAAAAAGGCTTGGTTTCGGCAATCGCCTTGCAGGGAGCAGGGATTATCCACGACGCTGAGATTGCCTTAATTGGCGAGACCTCCGAGGATGTGGCGGTTACTATCAAAGACGGTAGATTTGGAATGGCTGAGGAGACCGGTAAGCTCTTGAATGCGGCGATTAAGCAGGGAGTGGCTCAAGGTTTAGGAATGGGAGAAGCAGTGAGTAAAAGATTGACTGAGCTCAATCCCCCTTATGCAAAATACAGTTTGCTTATTCAGGCCTATAAATTGGGTATTCCGGTTACTGTTCATATTGCTATAGGTACAGATATAATCCATATGCACCCTGCTTGCAGTGGTAAAGCAATAGGAGAGGCGAGCCATCTTGACTTTCGCAGATTTGCCGCTCTAATAGCTAAATTAGAAGAGGGAGTATTTTTGAATATTGGCTCGGCGGTAATTCTCCCCGAGGTATTTTTAAAATCCCTTTCTATCGCCCGAAATCTGGGCTATAATGTAAATAGATTTACTACGGCAAATCTGGATATGATATCTCACTATCGTCCACTGGAGAATGTGGTGAAGAAACCCACGGCAACAGGTGGAAAAGGGTATTCGTTTATCGGGCATCACGAGATAATGATTCCCCTGTTGGCAAGGGCGGTAGCGGAGAGGATAAATGAAACTACAATTTAGTCTCTCCCGAAGTTTCGGGATCGCCTAAATTGTGGCTTTATTGAATGAAAATTGGCATAACCGGTATAAGTGCCTTTGTTGGGTATCATTTAGCAAAGGAATTGGTTAAAGAGCATCAGGTTATCGGCTTTGATTGCCGCCAGAGTGAGTTAGTAAAGGAGATAAACACTTCCAATTTTAAATTTATCCAGGGAGATATTAGCGATTTTAGCTCCTTAAAAAATGCTTTGAAAGATGTAGATTTAATTTATCACTTAGCCGCAATCTCTTCTGAGCGGTTGTGTCGGCAAGATGCTTTAGGAAGTTTTAGGGTTAATGTCCAGGGAGCACTTGATGTTCTGGAATTAGCGAGGCAAGGAGAGACAAAGGTCATTTATGCCTCCAGCGGCGCGGTTTACTTCCCTTCTTCAAGACCTCATCGGGAAGAAGAAGCCGATTTCACGGATAAATTTTACGGCACCTCTAAGCTAATCGCCGAGAGATATTGCCGGCTTTATAATAAGAATTTTGGTCTCCCCTTTGTAATTCTGAGATTTTCGCGTATCTATGGGAGAGGAATGACCCGCAATCCTGTTTACGATATCTTAAAAGGGTTAGAGAGCAAACCCCGCACCAGAACGGTGCGGGGTAAAAAGGTTAAATTTTACGAGTCATTAAATTCCTGTTATGATTTTATCTGTGTTAAAGATGTTGTGCGAGCTTTAGTACTTGCCCGGGATAAGGAATGGGAGAATCAAATTATGAATATCTCCTCAGCCAAAGGGATAGTCTTAGAAGAGTTAGTTGCAAAGGTAGAGAAGATAATCGGAGAGAAAATAGATGTAGAGGTGCTTCAGGATACTCAAAGCACAGATATTTTAGATAATACAAAGGCGAAAGATTTAGGCTGGCAGCCGGAATATTCTCTAGAGGAAGGATTGAGAGAGTTAATTACAAGGTGAAGATGCGAAACGAGAAATTAAGAGATAAAACCGAAAGAAAATTGTTCCATTGTTCTATTGTTCTATTGCTTTTTCTGTCTTCTGTCTTCTGTCTTCTATCTTCTGTAGCTTTCGCTGATTTGCCTTTTAGAAAAGGCGAGACCGTCTCTTATCGCGTTCAGTGGAAAGGGATACACATAGGTAGTGCCAAACTGATTTTTGGAGATGAGATTATCCTTCAAACCCATACCTTAAATTTTAAGGATATAGAAAGGATTAAAGGGGATGCCGATTACTATCCATTGGAGGTGAGCCGCGATATTCGTCTCTTTGGTAGATCAATCCAGATTTTAGAGAAATATGACCAGAAAAAGAGAAGTGTAGAAATCTTACGCAAGACTGCCGGAAGGACAAGCAGGCAAGTAATAAGCTCTGATGCTAAAATCCACCACCCTATTTTGCTTATCTATTATTTCCGCAGTCAGGAGCTTAAATTAGGAGAATCATGGATGATTAATCTCCCCTTGGCGGGAAAATACAAAATGGAGGTTACTAAATTAGAAAAAATTAAGACGCCAGTTGGAAAATATCTTGCTTATCGTATTGAGAGTTTTCCCTCCGAGATTAAATTTTGGATAAGCGCTGATGAGAGGAGATTGCCGCTAAAGATAGAAAAGAACGATTCTTTTTTTACCCATTCTTCTTTTGTGATGACGGGATTTAAGTGACACTCAAATTTGCGAAACACTTCGTGCTTCGCAAATTTGTTAGTGGAATTTACCCTGTTAAATAATCCGCCTTTGGCGGATTTAACAGGGTTCAATGCAGCCATACAATTTAGTTTCCCCCGAAACTTCGGGGTCGCCTAAATTGTGGTTTTATTGAATTTATTGAAGATGAAACTCTCTTTACTTCTTACCTTTATCGGCACGCAATTAATTTTAGGACGCAAGGCTGCCATCCCTTTAGGGATAGCCGGAGGGATGAGTTTTACCTCTGTGGTTATGCTCTCTTTTGGGTTAGACCTCCTTTTTGTTCCTCTGATTTATTTTATCTATGGGGCGGCGGCATCTCGGATTAAGTTTATTAGCAGAATAAAGAGATTGCTTATTATTAAACAAGGGAGAGGCGAACATAGCCAGGTTTTTAAGTGGTTTAAACGGCTGGGAAAGACAGGCGTAGCTTTAGCCCCGGCAATTCCTTTTAGTGGCGGGGTAAATCTATCCATCCCCTTGGCTCATATGCTTAATCTGAAGCCAAGGGATGGGTTTTTGCTTATTTCCCTCGGCAATTTTTTGGGTTGCATACTTATTGCCTTAGCCACAGAAGGAATAATTGCAATGTTTGTGTAGTTGGGGAAAAATTATAGTTTACAACCAATTTAACCGCAGTATAATAGTAGTATGGCGCAAATAATCGAAAGGACCCTATTAGAAGAAATAAGAGAACATCTGTTAGAGAAAGAGATTAGCATTCTTATTGGCCCCGTCAAGTGGGTAAAACCGCCCTTCTTTTTCAGCTCAAGGATTATCTGATTGAACAGAAGAAAATCCCAAAGGACAGAATATTTCTTTTTAATCTTGACCGCTTGGGCGATCTTTCTTTTTCGGAGAGGAAGAAGTAATCAGATTCTTGGAAGCAAGGAAGTGCAGGTAAAATTTACCTTTTCGTAGATGAGGCTCAGAGAATTCCTAATGTAGGTAGATTTTTAAAGGGAATCTATGACCTTAATCTAAACTTGAAATTGGTCTTGGCCGGTTCTTCATTTTTAGAATTAAAAGGTGGGTTTCAAGAATCTTTAGCCGGCAGAAAAAGGTTCTTTTATCTCTTTCCTCTCAGTTTGCAAGAGGTAATTGCCTGGAGATTTCCTTTTTTAAGCAAATCAACGCAGAGAGCAAAGGTTCTTTCGAGTTATGACCTTTGTTCTCAAACTGCTTTTGCCCTTTTTCAAGAATCGACGCAAGGAATTGATTAAAACACCCAAGGTATTTTTTTGTGATAATGGTTTAAGAAACTTTTCTTTAGGTATGTTTAATTCCTTTAAAGAAAGGATAGGTCAAGGTCAGGTATTCGAAAATTTCACCTTTTCCGAACTCTTTAAACTAATAACAGCGCCACATTCACTTCACTATTGGCGCACTCAACATAAGGCAGAAGTGGACTTTGCGCTTCGTAAAAGCGATGCTAAAATTATTCCGTTGGAGGTAAAATTAAGCAGTAAGACAAAAGTTAGCCAGGGTTTTAGGCATTTTTGGAGGAATATCAGCCTCCGAAAGCCTATGAATCGGGCAATTTTAGAGAACAAAAAGATTGGAAATACACAAGTTAGATTTATTTTATCCTATCAGTTGCCTAATCTTTTTTGAGGCAAGACCTTACTTCTATCCCTGGTGTGGAAGTGGGTTCACCCTGTTAAATAATCCGCCTTTGGCGGATTCCGCCGTAGGCGGATTTAACAGGGTGAATTCATCTTATGCGAAATAAAATAACCCAAATCCGCTATTTCTTGGCCAGGTGATGCTGAAGGGTTGCTTTCTCTTAATTGTCCTTTTGCCGCGGCTAAGTTTATCAGGGATGGAAAAGTCTGTTGTCGGGAGCAGCTTGACCAGTGGAATAGGATGCATAAGCGGTGGAAGGGCACTAATGTAAAATGTAAAATTAGCAATTAGC
>MZGK01000039.1 GCA_002085025.1 Candidatus Omnitrophica bacterium 4484_213
TGGAATTTGGTGATTGGTTATTATTTGGTGATTGTTTCTTGGTTCTTGGTTATTTCAATAGTATCTTGGTTATCGGTGATTTTGATTTCTGTCTTCTGACTTCTATATTTAATGGCTATCATCCGTCCATTCAAAGGGATATTCTACAATCAAAAAAAGATTGCTCTAAATAAGGTTACTGCTCCTCCTTATGATGTCATCTCTGGGAAGGAGGTTGAAAATCTTTATCGCCAGAGCAGATATAATATTATTCGCCTTATCGCCGGCAGGACTATCTCCTTGCCCCTCACCAGTTCGGTGCAGGGTTTACCCGAGACGCAAAAAAGTGGATATAGACAAGCAAAGGAACTCTTTCATAAATGGTTAGAGAAAGGAATTTTGCAGGAGGCGTCTAAACCAGCTCTCTATATCTATCGCCAGAGATACTATCCTCCTTCATCTTTTCAAGAAAAGGTGCGGGTAGGCTTTTTTTCTTTATTAAAGCTAAACCAACAGGGGAAGGGGGTCTTTTCCCACGAGAAGACCTTTTCTTTTCCGATAAAGGATCGCTTAAGACTCCTTCAGGAATGTAGTGCCAATTTTAGCGCCATATTCGCTCTCTACGAAGATAGACAAAGAGAGATTTCCGGGGTTATAAGCAAATATCTAAAAAGAAAACCGAGGATTGACTTCTGCGATGCTCAAAAGGTAGGGCATACACTCTGGGCGATAGAGAAAGAGGATGACATCAATCTTTTGATTAAAAAGATGCGCCGTAAACCAATCTTTATTGCCGATGGCCATCACCGTTATAGCGCCGCTTTAAGGTTTTATCAGGAGATGAAGACAAAAGAGAGCGGTTTTGTGCTTACCTATTTAGCCGAAATGAACGAGGACAATATCAGCGTTCTTCCCACCCACCGGGTAGTCTTTTTGACAGAAAAAGAAAGGGAAGATTTTTGGGAGAGGGTCAAAAGACTTTTTGAGGTAGAGGTTATTTCGCGACCAATCCGAACTCACAGTTTAGAAATCTACTATCAGGGAGATTATTATTTATTAAAACCTAAATCTTCTTTTTCAGATAACCCCCTTGCCTTATTGCATAACATATTAATAAAGAAGGTTCTGGGGATAAAGTCTTCAGAGGAGAAAGAAAGGATAAGATATACGCATAGCTCCCAGGAGGCGATAGAATTAGCCCGGAAGCATAAAGGGGTGGCTTTTTTTATCGAGTCATTTAAATTAGAGGAGATAAAAAAGATAATCAGCAAAGGAAAGACCTTACCCCGCAAATCAACATACTTTTATCCTAAGTTATTAAGTGGGATGGTGATGAGAAAAGTCAGTTAACAGTCAACAGTTGACGGAGGGCAGCTAGGGGATTTGCCGAGAAGGCAAATATAAATAACAGAAAAGAGAGGAAATTTAAAGATTGTCAGTTGCTTTTTCTGTAAATTGTAGACTAATTTCCGACGAGCGGAGCGAGGAGGAAATGAGCTACTTAGTCTTAGCCCGAAAATATCGGCCACAGAATTTTGATGAGGTTGTTGGTCAGGAACATATTACTCGCAGTTTAAAGAATGCAATTTTAACTCAGCGCATTGCCCATTCCTATCTTTTTACCGGCCCACGGGGGGCAGGAAAGACAAGCACTGCCCGAATTTTGGCCAAGGCTTTAAATTGTATTGAAGGTCCTCTGCCAGTGCCTTGTCAGGAGTGCGTGTTCTGCAGAGAGATAACCCGGGGAATCAGTATGGATGTTTTGGAAATCGATGGAGCCTCTAATCGCCGCATTGAGGAGATTCGCAATCTAAGGGAGAATGTTCAATTTGCCCCCAGCAAGGCGAGGTTTAAGATTTACATTATTGATGAAGTGCATATGCTTACCCCGGAAGCGTTCAACGCTTTGCTCAAGACCTTAGAGGAACCGCCGCCGCACATAAAATTCATCTTCGCTACTACCCAACCGGAGAAGATTCCCCCAACCATCCTTTCCCGCTGTCAGCGTTTCGATTTTAGAAGGATAACTGACCGCGAAGTCGCAAGCCAGCTCAAGAAGATTAGTCAGCTGGAAAAGGTAGATATTGAGGAGAAGGCTCTGTTTGCCATCGCCAGGTTTGCCCAGGGGAGTATGCGTGATGGCGAGTCTGTGTTAGACCAACTAATCAGCTTTTGCGAGGGGAAGATAAGTGAAAAAGAAGTAATTTCTCTGCTGGGCACAGTGAGCGAGGAACACCTATTTAATTTTGGAGAGGCGATTATTGAAAAGGATGTTGAAAAAGGACTAACTATAATTGATACTCTGCTCAAGGAGGGTAAGAATTTAGAAGAGTTTATAAAAGAGCTCACCTGCTATTTCCGCAACCTGATAATGGCAAAGGAGGATCTGCCCAATCTAATTGAACTCTCCGAGGAAGAGAAAAAAAGGATAAACAGACAAAGTGAAGCATTCAGTTTATCTGAACTCTTTTATGCCTTTAGTCTCATTAGCCACACCCAGGAGATAATGCGCGGCTCTCTGGATAAAAGACTCTGTCTCGAATTTCTGTTTCTGAAACTGGCAAAGAGGCAATCTTTTGTTTCTATAGAGGAGATTTTAGAAAAGATTAAGGTGCTTTCGTCTCCTGCGTCCGCCTCTGGCGGACTTCGACGAGCAGGTGCAACCTCCTCCTCGCAACCCCCGCCTGCCGAAGCAGAGGGGCAGGCAGGCACTTCCCGTAACTCTCAACCCGAAGAGAAGGACTGCCTTTTAGGGGAGTTAAAGGAAATCTGGAGCGAGTGTCTGGCCGCAGTCCAGAGGGAGAGGATGTCTTTAGGTACTTTTCTTCACAAGGGAGAAATAATTTCTGTCGAGGGAAATAAGATTAAGATAGGGTTTTCACCTGATTTTTCTTTTTATTGCCAGAATTTGGAAAGGAAAGAGAACAAGAAAATAATAGAAAAACTCATCAGCGAGAAGTTGAATAAGGAAGTCAAGGTTATCTTTTGCTTAGTCGAAGATAATAAAGAAGAAGATAATAAAGAAAGCAAGAAAGACGATTCTCTCCCTTCTTCTGTTAAGAAAGCAATAGAGATATTTGAGGGAAGGATGGTGTAAGAAAATGTCTAATTGACCTAATGTCTAATATAATCAGCGAATTACGAATATCTTGCGAATTTACGAATAAAAACATTCGTATATTCGTATAGATCAGTAAATTCGTTGATGTTTCAATTAGGCATTAGAGCAATTAGAAATTCCGACGAACGAAGTAAGGAGGGTGCGTGTATCCCCAGGCATTAGAAAGTCTGATTGAAGAATTAAAAAAGATGCCCGGCATTGGCCGAAAGAGTGCTGAGAGGATTGCTTTTTATATTCTGGAGATGCCTTCCGCTGATGTTTTAAAATTGAGTTCATCTATCCAAAGAGTAAAAAAAGAGCTTTTTCATTGCCGGATATGCAATAATTTATCCGACTCGGAGCTCTGTTCTATTTGTCGCAAACCCTCGCGCAAGCGAACAACAATTTGCGTTGTAGAAAACCCTCGGGATATAGAAGCTATTGAAAAGAGTGGTGTTTATGAAGGTCTTTATTATGTCCTCTGGGGAGCAATTTCTCCCTTGCAGGGAATTGCCCCAGAGGATTTAAAGATAGGGAAATTAATTTCCTATCTGAGGTCAGGCAAGATTAAAGAGATAATTATCGCTACTAACTTTACCCCCGAGGGGGAAAGCACGGCTTTCTTTTTACGCAAGAAGATAGCAGATTTAAAACTCAATATAAAACTGACTCGTCTCTCTCAGGGGATTCCTACAGGGAGCAGTTTAGAGTATTTAGACGAAGCAACTATTGGAAGGGCAATAGAACTGCGGAGGTGAATAGTCTCCAGTCTCCAGTTTCCTCCCGAAGGAAGGTCTCTGACTTCCTGCGGGGCAGGCAGTTCCCAGGGAGGAAAAAAGGGTTAGTATGGGTGATAAGGGGGAGTAAGAGTTAGAAAGGGAATGGGAAATTCCCCTCCCCTACTACCCCTTGTTAACCCTTGCTATCCCTTTCTAACTCCTGTGGTTTTCTGGTGAGTTGGGGGCTGGCGGCTTTCTAATCTTGTGGCTTGTAGTCTATTTGTTGCTTGACAAATGAGACATAGTCCATTATTATAAAATTATTTCACTTTTATTCGCCAATCTGATTACACAGATTAAATTCAGATTACAGGTGTAATTATTGACAACTTTTCTATCGCCGATATAAGGAGTCATAGATTTTTTACCAAATTTTAACTTGTGCTCGGAAGGGCATCGCTGTAATCGCTTCTTAATCGCTGTAATTAAGCATTTATGAATACAAAAAATAAACTTTTTTTCTTTTTGATTATTTTTTTATGGCTTGCAACAGGAGGGGTAGCTTATCTTTTCTTTGCTCAGAAGGAAAAAATCGAAGATGAATATATCCGGGCAAAGCAAAATTTTACTGCCGAGAGAGATAGATTAAAAAAAAGATTATCTTCTTCAGAGAATGAAATCAGAGTGCTTACTGCCGAAAAAGAAAAGCTAAAGACAGAAAAGGAGGGTTTAGAGGCGGAAATAAAAAAGATTTCTCAAGATATCAAGCACAAAGAAAAGGAATACAAAACCTTAGAGCGGAGATATCAATCTACGCTTGCTAAACAAGAGTCGCTCAGCAAGCAACTGAAGAAGATTATCGGCGAGAAGATAGTGTTGAAGAAAGAACTCGAGAATTTGCGCTCTGAGCCGTTCCTGGCTAAAATTTTGGAAGAAAAAACCCGCCTAACTCTTGCCCAAAAGAATTGGGAAAAAGAGAAAGAAAAGTTGGTGCAGGCATTAACTAAAAAACTACTTGCCCAGGAGAAAGAGGAGTTTTCTTTAAAGAAGCAGTTAAGTGAACTCAAGCAAAGTTTAGAGGTTGCTCAAAGAGATAAGCAGAGGCTCAAAAGGCAAGTAGTTAGTATAGTTGAACTATTCAGGCGGAGTTTAAAAAAAATAAGCGAGGTGAGGTCGGCTAAGGAACTCTCTGATGAGATAACAAAGATAAAAGATTCTCTCGCTTCTGAACTGAAGGGAATTGAACTACCGCAAGTGGTAGTTCGGGCTAAAAAGCCTGCTCAGACTCAGCAAGGAAGACTGGTTGATAATCAACAGACAAACTTGATTAATAAGAGGGAGCTTCGCGGAGAGATTTTCAGGGTAAGTAAACAATATAATTTTGTAATAATTGATTTAGGAGAAAACAAGGGCTTGAGGAAGGGGGACCTTTTGGCTGTTTACCGGGATGAGGAGAAGATTGGCGAGATAAAAATAATTCAACTCCGCGAGGAGGTTTCGGCAGCAGATATTGTTAGCTTTAAAAAGGAGATTAAAAGAGGAGACAAGGTTATCAAAAAGTAGCAAGGAGCTTTGTTGCTCTCTTACTTGCAAATCTATATTGTCAGTGAGATATACCTATTAGAAGGTTTATTTCTAAGGGGTAGAGGGAGGAACCCCGAAAAATTTTTGCCGAGGTAGCTCAGTCGGTAGAGCGAGGGACTGAAAATCCCTGCGTCGGCGGTTCAATTCCGCCCCTCGGCACCAAATTTTGCGGAGCAAAATTTGATCCTGAGCGAAGCAAAGAACCTTAAATTATCCAGAAGACAGAAGTTAAGAGATAGTTGGCAGTAGGCAATTGGTAAAATAAAATTGCCTACTGCTTATTGCTAACTGCCTACTGATTCTATGTTCATCGCCGTTGACATTGGGGGGACAAAGACAGAGGTTGCTTTAGGAGATAAAAAAGCAAGGGTATTGCGGACAAAGATTATTCCGACTAAGGCAGATTTTACCCCCTTTTTAGTTTCTCTTTTTTCAATAATCGCTGATTTTAGCAGAGATAAAAAGATAAAGGGAATTAGCATCGCCGCTCCTGGGCCTTTAGACCCACAAAGCGGAACAATCTTTTCCTCTCCCAATCTGCGATGGAGGAATGTTTGTATAAAAAAGATAGTTGAAGAGAGATTTAATCTCCCCGTCCTCTTAGAGAACGACGCTAATCTGGCTGGTTTGGGAGAGAGTATTTGCGGAGCAGGTAAAGATGTTAGTTCACTTTTTTATCTTACAGTGAGTACCGGCATCGGAGGTGGGTTTATTCTGGATAAGGAGATTTATCAGGGGGTGAGTTTTGATGCCGGAGAGATTGGGCACACTGTAGTTTTGCCAGATGGACCACTCTGCAACTGTGGGAAAAGAGGTTGCCTTGAGGCATTGTGCAGTGGAAGAGCCATTGCTAAAAAGGCAAGGCAAGCGGTCAGGAAGCATCCTCATTCTCTAATTTTGAGGTTAGCCGGGAAGAGAAGAGAGGCAATTACTGCTCAGATTGTGGTTGAGGCTCTCCGCCAAAACGATAAATTAGCCCAGCAAGTCTGGCAGGAGGTGTGTTATTTTTTAGGGATTGGTATTGCCAATATGATTAATCTGGTAAATCCCGAGATGGTGGTTATTGGCGGAGGGGTGAGCAAAGCAGGGGTTCTGTTATTCAAACCATTGCGGAAAATAGTTAGAGAGATGGGATGGGAGAGGGCAGTTAATTCCTGTCGGATAGTAAAAGCGAAATTGAAAAACTCCGGGATTGTCGGAGCGTTGATATATGCTTCACGTTCGCCCCGTTAAATTAAATAGTCCACGGCAGGCGGAATTTAACGGGGCAAGCGCTTCACGCTAAAAATGATGCACCTTACTTACACCTGAGTGTAAGTGGGTAGGAGATTAATAGGGCTTCACAAAACTGAAGGTATAGAGGCTCGTTTGTTGTTGTCGAAGCTGATATCGAGGTTGGAAGCTGTGTGTGGAAGTTGGATAAGAGATGGATAACAGAAAGCCAATAAGAAGTTTCAGGGATTTAGAGGTTTATTAAAATAGCTATGCAGCATCAATTGAGGTAAACACAAAAGTAGTGCCTAAACTTCCAAAGGAGGAACAAGATGACTTAGCCGATCAATTACGCCGGGCTTCAAAGGCAATACCTCGATTAATAGCTGAAGGCTATTCCAAGAAACATCAGAAGAAAGGTTTTCATAAATACTTAGACGATGCCTTAACAGAATCTAACGAGATGATTGTTTCTTTAAGTCATGTGCGAGACTTATACCCAAGATATGTAGTTCCAAAATTGTCTGAAAGGTTAATCGATACTTATGATAAATCCAGCAGGCAGATATATAATTTAGCTAAAAGTTGGTAGGATTTTAAAGAAAGATAATACGAGTTTTGAGTTTCCAGGACGAGTATCGATACGAGCATCGACAACATTAAACGAAAGGAGTGATCTTTCACCTCCACCCCCTAAAAATAGGCTGATTTTAGTGAATTTTAGACAAGAAGTACGATTGTAAGTTTAAGTATTATAAGCGATTACATAAGTGGAGGTGAAATAAAGATTAGGTATGCTCGTAACTTATTGTAATTGAATGAGTTACGAGTTTCGTGAAGGGCACTATTTCAATTAAATAAAAGAGGTAAGATATGCGTTTTATGAATGTAAAATTACCGGTTATATTTTTAAAAGAAGGCAGTAAGTTTATTGCCTATACGCCGGCTTTGGATATTTCTACTTGTGGAGAGACCTTTGAAGAAAGCAAAAAGAAGTTTGAGGAGTTAGTAGATATCTTTTTTGAAGAAGTGGAAAAAATGGGAACCTTAAAGGATGTTTTAACAGAATGCGGATGGGAAAAACTCCGTAAACCCAAAGATGGTTGGATGCCTCCTCGCATAATCAGCCAAATGGAAGAGACATTTAAAGTGCCATGCCGCGTTTAACACCTATTCACTATAAGAAATTTGATAAATTTTAAGATATCTAGGATGTAAATTTATAAGGCAGAAAGGCGATCATCTTATTTATCAAAGAGCTGACTTAAAGAGACCCATAATTGTTCTCAAGATCACTTCCATTCCGATTTTTGTTATTTTGAATAATTTGAGAATGCTAAAAATCAATCGGGAGGAGTATTTAGATATTATTGAGAAGTTGCAGAATCTGTCTTGGAATAAAAATTTGTATTGATGGAGCGAAATGAAAGATTCAGTATTAAGTTTATTAGGAATTACGCCTATTTTGTGTTTTATTTTTGTATTTGGATTATATCTGTTTGTTGTGCAAACACTCGGAACTGATAAAAAAACAGCAAAAGTTCATGAAAAAAGTAGCTTCAAGGTGATTATACCCAGCAAAGAAAAAATGAAATCAGCAGTAAAAATAAGATTGATATTTGCAGTAATAGTAGCATTTATGGGACTGGGGTTTAATAAGTGAAAGATTCAGATAGCAATGGTAAAGGGAAAAACAAGAGTGCCTCTTTTCTTTTCTACTAAAAAAAAAGATATTCCTCACGGTTTGTGGCTTAAGTGCCCTGACTGCGGAGGGATTATTTTTAAAAAGACCCTGTGCGAGAATCTGATGGTTTGTCCGAAATGCGCCTATCATTTTGCCTTAGGAGCCCGCGAGAGGATAGAGAGCCTTTTGGGAGAGAATTTTGAAGAATTCTCTCAGGAGATCAAGACCACCGACCCGCTTAATTTTACAGCGGTGAAAACCTACAAGGAGAAGATTGCCGAGGAACAGAGAAAAACAGGGTTAGACGAAGCCTGTTTAGTAGGAGAAGGAAAGTTAAATAATAGAAAATTTATTTTAGGAGTTACCGATTCCCGTTTTATGATGGGTTCAATGGGTTCGGTAGTGGGAGAAAGAATTACGCGGGCCGCTGAAAGAGCAAAGGAGAAAGGAATGCCTCTGGTTATTGTTTCCGGTTCGGGCGGAGGAGCCCGAATGCAGGAAGGGATGCTCAGTTTAATGCAGATGGCTAAAACCAGCGCCGCTATTTCTAAACTCAATAAAAGCGGCGTTCCTTTTATTTCTGTGCTTACTAACCCTACGATGGCTGGAGTATTGGCTTCCTTTGCTTCTTTGGGAGATATAATTATCGCTGAGCCGCGGGCGTTGATTGGGTTTACGGGTCCGCGAGTAATTGAACAGACAATTCGTCAGAAACTCCCGTCCGGCTTTCAAAGGTCTGAGTTTCTTCTCCAGCACGGATTGATTGATATGATCGTAGACCGCCGGAAGTTAAAGGAGACATTGGAGCAAGTTCTGGAATATTTAAATGTTTGATTGCAGTGATGAAAAATAAGATTACAGTTATCAGCGATAGAGAAGTTGCTGATGTGTTATATCTGTAATCGTTGTTAATCGCCGTAATTATATGGCGAACGGAGTGAGGCATAATGGCAAAGGTTATTTTAAAAAATGTATCAAAGGTTTATCCCAACAGTGTCCGAGCAGCCAGTAATGTAAATTTAGAGGTGAGAGATAAGGAATTTCTGGTGCTGGTAGGCCCCTCGGGGTGTGGTAAATCTACTATTTTAAGGATGATTGCCGGATTAGAGGATGTTAGCGAAGGAGAGATATATATAGGTGAGAGACTAGTTAATGAGGTTCCCCCAAAAGATAGGGATATCGCCATGGTTTTTCAGAACTATGCCCTTTATCCCCATATGACTGTGCGTCAGAACCTCACTTTTGCTTTGAGATTGCACAAGCATCCACCTAAGGTAATTGAAGAAAGGGTTTCTAAAACAGCAGAGATTTTAGGGATATTTGATTTATTGGATAGAAAACCGCGCGCTCTTTCTGGTGGGCAGAGGCAGAGAGCAGCGTTAGGGAGAGCGATTGTCCGCGAGCCCTTGGTTTTTTTGTTTGACGAGCCCCTGAGTAATTTAGATGCTAAGTTCCGCGTGCAGATGCGCACAGAGATAAAAAAGCTCCATCAACGGCTCCAGACAACAATGCTTTATGTTACCCATGACCAGATTGAAGCAATGACTATGGGTGAGCGTATTGCGGTAATCAAAGAAGGAAGAGTTCAGCAACTCTCCACCCCTGCTTTGCTTTATCATCAGCCGGTGAATAAATTTGTAGCCGGCTTCATTGGCAGTCCACCGATGAATTTTTTTGAGGGAAAGATTGACTGCCGAGAAGGAAATTTATATTTTCAGGGAGCCAGTTTTCAAATTAAGGTTTCTCGCTTGCATGTTAACAGACTGGATAGCAAAGAGGGAAAGGAGGTAACTTTAGGGATAAGGCCCGAGGATATTTACCCTGTTAAATCCCCTGACACTTCCGGCGGGGGAGCGGCAAAGCCACTATTTAACGGGGCGAAATTACTTAACAGAATGAATCTAAATACCTCTTCCAAAGAGGAAAACATCGTTCGCTCTAAATTAGAGCTCATTGAGCCAATGGGTGCAGAGACATTTCTCAGTTTTAGTGTAGGTAAAGAGAGCTTTAATGTGCGCTTGGAGTCTGCGCAGATTGCTCCCGAGAAACTCAAGGTAGGCGAAAATATAGATTTAATATTTAATAGTGAGAGATGCCATTATTTTGACCCCCGGAGCGAAGAAGCAATTGTGTGATGGAACTATCAGTATGCAGTAGGCAATCTACAGTAAGCAAAACGAAAGACAAGAAGTTGCCTACTGCCAATTGCCTATTGCCTACTAGTTCTTTGCCTATTGCCTACTGCCAATTGTCTACTGTTACTTCGTCTATTGTCAATTGTCTACTGGTTGCTATCTTCTGTCTTTTACCCTTTACCTTTTGTTTCGCTTATGTTGCCACTGCCGAAGAGGAACCAATCATTTGCCAAGCCAATAATATAGAGTATTCAAAAGATGGTAAAAAGATGATTGCCAGCGGAGATGTGAGGATTACTTATAAAGGCATAAAATTAACCTGTGATAGATTAAAGATAGATGCTCAGACAAAAGACGCTTATGCTCGCGGGAATGTAGTTTTAAGCGAAGAGGGTAGTAGATTAGTTGGCGAAAACCTGATTTATAATTTAGATACCAAGGAAGGAAGTCTGGATAATGCGAGTCTATTCTCTCCTGTTTGGTATGGCAAGGGCAAGAAGATAAGCAAGGTTTCTGATAACGAATTTAAAGTGAGCCAAGGTTATATTACTACCTGTGACCCCCGCCATCCCCACTGCGCCGATTATAGAATATCTTCACAGAAGATTGATATTACCTTAGGGCAGAGGGTGCAAGCAAAGAATGTGTTTTTTTGGCTTGGTAAGGTTCCCATCTTTTATTTCCCTTTTTATTCATATTCCCTGAAAGATAATCGCCCGCATATTAGAGTTATCCCCGGCCATAGCAAGGAATGGGGGGCATTTTTAAAAACCGCCTCCCGTTTTAATATTGGTGAAGGAGAAGGACACATTAATCTTGATTACTATGAGCGCAAGGGGATGGGTGAGGGGGTTGATTATAAATATAATTCTATCTTTGGAGAAGGAGAATTAAACACATATTATATCTATGAGCGGGATAGATTAAAAGCCGAGGGAGAACCGGCAGAGAGAGAAAGATACAAATTAGAGTTAAAGCATCACTATGAGATAGATGAGGACACGAACCTCCGTTTTGAATATCATAAACTCAGAGATAAAGATTTTAACAAGGATTATTTCTATAGCGAATATGAGCAGGAAAAGCAACCCGAATCCTATCTTTCTCTGACCTATTCACCGGGCAGTTACATCCTTAGTGCAAAAGTAAAAAAACAGGTGAACGACTTCTGGACTGTCACTGAACAGTTGCCGGAATTGAAATTTGAGCTCTCAGAAACAAGGTTGGGAGAGAGCGATTTCTATTTCAAAAATGAGAGCAGTTTTAATAATTTCTGCAAGAAAGCCGCTAATCGCGATGCAAGTGGGGGGACAATAGATAAAGTAGGTGACGAAAAAGCCCGGCGTTTAGATACCTATAATCAACTTTCTTATCAGATTACCCGTTTATGGAACTGGTTGGATGTGCGGCCTTATGTAGGGACACGCCAGACCTATTACAATAGAGACAAAAACGGCAAAGGGGATCTACTTCGGGGGATATATTATGGCGGTGTAGATTTAAGTACCCGTTTTTACCGAGTGTTCGATTTTAAGAGCGACTTCTTGGGGATAGAGGTCAATAAATTAAAGCATATTATTAAACCCAAGGCAAGCTATAACTATATCCGCGAGCCTAAGCTTCCTTCTTCACGACTGTTTCAATTTGATAGTGTAGATGATATCAGCGGTAAAAACGCAGTTACACTGACTCTGGAGAATATTCTTCAGACGAGAAGAAGAGTGAGGAAATTTTCAGAGAACAAAAATTTAGGTGAGGTTTATCCTCTCTATAATGTTGAAGAAAGGGAAGAGGAGGAAATAGTAAATTTAGCCGACTTGACAATTGAAGCAGATTATTATATGCATCACAGAGAAGGACATCCCCATCAACTTTCTGATATAAAAGGTGACTTAGATCTCAATCCTTACGACTGGTTGAATATTGATGTTGGCACTGTTTATGATTCTTATGCCGGCCATTTTAAGGAGATGAATGCAGATTTAACTGCTAAGGGAGAAAAATGGGGTTTCACACTAAGTAATCGCTATCAGCGTTCAGAAAGTTGTGAACTGAGTGCCGAGCTTGATTATGCCTTAAACTCTCTGTGGAAGATAGGGATTTACGAGAGATATGATTTTATTAAGCAGAAGAATTGGGATTCTGGCGGATACAGTATGGTTCATGGATACAGAATAGTCCACGAATTGCCTTGTTGGATAGTAGAGTTAAATTACGACTATAAAAAGATTGACGCCACACAGAGAAAAAATAACAGCACAGTTTGGTTGATCTTCAGGATAAAGGCGCTTCCCGGCGAGGCAGTGGAGATATCTAAATGAAGTTGAAAGTAATGGAAAATCTAAAAAAGAAGATTTTGCAGAAGAAAGCTATTATTAGCGTCATTGGTTTAGGCTATGTAGGACTTCCCTTAGCCGTAGAATTTGCTAAAAAGGGATTTTTGGTGCTTGGCGTTGATACTGATAAAGAAAGGATAAAAAAAATAAACAGCGCTAATTCTTATATCTCCGATGTTTCTTCGGCTAGATTAAAACCTTTACTAAAAAAAACCCTGAAGTGCTATCCTGATTATTCTAAATTAAAACAAGCCGATGTTATAATTATTGCTGTGCCCACTCCCTTGAGTAAGACCCGCAGCCCGGATATTTCTTTTATTTTAAAGGCGACTAGAAAAATCAGCAAAACCATAAAGAGAAACCAGCTGATAATTTTGGAGAGCACGACTTATCCGGGAACTACGCGAGATGTAGTTTTGCCTTTGTTGGAAGAAAGCGGTTTAAAGGGGGGTGAAGATTTTTTGCTTGCTTTTTCCCCTGAGCGGGTTGATCCTGGAAATAAAAAATATAAAACAAGAAATATCCCTAAGGTAGTCGGAGGAATAAATGGAGAAAGCACCCAACTGGCAGGGTTTCTTTATTCGCAGATTGTAGAAAGGGTTATTTCGGTTTCTTCTCCGGAGATAGCCGAAATGACCAAGCTCTGGGAGAATACCTTTCGGGCGGTGAATATCGGGCTTGCCAATGAAATGGCTCTAATCTGTCATAAGATGAATATTGACGCCTGGGAGGTAATTGCCGCTGCCAGGACAAAACCCTTTGGTTTTTTGCCTTTTTATCCCGGGCCTGGCCTGGGTGGGCACTGTCTGCCGGTTGACCCGCTTTATTTTTCTTATAAAGCAGGTTTAAAGGGAATAGAGGCGAGGTTTATCCGACTTGCCGATGAGATTAATTCGGCAATGCCGAACTATGTTGTTGAAAGGATAAAGAAGATTTTAAAGAGAGCAAAAAGGGCGCTTTGCAATAGCAAGATTCTCATTTTAGGGATTACCTATAAAAAGAATATCGCTGATATCAGAGAATCCCCGGCAATTGAGATTATCAAGATTCTCTCCAGAAGAAAAGCAAGGGCTTCTTATTTTGACCCCTTTATTGAGAAAATAAAGCTGGGGAAGAGAATTTTTCGTTCTCATCCTTTGAGCAGAAGATTTTTGTCTCAACAGGATTGTGTGGTTATTGTCACCGACCATTCTTTGGATTATAACTTTATTGTTCGCAACTCTCCCTATATTTTGGATACACGGAATGTTTTGAGTAATATTAAGGGGGTAGAAAAAAAGAAGATAGAGAAACTATAAGTAAATGATCCCAATGAAGAAAAAG
>MZGK01000040.1 GCA_002085025.1 Candidatus Omnitrophica bacterium 4484_213
GCAGGAAGTACAAAAATCATGTCTGAGACCGCCGATCTCCCGAAATGTTGAGGGACAGAGTCGGGCGAGTTTGATTTTTGCCTGCCGAAACGCAGATTTTAGCGTTAAGAAAAAACCACGAGAGCGAGGAATGCAAAAATTCCCTCTCGCTGAATTTTTGCAAAACTCCTATTGGTAAATTTTATCTATCTTCTTCCAAATCTCCTTTATGCTGTCAGTCAACGCCGTATTTGTATACTCTACCACAGAAAGCTTCTGCATCTGCGCCTCTGTTACCTCTTTTCCATAAGGTACTCTCCCCATAAATTCCGAATGGTATCTCTTCGCCAATTCTTCTATTTCCTCTGTCAACTCCTGATTCAAATCATATTTGTTTACTACCACCCCTGACCTTACTCCAAAGTGTTTTACCAGCTGAAAAACCCTTTCTAAATCGTGCATGCCAGAAACAGTAGGCTCTGTAACCACCAGGGCAAAATCTGCACCCGTAATAGAGGAAATTACCGGGCAACCGGTGCCCGGTGCTCCGTCTATCAATGCTCTCTTCTTGTTAATTCTCTTGGCTAATGGATAAGAATTTTCCCGAACAAGGGTAACCAATCTTCCTGAATTTTCCTCAGCTACCCCCAACTTAGCATGGCTCATTGGTCCATGCCGAGTATCAGATACAAACCATTCTCCATTCACTGCAGGTTTAGTCTTCACCGCATTATATTCACACACCAATTTACACACCCCGCAACCTTCACAGGCCAATTTGTTGATTATATACTCTTTTTTACCGTTCTGGTTTCTTTCCTCAACAGCAGCAAACTTACAAGCTTCTTTACATCTTCCGCACCCTACACATCTTGCTTGGTCTATTTTTGCTTCTACTCCTCCGCTAAAAAAACCTTTCTCTTCTACCTGAGGAGAGAGAACTAAATGCAGGTCTGCCGCATCTACATCGCAATCAGAGATTATAATTGGTTTAGCTAAGGCGGCAAAAGAAGCTGTCAAAGATGTCTTACCTGTGCCACCCTTGCCGCTAATCACAACCAATTCTTTTGGTTTTTCAACATATTGATCTGTATATTTTGTAGTGCTTTTTGTTATTTCTCCAAGAGACGGCTTCCCTGTTTTTTTTCTTTTCTTTACCTCTCTTTTTTGTCCAGCCAAAATCAGTATCTTATCAGCTAATTTTCCAAACATATCTTTAAATTCGGGAAATCTTTCTACTGCAAGTTCACCCCGGGAATAAGCTTCAGCTACCCTACGCTCATCAGGAATTTCTCCTATGATATCCAATTGCTCTTCATCACAATATTCCTTTAGGGCTGTATCCATATACTCCGCCCTGTTCACCACTACCACCGGCTCCTGGCCTTCCTTAACTGTCTCTACTACGGGACAACTTGTCCCTGGGGATGAATCCAGAAGGTTGATTCCTTCCCCGGCAAATGCTCTTACTTTCTTTACCAATCGTGGAGACATACCACCTTCAGCCGTTCCTAAAAGGGCATAATATATGTTCAAATTCTTATTTTTACCTTTCTTTACAACTCCTATCTTTCTTTCTTTTTCTACAATAGCATTAGCAGGACAAACAATGCTACACGCGCCACAGGCGTGGCATAATTCCTTAAATATAAGAACCTTGTTCTTTAGTACAGCAATGGCATTGTAACTACATACCTCTGCGCACTTACCGCAGTTAATACATTTCTGTTCGTCTACCTCACTGGGGGCGGGAAGTTTAACCTCTTCCTCTTCAACCTCCTGAGGTGATAAAAATAGATGCCCATTGGGTTCTTCTACATCGCAATCCAAATAACAAACCTGGCTAAACCTTTCCGAGAATATCCTTGCCAGGTTGGTAGCTATAAAAGTCTTACCCGTCCCGCCTTTTCCACTGGATATGGCAATATTCATTACTCCTTCCTTTTCTCTGGCCTCCTTAGAAAGAATCTTTCTAATGGCCTAAATAAGCACTGAGTTTTTCTTCCAATACCTTCTCGGGCATAGCACCAATAATTGAGCCCACATTCTCCCCATCCTTGAATACAAGAAGGGTAGGAATGGACATAATTCCAAAATGGGAGGCAATCCCCTGGTTCTCATCTACATTTAATTTCCCAAAAGTAATTTTCCCTTTATGTTTCTTAGCCAAACTCTCAATCACCGGGTGAACCATCTGGCAAGGCCCGCACCATTCTGCCCAGCAATCAACCACTAAAAAAGAATACTTGCTTACTGCTTGAGCAAAACTATTTTCGTTCAAAACAATGGGATAATTTGGGCTATCAATGAGTTCCTCTTTTTTCTTTGCCTCTTCTTTTTCTTGGGCAAGTATTTCCTCAGCCCTTGAAGAACCATAAGAGATTATTTGATTCACTAACTTTTCCTCAGATTGAAAACCGCGCATAGCAGAATTTATATCTTCGTTTATTATCTGCTGAGGAACAGAGGATATATTAAATTGCTTTGCTTTAGAAAAACCTACTTCTATCAAGCGCGAAGTTACTTTTCCTGGAATTTCAACAGCAATTCTATTCGCTAAAAGGACTGCAGGGACACATTGAGGAGAATCAAAACTGATATAGGTTTCTAAAAGGATATCTCTGTCAATATTTTTCAATTTCTCTTTAGAGGAACTATTCAAGCCACTTTCCCTTTGAGAAACTAAAGATATGGTCTCAATAAAAGTTCCAGCCTGGTGCATAGCTGGTGGCAACCAGTATTCTATTGAATATCCCAAGTCTTTACCGATTAGAATTACCGGAGAAGTGCCTAAATTTAATCTCCTTGCTTCTTCGCTTTCTATGCTAAGAATCTCTCCTTTTATCTTATCACTGATTTGGGAAAGTTCTCTCACTAAACCTTCACTAAAACGGGCGTGTTCAGGGTTTTCATTTATATCTACAACCCTTCTTGTAAACACCTTGATATCTACAGTTTCCTGGAGCCCCCGGGCAAATCTTTCTTTCAAAATTTCCTCTGTTTTTTCATCAATTAACATTTTTAGATCCCTCCTTTCCTCACTCGCCATAGGCGAGAGCCGAAGTCCGCCAAAGGCGGACGCTTTTATTTACTTTTTTTCCTTCCCAATTTAAATCGAAGGCAAAATTTGATCTTTAGATTTCCTGACAAAAAGCAAAGGAAAGACTATATCGCTTAGGCAACAAGGTATCCAAACTGCGAAAAAAAGAAATAAAAAAATAGCGATATACCAGAACCAACTCAGGGCTGCTCCTCTTGTTGCCATAATAATGTGAAACAATGAAGCCCACGTGCTTAATAGAACGTGTCCGGAATGGGGAAATTTTGTTGTCGGTTTAAAATAAGCTATAAGTATACCTACGACAGCCAAAGGGTTAACCAACCACCATTTCTCAATAAACCCGATATGGATACCTCTATTCGGCATATTAAGCAGGGCTTCTCCTAAATAAGGTATTAATGAATCGCTTATCGTAGCTATACCTATAGACCCGACATATCCTATAACAAGCAAAATCCAGAGATTGCATTTACCCCGTGAGAGACCGAAGGCCTTACGGGGTTTTCCTTTTATATGTGGGCCGCGACCGCAGGTATGAAGGTTGTAAATTGATGCAGTGACAAGTGCGCTCAAAACAACGTGTATAGGATGAAGAATGTAGAAAATATTATAAGAAATAGTATGGGGCAAGTTATGAAAAATTGCCATAACTATAATTCCGCTAATTGCGCCAAAGATAGTAAAAGGCGCGTGAATTTTTAACTCTTTTAAAATTTGTTTAAACATTTATTAAATTAAACAAGCCCTTAAACCTTTGTTTATATTCTGGAAATTGCTCAACGATAAGTTTGCCTTTTGAATAAGCAGAAGCTATTTCTTTACTGAAAGGAATACGCATCAAAATAGGAATATTTTCCTTTTTGCAATAGTCCTCTGTTTTTCTATCACCTAAATCAGAACGGTTAATAACAACACCAAAAGGAATCTTGAGTTTTCTTAAAACCTCAACCGCAAGAATTAAATCATTAAGACCAAAGGGGGTGGGTTCGGTAACTAAAATACAAAAATCGCTTCCTTTTATTGATTCAATAACCGAACAGGATGTGCCTGGAGGGGCATCAATGATGACTGTGCTAATAGGGTTGACCTCGTTAGAGATAGATTACCTTTGGCGACCTCAAACACCTGCAGTCTCTTATCTCTAACGGGGTTGATATAGCTTTTTAACTGCTCTGATAATAGGAGGCGACATTGCCTCGCCGATATTGAGGCGACCTTGAACAAATTGGAGGTCGTTTTTACCCCGCCCCTGCGTGCAGGGGCGGAGTTTACTTCCTATTTCTACAACGCCTGTTTATCAACCTCTTTTATTGCTTTTTGAGGACAGAAATAACTGCAAGCGCCGCAACCGTGACAAAGTTCCGGGAATACTAAAACTTTTTCTTTAACAACAACTATAGCGTTATAAGCACAAACCTCAGCGCACTTGCCACAAAAATTACACCTATCTTTATCAATCTCAGGGATGGGAATAAAAACAGGAACTTTATTCTTTATCTTGGGTTTTATAAATAGATGGGCATTTGGTTCTTCTACATCGCAATCTAAAATCTGCACATTTGGAATTGATAATGCAAAATTTGTGGCAACAGTAGTTTTACCTGTGCCGCCCTTACCACTGGCAACAGAAATAATCGTCACGCACGAACTTTCCTTTCTCGCCATAGGCGAGAGCCTGCGAAATGAGCGAAGCGAATGAAGCAGGATAGAAATTTGTGAAGCAAATTTCGCTGTTTTAGCTCCCCATCCCAAATTTTCTATCAACGCTCGGATTATCCGTAGGCTTCAATTCGCCTTTTTTGTATTTTTCTATCGCTTCAGAAACCTTTCCGCGGACTCCGCTAATTATTTTTATTCCTGCTGTCTGTAATGTAGCAAACGCGTTAGGACCGACATTGCCTGTTAAAACTGCCTCAACGCCCTTATCAACCATAAGTTGGGCGGATTGAATACCTGCTCCTCCACCAGCAACAAGACTGGGATTTTGCACTGCTTCGAATTCTAATGTCTCAGGGTCAATAATAATAAAATGAAGACAGCGGCCAAATCTGGGGTCAACAAAGGATTCTAAATTATCTCCTTGCGAAGTTATGCAAATCTTCATTGGTTTTCCTCCTCGGGGTGCTCACACTCGGTTTTATCTACGCCATATCCTTTACCTGAACCGGGTCGACATAAACTCTCTCCACCTTTAAGCGTCCCCTTAATTATCTTATCAATTACCTCATCTATACTGCCGCTTACTCCCATTATGGTCTGGATTCCTGCCTGAGCAAACAGTCCCTCTGCCCTCTGCCCCATACCGCCGGCAATAATGTAACGGACTCCCCTTTGATGAAGAAATCGAGGCAGGAATCCCGGATGATGGCCGGGATTGTCTACGACTTCTTTGCTTATAACTTTGCCATTTTCTATCTCAATAATAGTAAAAGATGGACAACGGCCAAAGTGGGCAGATACAAAATCTCCGTCTGTAGATATAGCTATCCTAATCAAATCCCCCTCGTGTTTAATTGTTTGCAGGACTTTTGCGTTTATAGTTGCACTTTGCGCAACTCCTCTGGGAGCAAACATTGGTTTTTTTAGCTAAAATCAAGTGAGGCAGGCTACGGGACTGAATTCCTTATAAGGGCGGTTTCCTTATAGAGGCGATAAAAATGTTGCCTCTAATGATATCTATAGAGAAGTTGCCCCTATTTTATACTTGCCCGCAGGGCAAGTATAAAAACCACGATAGTGAGGAACGCAAAAGTTCTGTTATTTATCCTTCTTTACTGCAGATTCTAATTCTGCTATCCGTCGGTTAACAGCCTTAATTCCTTCCTCCATTGCTTTGGCTTGCCCTCGGAGTATATTTAGTTCCTCTTGAGGCGCTAAATTGGAGGCATAGGGGTAGGGAACCCCATACCAGCCAAATCCTCGTCCGAAACCACGGCCTCTACCCCAAGCGCGGCCAAGACCCAATCCATAATCTCTTGCCGGAATTGGATTGGCACAACCAGGAGTAGGATAACCGGCACAATAACCAGCCGCCCGACCGGTCATCGGACCCATTCCTAATGGACCAGTTCCATTTCCACCTGGCATCTTACTCACCTCCTTGTTCCTTATAAGGGCGGACTCCTTATAGAGGCGATAGAGGAGTTGCCTCTAATAATACCTATAGAGAAGTTGCCCCTATATTACCTTTCCTTTACTACATTTCCCGCACAACCCATAAAACTGGGTTATTTGATTTCTGACTCTGAAATTATATCTTTTAGCAATCGTTTCTTCTATCTGTTTTACTCTTTCTGTTTCCTTTTCTCTAAAGTCATCAGCATTGATTGCCCTTCCGCAACTAATACAGACTAAATAGCAATGCTCGCGGGGATGGGTCTCCCGCGATAATTCATATCTTGCTCTGCCATCGCCAAAATCAAATTTAAAGACCAGCCCTATCTGAACAAGTAATTCTAAGGTGCGATAAACAGTAGTAAGTCCAATATTGGGACAGGTCCTGTGCACGGCCAAATATATATCCTCAGCGCTAAGATGTTTAGAAGTTCTATTAAGAGTATCTAAGATTACCTGTCTGGGGACAGTAAATCTATAACCGCAACCTTTGAATCTTCCTCGCCACCATCCTTTAGCCCCGCCTGGGCCAGATCGGCGCGGAGGCATTTTTTTAGAGTAACTTTGTTGCATTTTTCCTCAGGGCAATCTTTTTAACCTGGGTAACCAGACATCCGTTTTAATAGATGCTTAGTGAAAATGGTTTTCATTATTAATTATACACTTCTAAAAACTTTTGTCAACCCTGTTAAATAAAATTCTTTTTTCCGGATTCTTTGTCCGAAGTTTCGCTTCGGACAGCGCCTATTCGCTTCGGAGGCTGCGAATATATCTATCTATAGCTAAAGCCGCTCTCTTTGCCATACCCATTGCCGCAATTACGGTTGCCGAACCGCCAACAATATCACCCCCGGCAAATACGCCTTTTTTAGAGGTCCTTCCTTCAGCGTCAACCTTTATATACCCCTTTTTATTCACCTCCAAATCGGGGACACTACCCGGCAAAAGTGGATTTGCCCCAGTGCCAATAGCGATAATAACTGTATTTAGCTCAATAACAAAATTTGAGCCGACAATGGGAATTGGTCGGTGTCTGCCCGAGGTATCGGGCTCGCCGAGTTTCATTCTTAGGCACTCCATAGCCCGCACATTTCTCCTTTTACCACCGATAATCCTTATCGGCTGGGTCAAAAATTTGAACTTTATCCCCTCTTCACGGGCATTTTCAAATTCTTCAGCCCGCGCCGGCATCTCCTCAGCGGAGCGTCTGTAGAGAACATATACTTCCTCTGCTCCCAATCTAATGGCAGTGCGCGCCGAATCAAGGGCTACATTCCCCCCCCCAATTACACCTACTCTTCTGCCAATCTTAATTGGTGTAGCAACCCGGGGAAACAGATAGGCCTTCATTAGATTAACCCGGGTGAGAAACTCATTTGCTGAATAAACATCAATTAGATTTTCGCCGTCAATGCCCATAAATTTAGGCAAACCAGCACCAATAGCAACATAAACCGCCTTAAACCCGCGCTTAAAAAGTCCGTCGATTGTCTCTATCTTTCCGATAACATAGTCGGTTTTAATTTCAACACTTAGACTCTGGAGATACCTTACCTCCTCTTTGACAATCTCTTTAGGCAGGCGAAACTCGGGGATGCCGTAGGTGAGAACACCGCCGGGAAGATGCAGGGCTTCAAAGATAACTACAGAATAACCCAATTTTGCTAACTCACCAGCCACAGTAAGCCCGGCCGGACCAGAACCAATTACCGCAACTGAAGGTTGAGAGTAATTGACAACTGACAGTTGGCAGTTGGCAATCTTACTCCTTTTATCTTTCATTTTGCCTACTGCGTACTGCATACTGCTTACTGGTGATTTACTTATCTCCCAATCAGCCACAAACCTTTCTAAACAACCAATAGCAATGGGTTGGCTCTTATGGGCAAGGGTGCAACTCTTTTCACACTGCTCCTCCTGGGGACAGACCCGACCACAGACTGCCGGCAGACTATTCTTCTCTCTCAATATCTCTGCGGCAGCGGCAAAATCCCTCTCAGCAATCTTTTTGATAAAGGCGGGGATATCTATGCCTACCGGACATCCCCTAACGCAGGGCTTATTTGGGCACTGCAAACACCTCTTTGCCTCGGCTACTGCTCTCTCTTCATCATAACCCAAAGCAACTTCCTTAAAATTGTGAATCCGCTCCTGAGGAGGCTGTTTGGGTATTTCTTGACGATGCATAATTCTGGAGGACATAATAGACGATAAATGCCTAATTATACTTGCCTTTAGCAAGTCCCCTAGCTAATTGCTCTAATGTCTAAATCAACCTATAGTAGGCAATTGATAGTTAGCAGTAGGCAACTTCTTGCATACTAGCTTTTTATTGCCTACTGTATACTGCCTACTGCTAACTGTTCCTTTTCCTGATACATCTTCTGACGGGCTATCAACTCCTCAAAGTCAACTAAATGAGCATTAAAATGCGGACCATCCACGCAGGCAAATTTCATCTTACCATCTACGCTAATCCGACAGGCTCCGCACATCCCTGTGCCATCTACCATCAAGGGATTCAGCCCGGCCCAGGTCTCTATGTTCAAAGGACGGGTTATCTCGGCAATCCCCTGCATCATTATCGCCGGACCAACTGTAAAGACTAAATCTATCTTTATCCGTCTTAGCAATCTCTTAAGGCAATCAGTAATAAATCCTTTTTCTCCATACGAACCGTCATCGGTGGTTATCAGAAGCTCTTTGCTTACCTTTCGCATCCTATTCTCAAAGATAAGCAGTTCTTTTGTGCGCGCACCGATAATCGAGATAACCTCGCTCCCAGCACCATTATAGGCGCGGGCAACGGGATAGATGCAGGCAATCCCTACACCACCCCCAATGCAGAGAACCTTATTTATTCTATCAATATCCACTGGCTTGCCCAGGGGGCCACTTACCCCGGCAAGCTCTTCACCAGCCTCTTTCCGGGAGAGTAATCTGGTAGTTGCTCCTGCCTCCTGGGCAACAACAGTGATAGTCCCTTTGTTGCAGTCAAAATCAGCAATAGTAAGGGGGATTCGCTCTCCATCGGCATCCACTCGTAGAATTACAAACTGCCCTGGCTCTGCCCTGGCAGCAATCTCCGGCAAATCCAGCTCATAAAGGGTAGTTTCTCTGTTTAACCTTTTTTTATGTAAAATCTTTACCATTTATCCTGTTGAATAAGATTCGAACCTTCTTTTGATAAATATCTTCTTCCCGCTATGCAAAAATTTAAAATTATTTAACAGGGTGAACCCATTACCCTCAAATAAAACCTCTTCCCCGCATACCTCGCCTCTTTAATCTTATCTTCCTCAATCAACCTCTCTATCACCTCCCACTTAGCCCCTGCTCTTTGCAAGAGCTTCTCCACAGCCTCTCTTCGCATTGGGTGCACAGAAGTAATGGCAAGCAAATCTTCGGCAATATTACCCGCGGAAAAAAAATTATCTCCTTCATAACCAATCAAGAGTTCCACCTCATCCAACTCAGCAGAAAAAATTTGATAGGCAATATTAACTGCCTCTTCCTCTGCCGGTTTAACCCATCTCTCGGCTGGGGGCCTAATTGGAATAGAAATATAGGATTTAGCCGGCTTCAGTTCACTCAAGAAATCGGCTATCTTTCTAATCTCCCTTTCATCATCATTTATACCCCTAATCAACATCGTCTCGCTGGTCAATTCTCCTTTATATTCTCTAGCAAACTCAAACATCCCCCTACAGATTGACTCCCACTTCAACAGCCCCGAGGGTCTGTTGATCCTACGCCAGACCTCCTCGCTTGCCGCATCCAACTTGAGGCTAACCCAATCTGCCTTTAATAAATCTCGCCTCACCCCTTTCTCATAGGTTAAAGAACCATTGCTAATTACAGCAATTTTAATCCCTAAGGATTTAAGCATCTCAATCTCTTTGCCTAAATTAACATCCAACGTTGGCTCGCCATCAGGCACAAAACTCAGATAATCAATAATTTCTTCATTTGCTCGCAGCTGTTCCACCTTTGCTTTAACCTTTTTGGCTATCTCTTTGGGGTTATAAAACTCCCGACGCTCAACTTGCGTATTTCGGGCAGAACCAACCTGACAATAAACGCAGGAATAAGAACAGAATTTAGGAGGGATGTTGTTGAGGCCCAAGCTTCTGCCTAAACGACGGGAGGGAATAGGACCGAAGGTTTCAAAGGAAGGGTACACAGGAGTCATCGGATAATACATTTAGTAACATATCCTTTTAAAGATTCCTTAAAATTCTCAAATTCTTCTTCGGGATAGGTCTCTTCTTTAAGAAACCGAGGGTCTAATGTCTTTGCCGGAGTGAATCTCTGGAGGATATACAGCTTAGCCCCTCTAATCATCTCTCCAATCTCCAGGATGTCGTCCTTCTTGAGTTGCGACTTAACCACTGTCGTGCGAAATTCATAGTCCAATCCTGAATTCATAATCAATTTTATGCTCTGGTTGATTTTGTTTAAATCAATATTAGAATTGACAACACTGCGATACTTTCCAAGGGAGGCTTTTATATCCATTGCCAGATAATCAACGAGATTTAAGCCAACTGCCTTCTGGACTACCTCAGGATTACTTCCGTTGGAATCCAATTTAGTCAAATAGCCCATCGCCTTGATTTTTCTAAGAACCTCAAATAGGTCGGGCTGGAGTGTGGGCTCGCCGCCGGTTATCTCCACTGCCTCTAACTTTCCTTTACGTTTCTCTAAAAAGGAAAAAATTTCTTCTTCGGGAATAAGCGGAGAAAAAAGTTTTGGTTCTACCAACTCCGGATTGTGACAGTAGCCACAGCGATAATTACACCCCTGGGTGAAAATGATTGCGCAGATTTTGCCCGGATAGTCTATCAAAGAGAACTTTTGAAACCCGCCGATTTTCATATTTCTATTTTGCAGTGAACCTTCTTAGAAAGAGTGGGGCTTTCTGTCTTTACGTCTTTCTCCATAGGATCACCTCTTGTTCGCTTAATATCCTTTGCTTGAGAAGAGGATGAAGAGATTTAGTGACTTCTCCTCTCGCGAATAGAGCCAAAAAGGGTGGCCTTCTTTACCCCTTAATCAAGATATTCTTTAGGCCGTCGAAATCACAGACACAGTCCGCATCTTATTCCTAAGGGGGTTTACTTCTTTAATCTGATGCTCATTCATATCTTTTACCTCAGGATTTTGACTGCGTATTTGGATTAATAGGCTCTTCGAAAGATTTTATTTTCTTAACCAAAATTGAAACTTCTTTTCCCCGATAATCCCGAAAATCGCTCTTAAGTTTATCAATCTCAATAATATTTACTCCTTTTTCGATTTTTTTTATTTAGATTCCAGATATAGAATCCGCTAATTAAAGCAACTCCAACAACCAAAAAACCCCAATCAAGATTTTAGCTTTTGAATCCATAATAATTTTCTTCATAAATTAACTTTACAAGGTTCTATTTATAAATCAACTGGCTCGCAAGCATTTGGTTGAACGTATGCAGATTTGCGAAGTTTTTGCGAGTCTCGATTGTTCCAAAGCAAAAATTTGAACGGAGCGAAGCGAAGTCGAACCGCTTAATCTCCTGTTAGGTGGTCGTATGACGCAGGCGATTTTGCGAATTTTTAAAGCAATTGTATGAATCCCCTTTTCAATACTCTTCACACTTAAGTTGATAGAAACCTTTAGGATGATCACAAGAAGGACACTTTTCTGGTGGTTCTTTCCCAAAATGGACATAACCACATTCTCGACAAACCCACCAGACTTCTTTCTCTTTTTTGAACACCGTTCCTGCTTCTACTTCTTTTAAAAGTTTCTTGAACCTTTCTTCATGATGTTCTTCAGCTTGCGTAGAATGTGTATCTATTTCTTGCCTGACTCTCTCCAATAAAGGATTTTGTTAGATTTTCAATTGTTTTTTTCATAGTTTTTACCTCCTTTTAATTTAATTATAAATTTGATTTTTTTCGTTTTGAAAAATGAAAGAGGAGTTAGGAAGTGAATTTAATTTTTCAAAACACATTATTATAATCCTTTGACTTGATTTATTATTTTTTTCTTTTGTATAAAAGAATTTATAGTAGCAAACGCTTCACTATATATTTTTCCCATAGAGTCATCGGCATAAAAAGCAATATGCGGCGTAATAATCACATTTTGGAACTCAACAAGTTTTCTATTCTCAATTATATTGTTTTCATGCTCTAAAACATCTAAGAACGCGTAAGAAATTTTTTTGGATTTTAAGCCTTTGATTAAAGCATTTGTATCAATTACTCCTCCTCTTGAAGTGTTAACTATTACCACTCCATTTTTCATAGCAGAAATACTTTTTTTATTTATTAAATGTTTTGTGCTGTTAAGAAGAGGGCAATGCAATGTGATAATATCAGACTTTTTCCAAACGGTTTTCAAATCAGTATAAGAAAAATGATTTTCCAAAGCAATATCTTTGTCTGGATGAGGATCATAAGCAAAAACATTCATTAAAAATCCAGAACTTGCGATACGTGCTACGTTTTTGCCAATTTTGCCCGTTCCGATGATGCCCAAATTTTTTCCTTTTAGAGCTATCCCTCTTAGACCAGCAAAATAAAATTTTTTATCCTGCTCAACTCTTTTATCGCCTTCGATAATATGCCGCAAACCAGAAAGAAGTAATGCAAAAACATGTTCAGCTATAACATGGGAGCCATAGTCAGGAACATTGCAGATAATAATACCCTTTTCATTTGCTGCTACTAAATCTATGTGATCATACCCCACGCTTCTAGTAATAATGAGCTTCAAAGCGGGTAAGGACTCAATAACTTTACGGGTGATCTTGCTATAGATAAATGGGCATATAACTTCTGCTTCTCTGCATTGTTTGACAATCTCTTTTTCAGGCAAAACTTTATTAAATATTTTTGCTTGAGGGAACTTCTCTTTTACTAGTTTTTTATCTTCTATCTCAACTTCAAGGAAAAATATTTTTGGACTATTTTTTGTTCTACTCATAATAGAAGCCTCTTTCTATTATCCTAAACTTCTGGCAAAACCCTTTAATGCATCATTAAAACGATTTATGTAGCTGAATAATCCAACCACACTAGTAATCTTTACAATCTGTTCATCTGCAAAATTCTCTTTGCTCTGCAATAGCCGAGCCAGAATATACGCTGTTATACACCACGAGCCGTAGCGATAGCGGAGGCAAGAGTGCAACGTGCCTCTAGTATTGCAACAGTCAACTATCTCCTAAACAAGAACTTTACTTCACCTAAAAACATTTTGTAATTTATTAATAAATGAATTATCACTAGCGCAGACATAATAAATCCGTCAAATCCTAAAAAATTCCAACTAATTTCTTTTGCGATTCTTCCAGATGGGGAAAAATATAAGCCTATCCCTGTAAAAAGTACAATTATAAATATAATTAGTAGCAATAAAGAAAGAATCGCTTTAATTCTAATAATATTTTTCATAATGCTTTTTTATAATGTTAAAGT
>MZGK01000041.1 GCA_002085025.1 Candidatus Omnitrophica bacterium 4484_213
TTTTTTCACCGGCAAAAAAATTTCTTTTAGAAGGAGAAAAATTTATAGAAACTTCTGCCTGAGCGGAATTTGCAAAAATAGATAAAATAAATAACAAGATTAATCCCTGTTTAATTCTCATCTTATCTCCTAACCAAGAAAAAAATAAAGATTAAATATCCCAAAAACATTACCAAACCTTCCTTGCGGGTTATCTTATATTTTGTTCTCATAACGGCAAACAGAGAAGCGCTAAATAGAAACAGTATCGGAAATTCAAACCGCAATGCTGAAGAAGTAATATTAATAGGTCCTATCAAAGGCACTATCCCTAAGATAAATAGAATATTAAAGATATTGCTTCCGACAATATTCCCTACGCTTATGCTGGGAATTTTTTTTAAGGAAGCGGCAAGAGAAGTAGTCAATTCGGGCAGAGATGTTCCGATAGCAAATACAGTAATAGCAATAATCCGGGGGCTTACCCCCAAAATCTTTGCCAGAGCTACGCCGGAGCGGACCATCAGATTTGCCCCCAAAACAACCAAACCCAAGGAAAGAATAGATGACATGCCAACTGCGAACTTTGAATTTATTCTTTTGAATATTTTTTTGAATTTGAAATTGGCTAAGCTTTTCAACTCCGAGAATTCTAAGGAATGGGTCTTTGCGCCTTTATAAGCAAGAAAGAGGAAAGTGGCAAAGAAAGAAAGCAAAATAAAACCATCTATTCGACTTAGAACCAAATCCAGAGCCAAAAGATAAACAAAACCAACTGCCAAAAGCATTATTGGCAGTTCTCTTTTAAAGATATTTTTATTTACTGCCAAAGGGAAAAAAAAAGCGCAAAAACCCAGAACCAAACCAATGTTGGCAATACAGCTCCCGATAATATTTCCTAAGGCAATTTCTTTATAACCCCTTACCGCAGCAACAATACTTGTTCCGGCCTCGGGAGCAGATGTACCAAAGCCAACAATCACCAGGCCAATAAATAAAGGGGTGAGTTTAAAAATATGACCAAGCTTTACCGAACTTTGAATAAGACAGCTTGAGCCAAAGATTAAGACAACAAGCCCGGCTAAAAATAAGGAGGTATTTAAAATTATATCCATCTAATTCTTCATCTCTTGGTCTTTTTAACTCGCAGCCTATTTTTTATACACCACCTTCCCACCACAAATTGTGCTAACTACTTCTCCTTTTAGTTTCCTTCCCAAAAATGCAGAATTTTTGCTCCGGGAAATGAAATTCTCCTTTTTCACTGTCCACTCTTTATCTAAATCAACGATGGTTAAATCGGCTGGGCTACCAACACTCAGATTCCCGCCGCAGAGATTAAAAATTCTTGCCGGTTCGCTGGACATTTTCTCTATCAATTGTGAGAGAGTCAAAATACCCTTTTCTACCAGTTCACTAATTCCGACGGCTAATGCCGTTTCCAAACCAATAGTACCAAAGGGGGCTTTATCAAAAGATAGCTCTTTCTCTTCCGAAGAATGGGGAGCGTGGTCAGTGGCAATGGCATCAATAGTACCATTTTTTAATCCTTGTTTAATTGCTTCGGCATCTTCTCTCGTGCGCAGAGGGGGATTTATCTTAAAATTAGGGTCAAAACTCCTCGTGCATTCCTCTGTAAGCGTCCAATAATGGGGAGCCGTCTCGCAGGTTACCTTTATTCCCTTTTTCTTCGCTTCGCGAATTAATTCCACAGATTTTTGGCAACTGATATGGGCGAAGTGAATTCGAGCGTTTAGAAATTCAGCAATTTGTAAATCGCGGGCGACCATTATTGATTCGGCAATATCAGGGATTCCCTCCAGTCCTAAAACAGTGGAAAGAAAAGACTCATTCATCGAACCATTTTTAGATAAATTTATATCTTCAGAATGAACACTGATTAATAAATCAAACACCCGGGCATACTCCAATGCCCACCGCATAATTCCGGAATTCAAGAGAGGATTACCGTCATCAGACAAACCGATAACCCCGGCTTCTTTCAATTCCCCGAATTCGGCGAGCTTCCTGCCCTCTTGTTTTTCAGTCACCGCTCCAAAGGGATAAACATTTATCTTTGTCTCTTTAGCCTTTGCATAGATAAATTTAACTACCTCTTGATTATCAATTACCGGCTGGGTATTGGGCATACAACAGAGAGTAGTGAAGCCGCCCTTTGCCCCGGCCTCTGCTCCGCTTGAGATTGTCTCCTCATCCTCTCGACCTGGCTCGCGCAAATGACAGTGAATATCAATTAATCCCGGAATCACAACCTTATTGCGGGCATCGATAATCTCACAATTATCCCTGTTTATCTTAGTTTTTACCCCGTTAGAAAGCCCCACCCCTCCGTGGAAAGCCCCGTCCTTTCTAACGGGGTTTATTTGGGCAATCTTCCCCTCGGCGATAAAAACATCGGCTATTTTATCAATCTTATTTTGAGGATCAATTACCCGTCCTTGTTTAATTAACAACATTTCTCTTTTAAACTTGCGTTTCAAAATTTGCTAATGAAACATTTAAGTCAGGCTTGTTTGTTTCGTTAACAACCCAGTCAATAAATAAATCACCGCCATCCTTACTGCCAAACCATTAGTCACCTGCTCTAAGACTACAGAACGAACATCGGCAATCTCAGAATCCAATTCCAGCCCACGATTTATTGGACCGGGATGCATAATTAAGCCGGCGATATTCACGCAGAGAAGGAATCTGAGAGTCAATGGAATATCTCTCTTTTTGAATCCTCAAGACATTTAAAACATCTGCCTCTCTGATTGCTTCATCAATATCATAAGCCACCTTTACCCCCATCTTTTCTATCTTTAGGGGTATGAGGGTAGAAGGGCCACAAACAGTTATTTCCGCTCCCAGTTTCTTCAAACCGTAGATATTTGAACGGGCTACCCGACTATGGGCAATATCTCCAACGATAGAAACCTTCAGCCCTTCTATTTTCCCTTTTTTCTCGCGAATAGTAAATAAATCAAGCAATGCCTGGGTAGGATGCTCATGGCAACCGTCACCGGCATTTATCACCCCGGCCGCAATTCGCGAGGCAACCTGCCAGGGCAAACCGGCAGAAGCATCCCTGATTATTACCAAATCAACACTCATCGCTTCAATATTTTTCACGCTATCCAGCAAGCTTTCTCCCTTTAAAATACTGCTTGTAGAAGAAGAAAGCGAAATAGTATCGGCACTCAATCTCTTTGCCGCTAATTCAAAAGACGCCCGCGTTCGTGTGCTTGGTTCAAAAAAGAGGAGGGCTATTGTCTTTCCTCGTAAAGCAGGAACCTTTTTAACTTCACGCTGGGAAATTTCTTTAAAGGACTGAGCGTTATCTAAAATTAACTCAATCTCTTCTCTGCTTAAATCCTCTAATCCTAATAAATCTTTTTTGTTCCATTGTTTCTGGTTCATTGCTTTACCCTTTGCCCTTTAACCTATAGATTTTCACCTCATCCACTCCATCCACCTCCTTTAATTTTACCTCTACTATCTCTGATAAAGAGGTAGGAATGTTTTTACCTACATAGTCAGGACGGATAGGTAATTCCCGATGCCCGCGGTCAATTAGCACAGCTAACTCTATCTTTTCTGGTCGTCCAAAGTCAATTATGGCATCCAGAGCCGCCCGCACTGTCCTTCCGGTGAACAAAACATCGTCTACAAGAATAATTCTCTTTCCGCGAACATCAAAATTAATCTTTGTTTTCTTTACTATGGGCTGCGGAGAAATATCGCTTAAATCATCACGATAAAGTGTAATATCTAAAAACCCAATATCAACATCCCGGCAAATCCTTCGTTTAATCTCCTTAACGATACGCCGCGCTAAATATGCCCCGCGGTTATAGACGCCAATAACCGCCAGATTATCCTTGTGGTTTTTTATACCTCCACTCTGGGCAAGTCCCTTTTCTAAAATTTCACAACTTATCCGCCTAACTGCTCGTTCAATCTCTTTTTTGTTCATTCAATGACACCACAATTTAGTCTCCCTACGGTCGCCTAAATTGTATGGTGGAGCGGCATTTAACAGGGTAAATTCAGCCGACATCCCGACGTTGCGTCGGGATAGGCTTCATTAAAAAAATAGCCCTTGATTCCACAATTATGAAACCAAGGGCTATATAATTTCCTCTTAGATAAAAAGGTGCGGAGTAAATTTTCCATTTTCTCCTTTATTAGTCTCACCGGACTAACTTAAAAGGAATGATGCCTCGCTGCCTCGGCATAAACATAAGATTAAAAAACCTTGGCTTATTATACCACCCTAAAATTTCTCGTCAACCCTGTTAAATAATTCGCCTTGGCGAATTCCTCCTTTTGGGGATTCAACAGGGTCAACCCTGTTAAATAAAATTCTTTGAATTTTAGACCGTAGGTCTATTTAACAAGGGTCAAGTGATTTCTAACATCCTGCCCAGCGCCTGTTTTGCCTTCTTCTGAATCTGGGGAGGAATTTTCACCTCGAATTGCATATTCTTCAAAGCCCAAAGCACTTTCTTCAGGGTAATTAGTTTCATATCCGCACAAACTGCCTTTTCACAAGCAGGATAAAACTTTTTATCAGGGTTTTTCTTTGCTAATCTATACAAAAAGCCGTTTTCTGTAGCCACAATTATCTCTTTTGCTTCTGTCTCTTTTGCATACTTACCCATCCCCGAAGTAGAAAATACTCCATCGGCTAAATCAATCACCTCTCGGGTGCATTCAGGATGGACAATAACCTTGGCGGCAGGATGGGTCCTTTTCTGCCTTAAGACATCCTCGCCAGAAATCCCTATATGCACCGGGCAATGGCCATTCCAAACAATCAAATCCTTATCTGCTCGCCGGGAGGCATAATCGGCCAAATGCCGGTCAGGAACAAAAATAATCTCTGACTTGCTCTTTAATGCCTTTACTATTCTATCGGCATTCGCAGAAGTGCAGCAGACATCGGATTCAGCTTTGATAACCGCCGAGGTATTTACATAACAGAGAACAGTTGCTCCGGGATGACTTTCTTTCAAACTCCGCAAGTCCTTAACCGTGAGCATATCAGCTAAGGGGCAACCAGCCTGCACATCCGGAATAAGCACCCTCTTCTGGGGAGAAAGCACAGCCGCTGTTTCAGCCATAAAGCGAACACCACAAAAAACAATCACCTTGGCATCGGTCTGGGCGGCTTTCTGGCTCAATTCTAAAGAATCACCCAAAAAATCAGCAATATCCTGAACCTCGGGAATCTGGTAATTGTGGGCAAGGATTATCGCCTTGCGTTTCTTTTTAAAATCCCGAATCTCTTCTGCTAATCTTGAATTAGTTTGGCTTTCGTTCTGCATCTTTTACCCTAATCACCTCTATCGGCAGAGGCTTAGGCAGAAAAAGAGCCTGTATACTTTTAAAAATGACTATAGCGATGTATTCACCCTGTTAAATAGCTGCAAAGCAAATTTAACAGGGTTTATCGCTGTTATCGCATTTTTCACGCTGTAATCGCTATTTACAACAACTCCGAAACAAACACCAATTTTATCCTTTCTTTCTCAAATAAGGGGATGCTCTCCTTTAATACCTGAAGCATCTTGGAATGAGGATGACCAATAGCAATTGCCTTTCCTTCCTGCTGAGCAAGTTTTATTAACAAGCGAACGCGTTCTTTAATATAGCCAACATTTCGCTGATTATCCAAAAAGACCTCATTTTTAGCGCTGCGCAGCCCTAATTGCTTAGCCACATCGTTGGCAACCGATTTACTACTTGCCCGCGCATCGATAAAAAAGAGATTTTTTCGTTTTAGATATTTCAAAACAGTTGTCATTAACTCCTTACTCTCGGTCGCCCGCGAACCCTCGTGATTATCTACGCCAACAGCATAAGGAACTGATTGCAAATCTTCCTCTAATTGCCTTAGAATTTCTCCTTTACTCATTTTAACTAAAATTACACCTGGACCGGGATCGACATTCGGATAGCCATAGGGTTCTAAAGGAAGATGAAACATAACTTCTTTCCCTTTCGCCTTTGCCATCTCCGCAACAGTCACAGAATAAGGCAGTTTGGGCAGAATAGAGATATTCAAGGGGATATCTAAATCTATAAACTCCTCGGCGATCTTCTTGTTATAACCAAAATCATCAATAATGATAGCCGCTCTGCCTTTATACTCTTTGGTAGAAAGGGATGAGGGCTTTCGAGAGCACCCCTTTACTCCATAACCAAGAAAAAATCCTAAAACAAAAGCAACCAAAAGATAAACTAATAATTTTCTGTTGCTCATTCTCTTTCTATGTTCTCCAGAATAACCGCTCTCCCCTTTCATTAATTAACTCAATAGCAATCTTAACAATAACACTTCTGAGGATGTTCTTGAATAATTGCATACTCTAATTTGTTGAGTTTCCTGGGTTTGGATAGTATCTCCATTGGCACTGCTATTTTGCCAATATCGTGCAATTCCCCGGCCATATATATGTCAATAATTTCGTTCTCAGGCCATCCCAATTTTTTAGTGATAGCTTCGGCAATGGTAGCTACACCGAGGGCATGAATTGCTGTATATTTATCTCGCATTTCAAATGCCTCGAAAAGGGCGGTAACCGCTTGTTTTGTTATTTTAAGTTTCTCCTCTTCAACCTGACTGCGTTGAGTAATGTCCCGGGTTATCCCCATAATGCCGATGATATTCCCATCTTGGTTTTTCCTCGGCAGTTTTGTAGTGGAAACATAATGATGAGAACCATCAGGTCGTGTTGTTTTCTCTACTTTGCCAACAATCGGCTTGCCTGTTCGCATAACCCTTATGTCATCTTATGTCATCTTCTTCGCCTCTTTTTCAGGAAAAAATCAAAATCGGTTCTACCGATTACATCCTCAGGTTTCAACCCCAGACCTTCAGCATGGGCCTTGTTGACCATAATAAGATGTCTCTCATCATCTTTAAAGTAAATGGCGTCGGGAATCTCATCCAAGAGATTCTGGATTAACTCTGTTTTAAGCCGAGGTCCGGGAAATATGTATTTTTTGTTTTCAAATTTTACTCCGTAAAATTTGATCCTGAACCCCGATTTATCGAGGCGAAGGATCTCTTTTTAGGTCCTTCGTCGCTTACTTGCGTCCGCTCCTCAGGATTAAATTTCGCCTATGGCGAAATTTGGCGGTGTGTGTTTGAAAAAATCCGAACCGATTTTCTCAATAATTGACTCGGCAGGCGGAAGGACAAGGACCGAACCTCCCTTCCACCCGCCTCACCAAAAAGCGGAAGCGGAAAGGACGATTTCAAGTTTTAGTGAGCTTTGCTCGCTACCAAAATTTTATCAATTTTGGTCTTTGGCGGCAAATTCTTTTTCAATTATCATTCCAACTACTAAAAGGCTCAAAATATGGATTCAATATCATGCCTCGACCCAAAAAGCTTGTTCCGTAAGATACGAGATATAAGTATAAATATCCTAAACAGGCAGATTTACTGTTAACAATCATAAATTCTTGATCGGTTGGCCAATTTAAAATACGACCCTTTTTTAATAACACCCCGCGATTTAATATACAAATTAGATCGAAAGTTTCTGTCCAATTCTTTTTATTGATCTCGTCGTTAATTGTTTTTCAAGAGGCACCTTCGTATGCAAAAATAGCTCTAAGAGGCCTATCTAACATCGGGCCAGAACTAATAGTTGCTCCAACATTAATTTTTAAGTTTGCCACTTTAGCCAGCGTTTCACCAGCTTCAACAAATTTTTCTCTAGTTAAATTTGATTTTACCTCAATAACCCCAAAAACACCTTCTGCAAGATAAATATCATCAGAGCCAATATGTAAGGAAGGCGCGTCATCCCTCAAAATAATAAT
Source organism: Candidatus Omnitrophica bacterium 4484_213 (assembly GCA_002085025.1). GTDB lineage: Bacteria > Omnitrophota > 4484-213 > 4484-213 > 4484-213 > 4484-213. The sequence continues at coordinate 7,822 of MZGK01000041.1, forward strand.
ATCAAGTTGCCCTGTCTTATTCTTTTAAGAATCCCATATTTTGCCTGATTTTAGAGACAGTTTCGGTGGCAAGGCTTTCGATAAGAATTCCTTACAAAAATACTCCCTATTTATACCTAAATTTGAAGAAGCCTTTTGTTCTTTTGATCATTCGTACTCAGCCAAAAGAACTTCTGCTGTTTTTTGAAAATACGGATATAAAATTGGTTTGTCACTCATATCATTTCTTAGTAAATAAAGTTATCTGCTCCTGTAAGAATTGTTTTATCCTTCTCTCGGCTAAATCGCAATATTTTTTATCAATATCGTAGGCAACATATTTTCTGTTAGTTTTTAGCGCTGCAATACAGG
>MZGK01000042.1 GCA_002085025.1 Candidatus Omnitrophica bacterium 4484_213
CTTCGCAAAACTGGGGCGGGGCAGTCCCAAATTTTTCAAAATTGGCAGGGACTAATCAAAAAGGGACCAAAAGTGCTCCCATCCCCCACCTTACCCATCCTTTTCAAAAAGGACAGGTGAGGAGAGAGTTTCAAAGGTGAGGGATGAGGAGCACTTTTGGCCCCTTCCTTTGGAAATTAAAACCCTCCCGGAGAGGTAAAGGATGTTTTTTCTAAACCCTTCCTCTCCCTCTGAGAAAAGATTTCTGCCCTCCCCCACCTATATCCTCCCCCTCCCTTTGGGAGGGGGAGGACTAAGGAGGGGGAGGGGAAGGATTAAGCAGGGAATGATAATCCTTAAAATCCTAGAGAATCTCTCGGAGAGTTTCTTCAGAGTAAGAATGTTTACCTTTTTGAGGAAGTTCTTGTTTCTTCTTTTGGAGATTTTAGGCCAGAAAAAGAAAAAAGTGTCTCTTATGGTACCAATGAGTCCAATGTTGTTGTTCTCTAAAGAGGGTAAAGGTTGACACATTTTTATTGGTATGGTATCCTAATATTAGGAGGTTGAAAAGTGAAAATGGATATAGAAGAAATGGAAAGGGATATAGTAGAGGCGAGCAAGATCTTGGACTTACCTGAGGAGATACAAAACAGGGCGGTAAGTATTCTCAGTGAGACAGTAGAATCAAAAGGTTTTGCAGAGTATTCAGAAAATTATCCTAAGAAAATAGTGGCAGCAGTGATAGCAATTACCTGCAGACAGGCAAAAAACCCCAGAACATTTTCCGAAATTGCTAAAGCGCTCGGGCTTCATCGAATAAAAGGAGTAAAGAGAACTGTGTGCGATATTGTGAGGGCTCTAGGGATAAAGTTATCACCAGTGAGTCCAGTCGATTTCGTACCTCGATTCTGTGAACAACTTGGGTTGGACAGTGATATACAATCGAGAGCAATCAAGATCATTCACAGAACTGAAAAGAGTCTGGTCGGCCGAAGACCGGCAAGCATCGCAGCGACAGCAATTTATATTGCTTCGAGTGGTACTGTTACCCCACGAGAAATCCACGCTGTGACAGGGGTTACTGAGATAACAGTTGAGCAAATATCTATGACTATCAGAACATTCTATCCTTCCCTGTTTTAGGTTACTGAGATAACAGTTAAGGAAATATCTAAAGAAATATCAAACAAACTATTTTTAAAAGGGAACTAATTTAATTGTTCCCTTATTTTTTTTGATTCTTGGACTTTTTGGATAAGGGTGTAATTGCTAACCAATTTGGTAGCGGTGTGATTGTTATTATACCCCTCCCCCTCCTTAGTCCTCCCCCTCCCAAGGGGAGGGGGAGGAAACAGCGAAAACCCCCTCCTTAGTCCTCCCCTTCTTCGAGGGGGAGGATATTCCTCCAAATCCTCCCCCTCCCTTTGGGAGGGGGAGGATATAGGTGGGGGAGGGTCTATTTTTTATTTCGTTACCGAATTGATTGGATAGTATAGATAAAGACATTTTTCATTTTTAAATCCGCAAGCCAATTTGGCTTTGCCAAATTAGGAAATCCGAAATTTCAAATCCGAAATTCGAAACAATATCAAAATTCAAATATCTAAATTGTAATTGCCAACCACTTTGGCAAGGCTCTGATATTCTCCCTCCCCCTCCTTAGTCCTCCCCCTCCCAAGGGGAGGGGGAGGATATGGTGGGGAAACTCTCCTCAAATCCTCCCCCTCCCTTTGGGAGGGGGAGGATATAGGTGGGGGAGGGTCTATACTTGCCCAAACAACTTTAGAAAACTATTTTTTCATTTCGTTACCGAATTGATTGGATAGTATAGATAAAGACATTTTTCATTTTTAAATCCGCAAAATAATTTGTGGACTTAAAAATTCTTTCATTTCTCCCTCCTCAGCAGAAGTCAGGCAGACCTTCATCCTCCTGTTGGTTAAAACTCTAAAATTCGTGTTTATATTTATCTGAATTCGCAATTCCTTAGAATCTTAATCAGCAGGAGGAATTTTGTTTTTAAGGTACTCTTTCCCCTCAACCTTTAGGTTGAGGGCTTTTTTCAATCCACAAATTGGATTTATGGACTGAAAAAAATGGTGAGGGAAAGAGGGAGTGCCGTTCTCTTCCCTCAAAAATTTTTAAAAATTTTGAATGTAATGAGTGTCATTTTTCTGGAGTCCATTAAAGGACTCCAGCAATCCACTCGCGGGCCTCTTCCGGGGAACGGAAGAGGCTTCCCTCGCAGGCGATGAAGTCGCCTGCGAGGTTGGTGATCTCCGCCTCGCTTTCCATCGTCATCACCTCTAAATCCATCCCGCCTTCTATACTGAAAAACTTCAAAGTATAGAGGGCGGGGTGAACTCAAAGCTGATGACGAATTTTATTTTCAAAAAACTATTGACACCCCGTTACTCATAATTAATTAAGCTGGGTTCAAAATGAGAGATAGCGGAGTAGAAAAATCTCTTCACCCCGTTACTCATAATTATTATGAGTAACGGGGTTGACACTATCTTTTAAAATGATAATCTAAAATTAGAAATATGGCCGAAGATACTAAGAAAATTTTAGAAGATTACAAAGAAGAAACTAAACGACATTTTGATAAGAAAACCGAAGAAACAAAGCGACATTTTGATGTGGTGGCTGAAGATTTAAAAGGTAAAATGCAAACTATTACTGAACAAGTGGCAACCAATACTGAAAAACTAGCTGAGTATGATCAAAGATTTAATAAAATTGATGAAACTCTGGAAATTATCAAACTCGATATCGAATTTATCAAAAACGAACTTAAGCAGAAAGCCGGTCGCGATGAATTCGCTGCTTTAGAAAGAAGAGTCAGTGTTCTTGAAGCAAAACAGAAGTAAATCCTGCACTACGGCTCAACAGCCGTGGCTTTTGGGCATTACCCTTCGGGATATTTTTTTCATTCATCCACGGGTTTACCCCCTTAGAGATAGATTACCGAAAGCAATCGTCAGACGCCTGTAGCGTTTTATCTCTAACGGGGTTTACACCTGCGGCTTTCTGGTGGTGCGGGGTAAAAAGCTTTTTATCTATTGTCTATTTTTCCCAGAAAGGGATTTTTTATTTTCAACAAACTTTTTTCCAATTTCCAACCAACAATCTTTAAAGTGCTGGATTGATTCTTGGCTGGAAAAGGGAAAAAAGGGGAAGGGGGAAATTGAATTTTTGCCCTTTCTTTTTCTTGGCCGGGCAGGCCGCAACCGAGGGAATCTCACCCTGCGGATTTCCACTAGTAATCACTGGTAATCAGTAGTTAATCACTAGTGCTTATGTACTTATCTAGCTTATCTAGTCTTAGTCTAGCTCGTCAAGGATTTTGTACTTGTCTTCCTTGTGAAGGGCAGGGCAATCCCGGACTACTTGCAATGCCTGGCTGATCTCTCTTGTAAGGCCTGGTAAGCCTTCTCCCACTGAAAGAGGTCTGAAGTTACAGCACTCTTCTCCACATGGCCAATCACCCTCATAGGGCTCGGGGATCATGTGGGTTAGACTGATTTCCTCGGCGTCCTTGAACCACCAAATTGCCTGGAGGTAATCTGACCGTTCTGAAATCTCTAGTTGCATTACTACCGATTGAAAACTTCGCTCGCTGATTGCTTTGAGAAACTCTTGCATCATTGTCTTAGCCTCGCCCTCTTCGCCTCTGATCAGCATCTTTTTGTGCATTTTATCACCTCCTAAATTTTTAAAAACCACCTTTCGAGTCATCGGTTGCTGGTCAACCCAGTTTAACCTCGCCTCCAGATGGCTAAACTGTTTACTATTTTTACAAATGCCCTGCCGAGGGAGTAAGCGGCGATAGCCCGAGAGGACGAAGCAATCTCTCTTCCTTGTTTAGATTGCTTCGTCCTCCTCGCTCCGCTCGTCGTCCTCGCAATGACAATATAGGTCGCTCGCAATGACAGTTGTAATAATAAACAATTCAGCCACCTGGAGACTTCAAATAACTCTTATCAATCTATTCGGGCATTCGGATATAATTCGTATCATTCGGATTATATTTCTTTATTTTCCTTGCCCCGTTAGAAACAAAGTTTTCTAATGGGGTCCTTCCCCTTTATTGAGTGCCTTTGTAAAAGAACTATTTTTCTCTGGCAAATACCAGAGAAAACAATATAGAAAATATAGGAAAAATGCTTTTCTACATTGTCCTCTCTGCTATTGACATTAATTTTGAATCGGATATACTGAAATTGATGGTTGGAATAACACAGACAAAAACTAAATCAGGGGTTGTCACTGTTCCTTCTGAAATGATGCGGGCTATTCTTGAAGAACTACGTTTATTAAGACAGGAAATAATGTTGCTTTTTCCTCAGGAAGATTTAGAAGATTATGCTCACCCGGATCGCGTTAGGAACTCTTATCAAAAAGCAATTAAAGAATATCCTCCTGTTTCAGCATGGAAATAATTGAAACCAGTGATTTCAAGCGAGCATTTAAGAAATTACCCAAAGATATACAACGGCTTTACGATATTCAGAAGAAACGATTTCGGGAAAACTGGTGGGATTCGCGACTCCATATTAAAAAGGTCCGCTCTCTTCCTTATGCTTTATCATTCCGCATCACTCGGCGCTACCGGGTATTTTTTTATTTCCAAAACACTGAAACAGCGATTTTCTTTGAAATTGACCATTGCAAGGATATTTACAGATAGCAATCCTAATTTTCAACGAACTATAGACCTACAGACCGTTCCGTAGGTCTAAAATCTCAACAAACTTTTTTCCAATTTCCAACCAACAATCTTTAAAGTGCTGGATTGATTCTTGGCTGGAAAAGGGAAAAAAGGGAAAGGGGGAATTTAAAGAGGGATAAATCGCTGTGGGACGCCAAATGCATCCCATGTTTGGCATATTCTCTGTAGTGCCTGAATCTTCTTCTCGTGTACGTCTTTCCAGAACTCTTCGTTTTCTCTGTTTTTTTCCTCTTGAAGCTCCTGCACTTTATACTCCAGAAATTGCCTCCGATTCTCAAATGGCACTCTGCGTTTAATTCTGTCATACAGTTCCACTGTTTCTCCTTCTTTAAACTTCCTGTCACTGCCACTACTAAGAAACATTTCTGTTTTTCCGGCCCCTGCAAATTTCTTGTCGATTACGTAAAATCCTTCGTTATCCTGCAGAATCTCATCTGCGTCCCTGCCTAAAATTGTTGTA
>MZGK01000043.1 GCA_002085025.1 Candidatus Omnitrophica bacterium 4484_213
ATTAAAAACTAAATACTCTAAAAAAAGAAAGTGGAAAAACCACAACCTCAAGATGTCTTCCTGTAAGTAAAGTAGCCGGTTCTTTGCTTAATAATTTTGCATTTGACCCAGAAACAACAATTTGGGTTTTTCTCAATTCTTGCATTGTCCCTACCCATCTTTCCCAACCCTCAATTTCCTGTACTTCATCCAAAAGAACAAAAGGGTTATCTTTAGGGCTGAGAAATTCTAAATAAGTTTCATAAATTTTCTCTAAAGTTCTTACATTTAATTCGCTAAATCGGGGGTCTTCAGAATTCACTATTAATACATCTTTCTTATTACCTTCTTTTTCTATAAATTCTTGGGCAAGTTGTCGCATAATAAAAGATTTTCCGCTTCTTCTTGCCCCACTGATTACCAAAATTTGATTAGTGGCTAAAAACCTCTTGAGTTTATGAAGATAAAAATCTCTTTTGACTCCAATCTCAGGTTTTCTTTTCCAAAAGTTCCAATCCTCTAATATTTTGTATATCTCGTTCTTGTCCATTTTCTTTATTATATTAGGTAAAATTTATGATTTTTACCTAATAAGTAATATATTACCCCCCAAAATTGTCCAATTGTCAAGTATTTTTCTGCAACTCCTGAATACTCTCTATTTTATTTTTTCTCAAATAATCTTCCGCCCATTCCGATAATCGGGATATCTATCTGCTGGGCAACTTCCCAAACCGTTTTTAGAGCCAGGGGCTTTATTGCTGGTCCGCTTAAACCGCCGATAATATTCCCTAATTTCGGCTTTCTGGTCTCTATATCAATTGCCATTGCCGAAAATGTGTTTATCAATGAAAGGGCATCGCTTCCTCCCTTGACTGCGGATTTAGCAATAGTTACAATATCAGTAACATTGGGAGAAAGCTTGGCAATTAAGGTCAAATTAGTATTTTCCCGCACTGCCTTTACTAATTCATAAGTCGCATCTTCATCCTGAGCAATCAATTTTTGGCTTGTGGCTTGTGGCTTGTGGCTTGTGGCTTGCTGGACATTCGGGCAGGATATATTTAACTCTAATCCGCTAATCCCCTCCTCTTTGCTTAATCTGCGGGTAAGCTCTACAAATTCCTCAATTTTATCTCCGCCAATGCTTACAATTATCGGCACTCCAATTTTCTTTAAAAAAAGCAGTTTCTCTTGAATAAAATCCTCTACTCCGGGATTTTCTAAGCCAATGGCATTCAGTATCCCGCAAGGAGTTTCAACGATGCGCGGGGGAAGATTTCCCTTTCTTGGATTTAAGGTTATTGTCTTGGTTACAATTGCTCCCAGCTTTTTTAAATCTACTAATTCGGCAAACTCCTCAGCGTAACCAAATGTTCCCGAGGCAACCATCACTGGATTTCTTAACTTTATTTTGCCAAGTTTTGTCTCTAAAGAAATTTTTACCCCGTTAGAAAAACACTCCGCTTGCCTCGTTAGATATTCGTTATCTAACGGGGCGGACTTGCCCCAGGGGTGTTTAATGTCCCGCCTAACTTTTTTAACGGGGTTCATTTCAGCCATAATCTTTCCAGCTCCTTGGTAATTTCTCTTGGTCGTGGAGGTAGATTCTTTTCCTCGGGGAAAACCCTCTCTTTCTTGGGTAAACCTTTCTCTATAAATTCCTTTACAGATAAAACCTTTGCTCCTAAAGAACGCACATAAAATTTTATACCTTTATCATCACTCACTACCACCATTTGTTTTCCCTTTCCTTTCTCCACCATCTTCTTAATTTTATCATCAGCAGAGACACCTTTGGTAAAGACTACTCCTATTTTACTATTCGTTAAAGAAGGTAAAGAAACCCCCTTTTGCCCATCGAAAACAATAGTAACTTTATTTTTGCCCTGTGGTTTCTTCTCTTCAATAAATCTTATCAGGCCCTCTCTTTCGCCGCGTAAGGTCTTGCCACTCAAAAAGCTCATCTGCCTGATTACATTATATCCATCAATAAGATAATGAAGCATTTTATTCCCAAATTATTTCTCCTGTTTCAAACACCGGCCCATCCTTGCATACCCGTTTATAGATAAAATCCTGCGGGGAACGGAGGAGGGGGGAAGGGGGAGGGGGAACAACTTTCAGCACACATCCCCGACAAGCGCCAACCCCGCAAGCCATTCTCTCCTCCAGAGAAACCTGACAGGGAATTTTATACTGCTGGGCTAATTGGGCTATCTCTTTTAGCATTGGGCTGGGACCGCAGGCATAAATACAGGCTACAGGTTGCAGGCTACAGGTTACAGGCTTTTTTAATTCTCGACCTGGAGCTTGGAGCTTGGAGCTTGGAGCCAGTATTTCTTCTAACAATTCTGTAACTTTGCCTTTGAAGCTTTGCGAGCCGTCGTCAGTAGCTACCTTTACCTCGCAACCTAATCTTTCAAACTCATCCTTACATAATATCTCTTTCTTTGTTTTCGCACCAATCAATACTAAAATTCGGTTTTTGGTTTTTGGTTTTTGGTTTTTGGCAAGGTTTTGCGCTAAAAAAACCAACGGCGCAATCCCAACGCCGCCGCCAACTAAAACAGGGTAGAGGGTAGAGGGTAGAGGGTAGAGGGTAAACCCTTTTCCTAAAGGACCGATAATATCTAATTTTTCTCCTGCTTTTTTCTCTACCAAAATCCTTGTCCCCTCTCCTCTTACTTTATACAGAATTTCCATCTGTTCTCTGTTTTCTCTTTTCTCTCTTCTGATATTATGAATGCTAAATGCTCTCCTTAAAAGGGGCTGATATCCATCGCTCGTATGCACATAAATAAACTGCCCCGGCTCTGCCTTTTGAGCAACTGCCGGGGCATCTAAACACATCTTAAAATAATTCTCAACTATCTGGGTATTGGAGATAACTTTTGATAGAATCTGAATAATCATTCCTCCTAATTATCTTACTTTTGGCAAATGGGACAAAAATATGTTCCCCGCCCGCCCAAAGTTATCTTTTTAATCGGGTTTCCGCATTCAAAGCAGGGCTTTCCCTCCCGACCATAAACCTTAATCCTCTTTCCAAAATTTCCCTTTTCTCCGTGGGCATCGCGATAGGTATCTACTGACGAACCCCGATAGCGAATTCCCTCTTGCAAAACCTCCTTAATTGCTAAATAGACCTTCTCTATCTCTATCAGGGTTAAACTATCGGCGGAACGCAAGGGGCTTACTTTCGCCCGAAACAATATTTCCGCGGCATAAAGATTGCCGATACCGGCAATAAATCCTTGCTCCATCAAGAGGGGTTTTATCTTCGTTTTCTTTCCTTTCAATATCTCCTGAAATCTTCGTAAAGTAAATTCCTTATCCAACGGCTCAAGACCCATTTGTTTAATAAAAGGTAGCTCTTGCCAATCCTTAAGGAGGCGTATCTCTCCCATTACCCGCTGGTCAAGAAAATTTAGATATTTGCCATCAGAGAGAAGAAAAGCAACCTTGCTCTTTTCCTGCTTATCGCTATAAACAATCTGGCCGGTCATTCGCAAATGAATAACTAAATATTGGGCGGAGAGCCTTAGAATGAGCACCTTGCCGCGGCGAAGAATCTCTCTAATCTCTTTGCCCTGCACTCCTTTGATAAAATCCTCCACACGCGGCTCTTTTATAACTCTAGCAACCTTCACCTCTACATCCTTAATCCTTTTGCCGATGACTATATCCTCTAAATCCCTCTTGATTGTTTCTATCTCGGGAAGCTCAGGCATATTCTTTTATAAACCACCCACACCTTTTTTTCTACATACTCAGGATGGTTTTCCAATTGTAATTGGCAATATTTTTCTCAATTAAGAAACTGTCGTCAGAGCAGGATATAATTGCAGCTGTTTTAATCTGCGAACCTAATTCTTGCTTCATCCGCTTTAAGGCGGTAATGTGTTTAGGAGTAATTGTCATTGCGCTTTTTATCTCAAACAGATGTATTTTACCTGCCAGCTCTAAAACTAAATCTACCTCCAAGCCGTCTCGGGAACGTAAGTAGTACATAGAGGGTTTTTCTCCGAAATGCAAGAATCTTTTTAAAAAGTCACAAACAATCATTGTTTCAAATAAATTGCCGAAGCTTGGTCCATTGAGGAGAGACTGAGCGTTATTCAATCCGAGTAAATAGGAACATAGGGCAGAATCATTGAAATATAATTTAGGACTTTTCACTATGCGTTTGCCTATGTTTTTGTAATAAGGATAAAGCAGATATATCTGGTGCCCTGTTTCTAAAAGAGAAAGCCATCTCTTTGCCGTGGGCACACTAATTCCTATATCACGCGCCAATTCTGAGATATTTAGTATCTGGCCTGTTCTGGTTGCACACAATCTTAAAAATCTCCCAAACTGGCTAAGATCGCCTATATTAGCTAAATTCCTCACATCTCTTTCCAAATAGGTAGTAATACATGAACTGCACCAGAGTTGGCGGTCAACATTTTTATGGCAGGCAATCTCAGGATAGAAACCTCGTAGTAAAACTTCGCTTAAAAAAATTCCTTTAGGGTATTTATTTTTTATATTTAATTGTTTAATCCATTGTGAAACACCCTTTGCATTTTCAGCATTGCCAATCCGTTCGGAAAAAGAGAAGGGCAAAAGAGAAAGGATGACTGCCCTACCAGCCAAAGATTGAGTAACATTATGCATAAGAGCAAAATTTCGAGAACCTGTAAGCAGCCACTGTCCCGCTTTACGATGTCTATCTATTCTAGTTTTAATGTATGATAACAACTCAGGAAGATATTGTATCTCGTCTATAATTACAGGAGGGCTAAATTGCTCCAAGAACCCTATGGGGTCTTCTTTTGCTCTGATTCTCACATCAGGATTTTCTAAACTCACAAAGGTATGAGTGTCGGAAAAAAGCATTTTTAAAAGTGTGGTTTTACCTGATTGGCGGGGACCAGTCAATACAATCGCTGGGAATGTTCTGATTGCTTTAAGGATGGTTTTTGCCAATGCGCGGGGCTTTAATCTCATGCTTTTATTCTATACCTTAATATTTAATATGTCAAGTTAAATATTCAGCCAAATTTCATCCTCTTAAAATTTAACATGAAAATCAACTGCCGCTATGGAACTCAGCGGAATAGCGGTCAAGTGCAGTGATTTGTTAGGCAAAAATTTATTAGCCGAATATGAATTATTAACTTAAGTAGTTATTGGTAGAATCTGAGCCAATGCATAGAAAATTAGCGTTGTTAATGAAGAGATGGCTAAAACCGATAGCAACCAAAATAGGCATCAAGGATAAAACAATTTGCCAAAAACGCAGACTCAACACGATAAGTAAGGCTGGAAAAGTATTATTTCTGCCTAACAATCAATAGACAACTATCGTCTTTTTGCTATAAAATAGCATATCCATTTCAATCAGAACAAACTCATTTGTTTCTTTTTCTCCCGCTCAGAAAAAATCTTAATCCGGCCGTATTCTCCGTCATAGCCCGGTCTAATATCAACCTCCCCTTTTCGAATTTTAATAATTCCTTCACCGATTCGCTGAGGCAGTTCTTTTTTTATCTGCTCTTCGGGCATACTCAAGAGGATATTAAATTCATTGCCAAAACCCTGGGTTAAAGAGAGATATTCCTCGGCGAAAAACAAATATTACAATTGCGATGGCCGTCAAAGTGGTATTTTCCCTCTTGAGGAAAGAATTCAATAGTAGATAAAAATCTCCTGTTGTCTTTCTTCTTTAAGGCATCAATGATCTCATAATAATCCATCTTACAATCAAAGACATTTGCTTCTCTGCCAAGGCGGTTAGGAGAATGGGCATCGGAATTGCTTATGAGAGCGAATCTATCCAGCTCGCTCCAGCGCCAATTCATTGCCGGATCGCTGCTTAATCCTGTTTCCAAAGCATAAATATTGGGGGTCTCCTTATCAAAACACTCCTCTATTTTGTCAAAACCGGTCTGCGATCCGAATAGACCAAACCAGGGAGTCCAGGCGTGTGCCGGCACCAAAAAGCAATCCGGGCAGATATCAAAAACAATCCGCGCAAGCTCAGCTGAACCCAACCCCAAGGTTGGACGCCCATCTGCAGCTAAATTTCCATAACTGCTCAGAACAGAATTAACCTCGTCAACAACCCTAAACGAAGGAGCAAAGATAAGATTATGAATTCTGCGATTTCTCCCATATTTAAAGTAGATATTATTGACCTCAGTAGTAAGGATAAAACGCACACCCTGGTAAATAAATAGACCGTTATTCAAGGGCTCTAATTTATTTTTTAATTCCTCAAGCCAGAGATGGTGGGTCCAGTCGCCTGTGCCTAAGAGGTCTATCCCTTTTAATTTTGCCCAGCGCACCAAATGCTCTATATCCATCTCTTTGCTGGTTGCCCGGCTATATTTGGAATGGATATGAAAATCAGCGATAAACATATTACAATCTGCAGCCTGCAAGCTACAAGCTTAAGAAAGTCACCAGGACACTAGTCTCCAGCCACCAGTAGTTTTTCTGGTGACTTGGTGACCTGGCAACTGGTGACCTTTTGTATCTTATTACTTGCAGTCTATTTCTGCCAGTTTTTTGCAAACTCGGGAATAAATCTTAACAATATTTTTTGAGTAGCTTTTTGCAGGGCTTTGGTGGCGGCAATCTCCTCGGCGATATCTACAACAGTAGCATACTCACGGTCTACGGCCAAAATTTTATTCTTTGCCAAATCCACTGCCTTAACCTCTACCCTTGCTTTACA
>MZGK01000044.1 GCA_002085025.1 Candidatus Omnitrophica bacterium 4484_213
CCTTGCTAAAGATGGTTCAAGGTCATAAGACAAAGGTTTATCTCAAATAGCAAGAGTAGTCTCTAACGGACCCCACGGGGGGGCGGAGCTTTCTAAGGGGTAAAGATTTAGCAATCCCTAATTAAGGTTGCTGAAGTATTTTTAGCGACCTTCTATTGACAAACAGAAAATTCTATGTTATCGTTCTATTGGTTATGAATCAAGAAGAACTAATCAAAGAACTCAAGAGAAACTTAAATAACGACCTGGCAGCCAAAGAAGCAGCTCATTTCCTGTCTCAGATAGAACTTAGAGAATCCCTTGATTATTTAATTTCCCTGTTAGAAGAAAAAATAAACAAAGAGAAAAAGATAGAAATCATTCAAATCTTAGGAAATTCTAAAGAGATGAAAGCAATTGAACCACTGAAGAAGATGCTAAGTGATAAAAACGAAGAAATCAAAGTCTCGGCTTTATACAGCCTGATTAAAATCAGTAATCCAGCGGTGATTCCTATCTTAGAGGACGCTACCAATATCAAAGAGCTCAAAGCAGTTGCCCTAGAAGGATTGGGGGAAATGGTTGACTTAATTCCGAGAGAAAAAAAAGGGAAATGGTTGACTTAATTCCGAGAGAAAAAAAAACAGGAGATAGTTGATATCCTGCTTGATTCCTTAAACAGTGAAGAAACAAAGGAAAAAGCGATAGAGAGTCTGGGAAAGATAAGAGATAAAAAAGCGAAAAGCGATAGAGAGTCTGGGAAAGATAAGAGATAAAAAAGCGATTCCTTACTTGATTAAACTCTTTGGAGATAGCAGTAAGGAGATAAAAAAGATGATTCTCAAGAGCCTGAGCGATATAGGAGGAGAGGAAGTAAAAGAATTCCTCTGGCAGAGATTAAAGGAGGAAAGAGAAATAAAGGCAGAGATAATTGGACATCTGGAGAAATTATACTTTCAACGAGGAGACATTATCTCCTCGGGAGTAATGCCCTTAAATAGAGGATTGTCATAAGAAACAATCTTTCTTTCTCTTTGGTCAGGTCTTTGGGAAGAGAGGTCTACTGTCAAAAAATCCTCCAGTTTTCTTCCCTCTGCATCAAAGATAATTTTCACCCAGGGAAGCCTGCCGGGATTTAATCTCCAGATAAAACCCAATTCATTTGTATTAAGACGCACAAAACTCCCTATTGGATAAGGACATAGGAGGCGAACAAAATTCCGCACCAGAAAGGGTTCAAACTGGGTTCCGGCTAATTGAGAGATGGTTTTCAATGCTTGATAAGGGAGAAGTGGCCTGCGATAGGGTCTTAAGGTAGTCAAAGCATCATAGACATCGGCGATAGCTACAATCATTGTAAACAGATTTAATCTTCTCTTCTGTTTTAATTTGGGATAACCGCCCTCAAGGTTATAGTAGATATGATGCTCAAAGGCGACTACTGCCGCTAAAGGGGTTATTCCCTTTGTCTCCTGAAGGAGCTTTGCTCCTTTGATAGGGTGCTCTTGGAAAATGGTTTCCTCGGCTACTGTCAATTTAGATGGCTTGTTAAGAATTCGTTCGGGAATAGAAATCTTGCCTAAATCGTGCAGAAAAGCAGAAACCCCCAATTCTAAAAGCTTATCCTTGGAGAAATTTAGTGCTTCTCCCTGAATTAAAGAAAGCATGCAGGTATCTACGCAGTGTGTAAAGGTATAATTATCGTAGCTCTTGATCCGATTCAGATTTAAAAAAGCAGATTTATCCTTCAGCAAAGCCCCTAAAATATCTTCAACGGTTGAATTTACTTTCCCACTTTCCAGTTCTCTCGTTCTAATTACACCCTCGGTAATCTTCCTGGCTTTATCTATATGTCCTTGATATCTCTGAAAGGTTTGCTCTGTGGAGGTTTGTCCTTCGCTAGTTACCTCTTTAGCCGTTGGCTGAAGACCAACAGATATCTTCCCTATCTTTATATGATTAACTTTCCTCTTTTCTAACTCTTCTCTCCAATCTTTAGATGAGAAAGATTCTATAAAATTCTTTAACTCCTCCTCCTCTAACCCACCGAGAAAACTAATCCCCTCTATCTTCCTCTTCTGCATCTCCTGCTTAAAGCTTTCAATTGCCCCACTCGCTCTCAAAAAAGGAATTCCATTTATCACTAAATCCTGCCCGACCAAACTTATATTTAAATCGCCTTCTTTTAATAAATCAATTAATAGATTACTTACTCTAAGGGTAATATTTCTTAAAGCAGAATGACCGCGAGGATAGATCTGAAAGCCCTTGAGCGCTACATTCAACTCCGTAAGCATCTCCTCCACATCTTGCAAAAATATACTTTCTTTATCTCCCATATCTTACCTTTGGCATAACTTCGTTATGCCTGATTACAGCGATTAAAACCAGATCACAGAGATAAAAATTTGCTAGAAAATCGGTGTAATCCCTGTCTGGGCAGGTAGGGATTAGAAAACTGGGTAATCAAGCATCTGCCTTAGGCAGATGCTTCTAACAAACTCCTAAATCCTCAATTATTTTTTTCTCCCAATCCACATCTTTAAAAAAGAGTTCTTCTGGATTAAGCAGAGAAAGAAGCTTAGGAACTGCTGAAAGACACCTTCGCTTGCCTAAAGCAACAAGGGCACTCTCGCTTAATTCTTTATCCTCATTTTCTATCTCGGCAATCAAAAAGGCATCTATTCCTTCACCCTCCTCATCTTTTGCTAAAAAAAGAATATCCCTCTGTAAATTTAAATTGGCTTGTTTAACGAGAGGAATAAGGGATGAGAAAATATTTTTCCTTCTAGAAAGCAAAAAGATAATTAATTCGGGAAACATTCCAAAATTCTTTTTTTTCTTAATTATGTCGCGAATTAAATCTAAAAAGTCCTTATCTTCCCAGCACTGCAAAACATCTAAAATAACCTTTTGTTCCTCTGTCCCTTTATCTGTGCGACTTAAATCTCTTAATAATTCTTCTATTCTCTCTAAAGATATTGTATCTTTTAGAGCCGTGAATAACCTTTTTCTCTCCTCGGGTTCTCTCCCCCCGCTATCCTTAATAAAAAGTTGAATTATTTGATTGCATTGAAAATATTTTTTTCTCTCCAAAAGTTCGGGTATTTTTCTCTGAAGATAGGCAATTGCTCCTGCGTATTCCTGCCCATAAACAGGAAGAAGTTCAAGGATAATATCCTCGCTCTCATCCAAAGAATAAATTGCCTCCCCGGAAAAATCATCCTCTAATCTCCAGCCCCGGGAAAAATCACCTACAATTGTCGCTATTGAGGAGATATAATCTTCTATGTCTTCTTTTTTTTCTAAACTGCTCCTCTGTCTTAAATCTAAAACTCGCGAGACAAGAACCCCGGAAAGTTGGCTTACGCCTTGCGAGAGAGCAGCGTTAATTCTCTCCCTCTCCTGGGGAGATTTAGCAAGAAGCAACCTGTTTATTTCTTCAATTGTCTGATTGATGAAGTCGGCTTTTATATCTATATCCATATCCTTTCGGGCAATCTCACTGAATGTTCTCCTTATCTCTTCGGGTTCTTTCATAAGTTCCAAAATTTTGGAATACTCTTCACCTGTGGATTTTCTCTCCGGCTCTTTTTCCGTGGGAGAAACATTCTTATAATGAAGTGCACTTGCGCTTACATGCACAAGCCCCTTTTTTCTAAAAAACTCCTCGATATCCTGCTGACAGACAAACTCGTTTTTTAGTATTAGAATATTAAACAATACCTCTATCTCTTGAGCGGTTATCCCTTTTTGCAAACTAAGCGTAGCTATCCCTTTTTGGTGGAGATTAAGGGCAAATTGCTTGAGCAGAGGATTATCTCCCCCGACTATTTTGTCCTTGTAAACTAATTTGTCCTGGGCAATAGATAAATCAACCTCTTCTTCTAAAACAGAATTGAGCCACTGGACCAACTCTTGGTTTAACCTCTGAGGCACGGGATGATTTTTCGGATAAATTCCCCCTCTTTTGAACGTGTCGCTTATCTTTTCGATTATCTCCTCTACTGCTATAATGTTCATCATAGCTGATTACAGAGATTGCTGAATTTTTCAGCAATCTCCTGTCAACTTTCTTACAAAATTTTCCACCTTTGTAACTAAAGCTTTATTTCGAAGACTTTTTTCTATTACATTAACGATTGCGCTACCTACTACTACTCCATCCACATTCATATTCTTAATTTGCTTTATCTGGTCGGAATTAGAAATCCCAAATCCTACAACTACAGGCTTTGAACTAAAATTTTTAATTTTACTCACATTCTCTTTTATGTCCCTGGGCATCTCTTTTCTTACCCCGGTAACTCCTGTCCGCGAGACATAATAAATAAAACCTCGCGACTTCCTACAGATTGCCTTTATCCTCTTTTCTGGGCTAGTAGGGGCAATCAGAAAAATCAGCTCAATTCCCTTTTTATCTGTCTCTTCCTTTATCTCTTTGCTTTCCTCTAAGGGCAAATCCGGAACAATCAAGCCGGCAATCTCGGCATCAGAAGCCAATTTAGCAAATTTTTTTATTCCTAATTTATATATTGGATTGTAATAACTAAATAATATTAGAGGAATTCGAACCTTATTCTTTATCCTCTCCAGCAAATGCAAAATTTTAGTTAGAGAAACTCCTTGCAAAAGCGCCCGCTCAGAGGCCCGTTGAATCGTTGTTCCATCGGCTAAAGGATCAGAAAAAGGCACCCCTAATTCTAAAATGTCTACTCCTGCCGCCGGGAGCCGCAAAATCAATTGCTCTGTGACTTTCAAATTGGGGTCGCCGGCAGTAATAAAGCCAACAAACACCTTCTTTCCTTTTTTCTTTAATTCTACGAATTTTTTCTCAATCCTATTCTTCTGCATTTTTTACCCTGTTAAATTGCTCGCCTTTCAGGCGAGCACCCCGCCCTGGCGGGGATTTAACAGGGTGAATTTTTAATTTCGCATTGCTCCGCCTCGGCGGATTACATTTTGCATTGTTTCACTATCTCCATATCTTTATCCCCTCGGCCCGAAAGGCAAACAATTACAATATCATCTTTCTTAAAATCCATCCTTTGGAGATAACTAAGGGCGTGGGCTGATTCTAAGGCCGGGATTATCCCCTCGGTCTGGGAAAGCATTTCAAATGCGTTTAGGGCCTGTTTATCGGTTATAGAGAAATACTTGCATCTGCCAATTTTCTTATAATAGGAATGCTCAGGACCCACACCGGGATAGTCAAGCCCAGGAGCCAGGGAATGAGCAATTTTGACCTGCCCATCTTTATTCTGAAGGAGATAACTCTTGCTACCGTGTAAAATCCCTAAATCTCCCCGGCAAAGAGTAGCCGCATACCGGCCTGTTTTTATACCCAAACCCCCGGCCTCCACGCCAATAAACTTAACTTCCCTGCGCTTAAAAAAGGGGTGAAAGAGACCGATACTATTAGAGCCACCACCAATACAGGCAATCAGATAATCTGGCAACCTCTTCTCTGCCTTTAAAATCTGTCTCTTTGTTTCTTTGCCGATTATCGATTGAAAATCACGCACAATCATTGGATAGGGATGGGGACCAACTACCGAACCGATAAGATAATAAGTGCTCCGCACATTAGTTACCCAGTCGCGAATTGCTTCGTTGCAGGCATCCTTTAAGGTTTTACTTCCCCCACTTACCGGAATTACCTTTGTCCCTAACAATCTCATCCGAAAGACATTTAGCCTTTGCCTTCTGATATCCTCTTCCCCCATATAGACCTCGCAAGGCAGGCCAAACATTGCCGCCGCAGTAGCCACAGCCACTCCGTGTTGGCCGGCTCCTGTCTCAGCGATTATCCTCCGCTTTCCCATCCGGCGGGCTAACAAGATCTGCCCCAAGGTATTGTTTATCTTGTGCGCTCCGGTATGACAGAGGTCTTCTCTCTTTAAGTAAACCTTCGCCCCTATTTTTCTGCTTAATCGCTGGGCAAAATAAAGCGGGGTGGGCCGTCCAACATATTCTTTCAAATAATATGCTAATTCCTTTTGAAAATCTTTGTCCTTTTTGAGCCGTTTGTATTCTCTCTCTAACTCCTCCAAAGCGGCCATCAAGGTCTCGGGAACAAACTGCCCGCCAAATTCTCCAAAATAGCCTCTTTTATTCGGTAATTTCATATCTCTTTGACCTTACTTCCACACCTGGTGTGGAAGTAGGTACCTGCTCTATAAATAAACTCCTTCATCAACTGCTCATCCTTCTTTCCCGGCTTCTTTTCCACCCCACTGCACACATCCACCATATAGGGTTGCACCTCGGTTATTGCTTCTTGAACATTATCCGGGTTTAACCCCCCGGATAAAATAATTTTCTTATTAAACCTCTTTACCCTTTTTGCTAAATCCCAATTAAAAACCTTTCCTGTGCCGCCCATTCTTTCTTGGGTGTAGCTATCCAAACAGATAATCTCCAGATTATAATCGCTAATTTCTTGTAAATCCTTTTCTTCTCTTAAATGAAAGGTTTTAATGAGCTTGGCAGAAGAGATTTTTTTTAATTCATCGCAATATGCAGGTGTTTCTCTACCGTGTAATTGCAGGGCATCTAAACAACAATCTTTGCTTATCTTTCCTGCTTCTTTTAGAGAAGCATCCACAAAAACGCCTACTTTAATAATCTCCGGAGGTAATTTTTTTATAATTTCTTTTACCTGCTTGGATTCCACCCGACGCGGGCTGGGAGCAAAGATAAACCCGAGGGCATCCACTCCCAACTCCACCGCCTTTAGGGCATCTTCCCTATTTGTTATACCACAAATCTTGACTTTTGTCATCAGTTCAGGCTACAGGCTACAAGCTTCAGGCTACAGGCCACACGCTAAAAATGCAAAACAACAGTAAAATTTACTCGCAACAAAAAATACTTACTCTGGCAGTAACACTTATCCTCCGTGAGAAACTGTGGATGTGTTACTACAGGTTGTTTGCCCTACACAGGGATGAGATGGAGAATATACAGCTGTATGCAGTGCCTCAAGCCAGGAATTACTGCCAGAACCTTTTCCAGTAGCAACACTAGTAATGCTTTCTCCTGCAGGACAGCTGGCTGTAGCAGTAATACTACCAGTACCTTCCCGCACATTTTCCACAAGCACGCAATTTCCGCCTCCCCCCACCAGCTCCCCTCATCTCATAGATTGTATCTGCCCAACTCTCTACACTC
>MZGK01000007.1 GCA_002085025.1 Candidatus Omnitrophica bacterium 4484_213
GGAAACAATCAAGAAAATACCTTTTAAAATCAACCAAAGGTCAAAGGAAAAATTAAGAAATTTACTCAGGAATTAACTGCTCAAATTCATTTTGCCAATAACCACTAATTTCTAATTAACCCAATTGACCTAAACAACAACTAATGCCCAATTCCCAATGACTAAAATCAGACATTAGGATTTATTTTGAGCAATTAGACATTAGAGCAATTAGAAATTTCAGTTTAATTTTACCCTGTTAGAAAGCCCAAAGGCGATAAAGATGTTGCCTCTAATGATACCTATAATCCATTATAAGAACGATAGAGAAACTGTTCTTAATAATACCTGATAGAGAAGTTGCCCCTAAATTGCACCTTTCTAACGGGATTTACTTAAGTAGTCCTTTGTTTTTCCATAAATAAGAAATCCCCGAACTCAGTGTGAGCGTGGTAGCAATTAACATCAAGATATAGATGAAGATTTTGCTCATCTGCTCAACCTTAACACTCCAGAGATTAAATCTTTCTCCTATTGAGCGCCCAATCAGAAACAGAAGAATAAAGAAAATGGTAGACATTTGAGAAACTGTTTTATGCTTCCCACCTTTATCTGCGGCTAATGCCTGGCCCTGAGAAAGAGCAAATATGCGCACACCGGTGATTATAAACTCCCGGCTAACTATCAAAATTACCATCCACGCCGGAATGAGCTTTAGCTGGACAAAACAGAGGAAGGGGGCTAAAACCAGAATTTTATCGGCAATCGGGTCGGCTATTTTGCCAAAATTGGTAATCAGGTTTCTCCGACGGGCAATCTTGCCATCATAATAATCAGTTAAAGAAGCGAGGCTAAAAATCAACAGGGCGAGAACTTTATCAAAGAGACGAGGAGAAAGGAGAAAAAAGATAAATAAAAAGGTAAGAAAGATGCGCGTAATGGTTAGTATGTTAGGAAGATTCATTTTTTAGAAATGCTTCCACGACCTGGGGATCAAATTGGATGCCGCTGTTCTTTCTTAACTCTTCCTTTGCCTCTTCTATTGTAAGCGCTTTACGATAAGAACGAGAAGTAGTCATTGCATCATAGGCATCGGCAACGGCTAATATACGAGCAATCTTAGGAATATCCTGCCCTGCTAATCCCTTGGGATAGCCGCGCCCGTCCCAGCGCTCGTGATGATGAAGAACACCGGCAATAATATCTTTATCCAAATCGCGTATCTGGCTAATAATCTCAGCGCCCTTGCTTGGGTGTTCTCTCATTATTCTCCATTCCTCGTCAGTTAACTTAGAGGGTTTGCACAAAATAGAATCAGGAATGCCCACTTTCCCTACATCGTGTATCAAGCTGGCATAATGCACCTTTTCCTCTAATTCATATACAGTGCGAAAAGGAGCACTATTTTTCAACTTCCTGGCAATCTCCTCTGCATATTGAGTAACCCGTTCACTATGACCTTTAGTATAAGAGTCTTTTGCCTCGGTGGTTTTAACTAATGCCGCGATAACATCAACGGTCAAGTCGTCTTTTTCCTTCTGAACCTGCAAGTCATCAACTACCGCCGCCGTATGATTAGCCAGCGACTGCAACAAATCCAGGTCCTCTTGAGTATACATATTGCCGGAAGTTCTATTCCCCAAAATCACTCCCCCGGCTAATTTATTTTTATAAAAAGAAGGAATGCAAACATTGGCGTTTAATCTCTCCATCTCGTCTATTGCTTGCTCCATTCTCTTTTTTTCATCCTTTCGGTGTGTCCAATCCTCACTCTCCAAACGATATTTTAGCTCCTCATAAACCACTGGTTCTTTGTGTCTAATAAGCCAATGAATTAAGCCATTATTACTCTTAATCTCCTCACTCTTTATTTTTCTTTTTCCTTTACTAATCTTTATTTCAAATTCGTTCTTCTTTCTGTTTTTAATAAACAGTGCTGTATGGTCGGGAGCAAGTGTATCCGAGATTACCTTCGCGGTCATTACCAATAAACTGTGCAAACTTTTGACCTTGCCTAATTCTTTGTCAGCGGCTTTCAGGGCATCGCGATATTCATAGCGCTGATGGAAAAGAAATCTCTCGACAAATTTCTGTAGAACAATCTGCAACGGGCGAAAGGTAGTGGTGATGATGAAAATGGAGATTAGAGATAAAACCCACTGATGTCCGGCAAAGATTTTAGCAAAATACTGCTGTCCAGCAAAGGTAACCAACGCTACTATCCCGACCATAAATCCGGTCAGAACCCCATACACCACCGTCTTCCGCAAGACAATGTAGACGTCCATCAGACGGTAGCGGATAATGGTAAAGGCAATTATGGAAAGATAAAGTAAAATCGCAACATAACCAAAAGGATAAATTTCTATATCAAATGTTGGCAAAAAATCCACTGAACCAATATATCCTATCAGATATGCAATTATAATATATTTTATTTGATTCTTTTTAAGTAATGTCAAATCGCCTTTCCAATATTGATAGAACAAAATAAAAAAACTGGTTGCCATATATCCAAAAAATAAAATAAGAACAGGAATGCTGAGGAGACCCCAAGTGGGAAAGAATCCCCAGAAATATTCTTTAACGCCTGTTACTAACCAATTTGTTTGAAGAGCTATGATACCCAAAATAAATGCAATAAGATAACCTATAAAAACACTTTTATACCCTTTAATTCCCAATACAGTTTTTGTAAAAAATAAAATGCTCACAGAAATAAACATAACTCCAAAGTTATCTAATTTAAACCATAATGTTGCTACCTTTACATCCTTAGACATATAACCCATAGCTGTCGCTAGAAGCCATATAGCAACGCTTAAGCAAATAAAGAAAAATGATAGAGTGAGTAATTTTTTATTTTTAAAGTACGCAAAAATCCCCTCAGCTAATATAAATAAACCAACAATATACAAAGCTATAGCATGAGGATTAAATAAATAATTTTGGGGGCTTAAAAGATTAAACATCTATTTACTAACTTTTGTTCTCCAAAAGGTCTTCCACCTTAAATATCCAACAAATATTTTTAAAGGGAATAGTAGCGGCTAAATCTGTTTTATTTTTCAGTATTGAGATTATTTTATCTTCTTCCACAATTTTATCCCGACACTTAAAGTCGCCCACAGTTACATTTAACTTCTGACAAACAGACAGCATTTTGGAGAAATCTTCAACATCAACCTTTCCTAAACTGGGTTTGAGTTCCCCTGAGAAATCGGAGGCGAGTAAAAAGGATTCGGCTAAACAACCAAAGACATTCTCATCAATACCAAATCCAAAATTATAATTCTGAACAAGCCCAGGAATCTTCATAAGCCCGCCTTCAAGAACTATACGGTTTCCCTCAAGGTCTCGGGGTATGCCTTCAGGTCGCGAATCATCAATAATTATACAATTATCAGGAATGTCCCTTGGCCTTAATATCCGTCTTAGGTTGGAAGTAGTGCAAACTACGATATGATTACTGTTCAATACATCCTTCATTTCCCCGATATCATCGCGATTAGTATATCTTTGGATATCTGTATCACTCATTAGCTTTTTCAATCTCTCTTCTACAAAATCTAAGTGCCTCTCATTGATGTCAATTAAGGTTATCGTGGCTACCTTTCCATAAAGAACACGCGCCAAATTCTCCCCCATTTTTCCCACACCTAAAATTGCTACTTTTAATTCCTCAAGGGAGATATCTGATATTTTGGCAATCTTTTTAATTGATAGAAATAAAGAAATAAGCGTTCCGCAATGGCCATTAGTTATAATTATATTTTTTGATTTAGCATAAGGTGTTAAGGCAAATCCCCTTCTTGTAACCATAGGCCAAAGCCCTCCCAAACCCAAAACCCCTCCTTTTTTAACCAATTTTGAGCCAAAGTAGAGACCTTTTATAGCCTCTTTTAGGGACTTCTTCCTATTTTTAAAAAAATCCTCAGGCAGAAAGGGACTAGAGATAATTAAACCATCTATATTTTGTGGTGTTCGAATATTACTTAATACAAAAGGAGGAAATATAGAAAAGACTTTTAAGAAAATTTTTTTACCTAAGAAACGTCTCATCATCACTGAAGGCGGAAATCCTGTATAAACGTCCTCTGTGCGTCTAGCGTGAACGAAGAAGATAAAATTAGACCTCACTCCATATAGAAGTTTGACAATAAAAGATGGAATATGTCTAATAGGAAAAAAGAAGATAATCGTATCTCTTAAGAGATGCAATAATGAAATAATAGGGTTCTTTTGCCAAGATCTACCAGATTCGTTTCTTTTGTAAAACTGCATTTACTAACTCCCTAATGCGCTCCTGACAGATTGTAGAAATTTTTCTTTATCAAAGGGTTTATATATGTAATCGGTAGGACCTAATTTTTGTGCCCTATTATAATTCGTTTCGCTGGTGTATCCTGTTATAAAGATAACTGGAATTGTCTCTTTATTTTTTTCTTTCAAGATATCCTTGATATTACAAGTAGTTTCGATTCCATTCATTTCCGGCATCCTGACATCTGAGATTATTAGATCAAAATCTGCATTCTCAATTAAATTCAATGCCTCCTGACCACTCTCTGCGCCGCTGACGCTATAGCCCTCTCTTTCTAAAAGCCTGGCGAGGCTTTTAACTACGAGATGGTCATCATCAATCACCAAAATATTCTTTGACATCTTTCTTCTTATCCTCTAATGAAACATTTAAGTCTGACTCATTTGTCTCATTATCACCCTTGCCCTGTCAGATATCTGTCAAGTCAGCAAAATCGTCTCATTTGAAATCTGATATCTCATCAGGGAGTATCTAACAAAGCTTGCTACCTTAGCTCAGAAGTAATCTTAGTTCTAAGAAGATATTTGATATACATCTTTTCTCAAATAATTCTTTTTATAACCCATTCCTCTTAGCAGTTTGTTAGTCTCCCTTTTTGCTCTGCAAAAACTCTCCCTCAAGGGGATATCTTTGTCCTCATTATAGACTCTATCTTTCCAATCCCACACTTCTGTTAATGCCTTAGCGACCTTCATCGTTCATCACCTCCTTTCCTTTCTCGCCATAGGCGAGAGCCGAAGCCCCTGACATTATGTCGGAGCTGAGGATAGAAATTTGCGAAAGCAGACTTTCGCTGTTCATTTTCCTGATAAACCATCTCAGATGATTTTTTCTTTAATATATCCTTCTGCTAATTTCAAAACTTCTTTCTCTTTTTCTTTTTCTAAAATTAATAGTTTATATTTTTCTATTACCTTCAATAATTTTTTCCTTTTCTCTTTATCCGGTGTCTTATTTATCTCTCTGATAACTACATCAGAAATATATACCTCGAGTTGCTTTATGTAATTTTCAAAAAAACTCCTTTGTCTCTGCTTTTAGGTCTGGGCTATCATCAGCAAAAAGAAAGTTAATTGTTGATGTATCTAAATAGCATTTTGATTTTTTCATTTATTTCAACACCCCCTTTACCTTATCTACCAACTCTGTAATCTCAAACGGCTTATAGATATAAGCTACAGGCTTGAGAGTTTCTGCTTCTTGTTCAATCTCTTCATTGGCGTATCCGGTGATAAAAATAACTGGAATCCTTTTAAGCCCTCTTTTTTCTAAATTCTCATAAATGGTCTTAATTGTCTCAATTCCATTCATCCCCGGCATTCTGACATCAGCAACTATTAAATCAAAATCTTCTTCCTCAACCATTGCCAATGCATCCTGTCCATTTTTAGCAACAAGAACTGCGAAAGCATTCTTTTCCAGCAATTTTCTAAGCGACCTGATTATCAGCTCCTCATCATCAATCAACAAAATATTCTTTGGCATCTTGGGGAACCTCCCTATCACGTTTGCTAACCCCTATATTTGCAAAATTAAGTTAAGGTTTTCAGGCTCTCATATTTAATCGGCAATACACTATCTAAATGGAGATCCTTAAAGGCATCCATTATCTCTATGCCAATTATCTTGCCATCTTTTCCGATAAATGGCGCAGGAAATTTGCCTATTTATTTAATAAACACACCGAAGACATTAAGCTTAGGCTTTCAAAGACTTGGCATATTGATGAAACAATACATTGGCAATTCTTTACCAAAGTTCAACTATAATCTACTACATAATAACTCCCTTGTCAATGGGATAACCTATTCTCTCTATCTATGCTCAATAGAAGCCCGATAGCGGAGAGGGTCGTAATCAGCGAAGAACCGCCATAACTTATCAGAAGCAGAGGGAGCCCGGTTATCGGCATTATCCCAATATTCATCCCAATGTTTATAATAATATGAATTAAGAGTAACCCGGCTATCCCTGCGGCGATCAATCTTCCATTTCTATTCTTACTCAAACGGGCGATACGCAAAGCCCTCAAAATGAGAAAAAGATAGAGAAGAATTACTAATAACCCTCCTAAAAATCCCCATTCCTCGCCAATTACACTGAATATAAAATCGGTATGATGCTCGGGCAGGAAATTCAGCTGGCTTTGAGTGCCTGCGAGCCAACCTTTCCCAAGAAAACCGCCTGAGCCAATGGCGATTTTAGATTGGATTACCGTGTAGCCTGCCCCCAGAGGGTCAAGGTCGGGATTTAAAAAAACCAAAAGGCGCCTCTTCTGATATCCTCTAAGAAGATGCCAGAAAAGTGGAAGAGAAACTAACCCACAAACAGCGATAAAAATTATGTATTTTATCC
The DNA here is from genome assembly GCA_002085025.1 of Candidatus Omnitrophica bacterium 4484_213. Classification (GTDB taxonomy): domain Bacteria; phylum Omnitrophota; class 4484-213; order 4484-213; family 4484-213; genus 4484-213. The sequence continues at coordinate 6,659 of MZGK01000007.1, forward strand.
TTGCCCTCCAAACATAAATTATTATTAGAAAAATAAAACCTAAAACAAGGGCGGTTCCTAAATCGGGTTGTTTTAAAATCAAGAGTATTGGAAGTAGAGTCAGGCATCCACAAACTGATATCTTCTTTAACTCATCCTTCTTCAGATAAAGAGAACAAGGATAAAAACCTAAATATCTGCTTAAAAGAAGAATAAGCACAACTTTAAAAAACTCAGAGGGCTGAAAAGTAAAAAATCTGAATTGCAACCATCGCTGGGCGCCTAATTTAGGGTTTCCTATGAGCAGAATCAAAACAAACAAAAACAGACCTAAAATATATAAAATAGGAGAGAGTTCTACCAGGCGGAGGTATCCTATTTTTAAAACAGCGATTAAAACCAAAATCCCCAAGATTAACCAGATTGTCTGTTTGGTTAAGTAATCCGTAGAATAAGTGTAAGTAGCACTCTTTAAAAAAAACAGCCCCAATACCGAGATAAGCAAAGTGATGGTTATTAGAGGAGTATCAATGGTTTTTAGGAAATGATGCTTCATTTGATGTCCAAAATGTCTAATATCTAATTGAGACATCTACGAATTTACTAATCTATACGAATATACGAATGTTTTTATTCGTAAATTCGTAAGAAATTCGTAATTCGTAGATGTTTGTCAATTAGTCATTTTATTTTTAAGTTCTTTCCATTTCTCAACCAACTCCCTCGCAATGCTCACCCTGCGTGTTGAAGTCCCTCCCTCTTCGATGAGGATAACAAAGACAATCTCCGGGTCTCTCACCGGACAAAAACCAACTATCCAGGAATTTGCCTCCTTTCCTTCTACCTGGGCTGTGCCGGTCTTAGCCGCGATATTTAGATTGTTTATTTTAAGACCATGGGCAGTCCCATTTTCATCCTCAACAGCTTTAACCATCCCATCTCTAACAATATTAATATTTTTCAAAGAGATATTTAATCTCTTATTTTTTTCTGTCGTGTGTCGTGTGTCGTGTGTCGTCTGTTTTATTATCCTCGGCTTTACCAAATACCCTCCATTAGCAATTACCGAAACCGCCCTTGCCATCTGCAAAGGAGTGACCAAGATATATCCCTGGCCAATAGAAAAAAGAGCCGTTTCCCCCTGATACCACCTTTCTTTCCTGGTCAGATATTTCCAACTTCTCGTTGGAACCAACCCTCTCTTCTCGCCGGGTAGATCAATCCCTGTTTTTTTCCCTAGACCAAAAAGCAAAGTAAACTTGCTTAAATTATCTACACCTAATTTCTCTCCTAATTTGTAAAAGAAAACATTGCAAGAGTAAGCCAAGCCTCCCTTAACATTAAGCCAATGGTGCCCGCTTCTCTTCCAGCAATAAAAGAATCTATTTCCTATCTGATGTCTTCCCGAACAGTAAAGATAACTATCTGGAGAAATCTTCTTTGTCTCCAAACCAGCAATAGCAACTAGGGGTTTAAAAGTTGAACCCGGGGGGTATAAACCAGCAATTGCCCGATTTAGCAAAGGAGAACTCCGACTATGCAAAATTCTTCTTATTCTTTTTCTATCCCCTTCTACAAAATCATTAGGGTCAAACGAGGGGCAGCTTACCATTGTCAGAATCTCTCCTGTATGCGGCTCCATCACAATAATCACTCCGCGCAAACCCTTTCTTGTTAATAATCGATAGGCAACTTTCTGCAATTCAATATCAAGGGTCAGGTAGATATCCTTCCCCCGGCGGGGTAATTTAATCCCTAATTTTCTTACCTGCCTTCCTAAATGGTTTACTTCAATTTGGCGACCACCATCCTCTCCTATTAAATAAGCGTCTGCAGATCTCTCCACCCCGGCCCTGCCAACCCAACCCGGGGGATGATAACCATATCTCTTTCTCTGCCCGATTTCTTTTGGGCCGACTTTACCTACATATCCTATAACATGAGCAGCAATGTCTTTGCAAGGATAACTCCGCCTGGGGGCAACCTGAACAACTAAACCCCCTATGCCCAGGCTTTCTCCCTCAATGGCTAGTGCTTTATCCTTGTCAAGATTGCTTAAAATAACCACAGGGACAAAGGAAGGCGTTTTTCTCTTATCCAATCGCTCTCTGATCTGAACAGCAGGAACCCCGGAAATCTCACTCAATCTCTTCAAGATTTGCTCAATCGTAGCCGAGTCCTGTCTGAAAAACTCATCGGGGGTGAGAGTCAAGATAAATAAAGGTTTGTCTTCGGCTAAAATTCTTCCATAACGGTCATAGATAGAACCACGGGCAGCCGGCAGAGGAACCAGCCGAATTCGGTTTTTATCCGAGAGTTGTTTGTAAAAGTCGTACTTGTTGAGTTGAATATTAGCTAAGCTAATGATTAAAACTGCAAAGGAGATTAAAACTATAAAGGAGAGACTCTTAAGACGCATCTTGGAAGTAGCAAATAGAAAGAATTCTCATAATGTCTAATTTTTAATTGACCTAAAGAATATCCCCCCTGCCGTCGGACAGGAGCAGACAGGGATTAGACATTAGAGCAATTAGAACAAATTAGACATTATCATTCTCGTTACTTGCTACTCTCTATGGACTACAAACAACCTTTTCACTAGATAAAAATACGGAACTGAAAAGAGCGCCGTATATATGCTAAAGGGAAGAATTATGGCATATAAGGAATCCCAGAAAGGAGGCAACGGCCGAATGAAAAAATAATGAAAAAAAGAAACAAAAAGAGAAGAGAAGAAAGAAACTAAAAAGTAACTGATGAGATGCTCGCTATAAATTTTTTGCCGATAAGCCTCAATTACTAAAGCTAAGATAACAAAAGAAGAGGCATTGATACCCAGAATGTTGCCGCTGAATATATCCTTTAACAATCCTGCTAATAGAGCAAAGATAAGGGGGTTGATTCTTTTTTTTCTTCTTTGTAAGAGGGTAAAAAAAACAGTAGTCAGCAAAAGAAGGTCGGGCTGGACATTATAAACTCTGATGCGATTTAAAATGGTAGATTGGATAAAGGCAATAAAGAGAAGAATTACTAAGGGGAAACTTTTTTTAAGCATAAAACTTCCTCTAATCTGTGAAAATTGACTGCCGGTAAAATGCGGGCTTTAAGATAGAGCCGATTTATATCCTCGTTTAGCTCATCTACCTTTCCGATTACTAAACCCTTGGGATATATTCCCCCTCTTCCTGAAGAAATAACTATATCTCCTTTAGCAACATCGCTATCCTTATCAATATATCTCATCTCGCAGGAACAAATATTGCCCTGAACAATCCCCTGGTTACGGGTTCTTTGAACAAGAGCGGCTACTTTGAAATTAAAATCAATGATGAGCATCACCTTGCTACTCCTCAAACCTACCTCAACCACTCTCCCTATCAGACCTTCTTTACCAACTACAGCCATATCCTTCCTAATTCCATCTCTCTTTCCTTTATTAATAATAACTACCTTTCTCCAGTTGTCTGAACTCTCTCCGATGACCTGAGCAGGGATATTTGTGTAACCCTCCTTTCTAAAAGACAAAAGGCCACGCAAGCGTTTGTTCTCCTGCATGGCCTCTTCTAACTCTATAATTCTCTGATTGAGTTCTTTTATTTTCTGTTTAAGTTGCCGGTTTTCCTCTGCGAGAGATACCCCTCCTGCTTTAGTAATATAGGAAGAAGTCATTAACCTTAAAGGAAATCTGCTGATGTCAATTAAATAACTATCCAGCCTCTTTGCAAAGCCAAATTTATTTAAAGAAAAAAGAAAGAGGAGCAAAATGGCAATAAATATCTTCTGATTAGTCACATACTTAACACCCCGAGCTAAAACTACCAACAAAGGGCCACCAGTTGCCAGGTCACCAGAGAAACCACTGAATTCCTTATATCAGCAATAGAGAAATTGCTGATACATTATACCTGCGGACTGGTGGCTTCTTATAGTCTATTTAACTCGCGAGGGAATGCTTACTCTCTTTAAAAAACGCATTTCGGAAAGAGCCTTGCCTGTGCCTAAGGCTACGGCAGTTAAAGGGTCATCAGCAATATGCACCGGAAGTTTGGTATCGGCACTTAAAAGCTTATCTAATCCCCTCAATAAGGCCCCTCCACCGGCAAGAGTTATCCCCCGATCTACTAAGTCTGCAGATAATTCTGGTGGTGTCCTTTCTAAGGCAATCCTTATCGTTTCTAATATGCTGGAGATTGGTTCAGACATAGCCTCACGAATCTCTTCAGAGGAAATGGTCAAAGTATTGGGGAGACCAGCTACTAAATCTCTCCCTTTAACCTCCATACTCATCGCCTCTTCCAGAGAATAGGCAGAACCAATTTTAATTTTAATCTCCTCGGCAGTTCTCTCCCCAATCATTAGATTATAGGTCTTTTTTAAATACTGAATAATCGCCTCATCCATCTCATCACCACCAATGCGAATGCTCTTAGAGAAAACTACACCGGCGAGAGAAATTACGGCTACCTCTGTTGTGCCCCCACCTATATCAATAATCATATTCCCGGCTGGCTCTTGCACCGGCAAACCTACCCCAATGGCAGCAGCCATTGGTTCCTCAATAAGATAAACCTCTCTTGCTCCGGCATGCTCGGCAGAATCCTTTACGGCCCTCTTTTCTACCTCGGTAATCCCGCTGGGCACCGCTATAACGATGCGCGGTTTTATAAAAAATCTTCGACGGTGGGCTTTTCGAATAAAATAACGCAACATACTCTCGGTAACCTCAAAATCGGCAATCACGCCGTCTCTCATGGGCCTCAAAGCAACGATATTGCCCGGGGTCCTGCCCAACATTCTCTTTGCTTCTTCGCCTACGGCTAAGACATTATTTGCGCCTTTTTGAATAGCCACTACCGATGGCTCGCAGAGCACAATCCCTTCTCCTTTGATGTAAACTAAGGTAGTAGCAGTGCCCAAATCAATTCCGATATCATTGGAAAATAAACCAAAAAGATAATCCCAAAACATAATCGCTCCGCTTTTGCTTCGCTTGATTACGGCGATTATAAATAACGATTACGGCGATTAAGGAATGATTACAGCGATATAACAAGGCATAACGATGCCAATTCTACTTTCTATCGCTGTTATCGTATTTTCATCGCTGTAATCGCTGTTCTTTATCTTTTAGTAAATTGGAACTTAGCCCGCGCCCCTCTCTGGCCGTATTTCTTTCTTTCCTTCTGCCGAGAATCGCGCCTTAAAAGTCCTTCCTTCTTTAATATCGGACGAAGTTCACTATCTGCCTTCGCTAAAACCCGACTAAGTCCCTGTCGCACCGCCCCGACCTGACCTGAAACACCTCCTCCTTTAACATTCACCACAATCTCATACCTATTTAAAGAGTTGGTCAATACTAAAGGTTGCTTGATGAGTTTTTGCCAGCGAAAAAGAGGGAAATAATCCTCCATTGGCCGATGATTGACAACAATTGAACCTTTATTTTGGGGAATCAATTTCACCCGGGCGATTGCCTCTTTCCTCTTGCCAGTTGCCCAGCACTCTTTTCCGGGCTTAGCTTTATTAGCGGCTTTACTCTTCCTGCGCTTAGTATCGGTTTTGATTTTTTTGTTATCTTTAATTTCAGCCATTTTGTTTAGGAGTCAATTAAATTCTTATTTTTCTACTTCTTATCGCTTTTTCTTCAAGGACTGTAAATCTATTTTTTACATCATAAGTTTTTAGCAACTTAACCAACGCTTTAATTCTTCTTTCGGAACAATAACAATTCTAGGTAATATAATTCCCTTTGTTGGTCTACCTAACCTAAAAATTAATTCTCTAAAATCTTTGTCATCTGCAATAGGTATTCTATTATCCTCTTCGGCTCTCCTTATAATTTTCTCATCAGGAGCAGAAGGTATAATATCTCCTGAAAACAGGGCATCATAACCCTCGTTTTCAGAAGCGTGGCAAGCCTTTTACCTGTACTTTCATCAACTAGGAATCGCATGCTCCTCAACTTCTCCTACCAGAGGCATTATATCTTCTCCTCTAATTACATCAATACTATATTCTAAAGCCGCCTTTATATCACCTTTGGTAAGATTCGGGTAATCTTCAAGGATTTCTTTTGTCGTCATTCCTTCTGCCATTCTTTTTATAATTGCATCTACCGGTATTCTTGTCTCCTTAATTATTGGCTTACCAACCATAATCTTTGGGTTGATTACCATCCTTGTTTTATCTTTTTCTTCCATCTTTCACCTCAATTTATTATTCTGGCTTGCCCTGTACCGTCTGGTGCAGGGCGAGCAACACCTCTTATTTGCACGTGTGTGGAGGTAAAATCAATTTTTTAATACGAAGTACCTTTGCAGCAAATTGCATAGCAATATTTCTTAGCAAGTGTAGCTATACACCGCCAAGTAGTTGAATTCAAAGGATAAGAGTCTGTGTCATTTTTCACGCCGCTGCTGTTTCCACCTCCAGCAACCACTTCGCCTGCTCCACAAGATACATCAACATCATAACAATAGCCGCTGCCGAGAGTACACTTTATTTTCCTTATTGTACATTCAACTCCTCCCCCACCAGCTCCCCTCATCTCATAGATTGTATCTGCCCAACTCTCTACACTCCCACCATCAAACTGATGATTGGAGTTAGCAGAGGGATAAGTATCCTTAAA
>MZGK01000045.1 GCA_002085025.1 Candidatus Omnitrophica bacterium 4484_213
ATCAGGCTCTCTTCTTAGCCCAATTGCCACCTGATAAGCGACCTAAACTTCCAAGCGGCAACGGCAAGCAGTTTAGGGCAAGAAAGGCAAGAGAGTTTTTCAAAGATCTGCTTAACATAAAACAGATATTTACAAGTAGCCATCATCCAGAGACTAATGGCAAATTAGAAGGTCTCTTTGAGAGTGCCAAACACGAAGCCCTTTATCGTAATGATTACTCTTGGCCAGAGGAGGCAACTCAAGGAGATCCTTTAACGCTCTCAAAGAGCTGAAAGGTTAATTAGGTCTTGACACAGGACACCCATTTTTAAAAAAGCACATCGGCAATTCTTATATAACAGCGATACGCGCCCTTAAAAACATCCCTCACCTCTGTTTTTAGCACTAATACAAAATGTCATAACACAGATTTGCTCAATAAGCAATAGTTTTTTTGAACGCCTTCTGGGGAGCAAATTCCCGTTCAATCTCTCTTTCTATCCTTTCTAACTCCTTTTTAAAGTTATATATCTTTGAAGGACTCTGCGTTTTCTTCTCCATCTTCTCTTTTATTTCTGATAAAGAAGAGATATAAACATCCAGCTTTTCTTTTTGCTCCTTCTTTAAAAACCTGCTCATCCTTTCTAAGTTCTCTATTGTCTCTCTAAAGCACTGTTTGTCTTTCAAGCTATTTACTCCCAATCTTTCAATCAGTTCTTTGTGCCAGGATTTCCAATAGACATAAGCCGCTTGATATTGGCTAAAAGGAGAAATTTCTTCCTGCGCAATTTCAATCTCCGGCTCTTTCTTAAATTCGGCTTTTTTGGGTAAAATTTGGCAGCCAATAAGAGTAATGAGAAAAAAAATGGTAATTGCATTTTTTGTTCTTTTAGCCTGTAGCCTGCCTGTGCCCCTTAGGGTATAACCTGGAGCCTGTAGCCTATTTTTCATCTTATCATCTCCTTAAATTCTCTCTCGGTTAAAATCTTAACATTCAATTCCTTTGCCTTTGTATATTTTGAGCCGGGTTCCTTACCTGCAACTAAATAGTCGGTATTTTTGCTTATAGAAGAAGAAACAGAACCGCCCAATTTCTTTACTAAATTCTCGGCTTCAAAGCGAGTATATCTTTCCAGAGTTCCTGTAAACACGAATTTTTTTCCTTCGAGTATTTTTATTTCTACTTTTTGCTTGCCCTTTGTTCTTTGCCCTTTGCCCTTTGCCTCCTGCTTTTCTATCACACCTGCTCTTCCTAACTTTCTCAAAATTTTTAAGTTATGTTCGTTGTGAAAAAAATTATAGACGCTCTGGGCGCCAATCTCACCAATTTCAAAGATGGTCGTTAATTCCTCTATGGTTGCTTTTTCCAACTCCTCGAAACTGCTATATCTCTCGGCTAAAATCTCGGCCGAGTGCTCTCCAATATGTCTAATCCCTAGGGCATAAATTAATCTCGCAAATTCTTGGTTTTTGCTGTCTTCAATCGCATCCAAGAGATTCTGGGCGGACTTCTTTCCCATCCTCTCTAAATCTTCTAATTCCTCCTTAGTCAATTCGTAAATATCAGCATAGTCGTCCAATAGTCCTTTATCTACTAATTGATTGATGAGCGCCTCTCCCAATCCTTCAATATCCATCGCTCTGCGGGCGGCAAAGTGTCTAATGCGCATCTTCAGTTGCGCCGGACAGGCGGCATTGTTGCAACGCAGGGCGACCTCGTCTTCTAATTTTATCAATTTTGACTTGCAGGCCGGACAAACTTGCGGCGGAGAAAAATTTTTTCTTCCTTTTTTTCTGCTCACCACCTCAACCACCTCAGGAATAATCTCCCCCGCCTTTTCAACCTTTACCTTATCACCGACGTCAATATTCTTTTTTCTGATATAATCATAATTATGTAGAGTTGCTCGAGTTATTCTTGAACCGGATAAAGGAATTGGTTCTAAGATAGCCACCGGTGTTATTACGCCAGTGCGACCTACCTGATTTCTAATCTCTTTTATTTGCGTTACTGCCTGCTCAGGGGGAAACTTATAGGCAATTACCCAGCGCGGAGAACGAGTGGTTGCCCCCAAAGCCTTTTGTTGAGCAAAAGAATTCACCTTTATTACCATTCCATCAATGTCATAATTCAGTTCCTTCTTTTTATTCTCCCAATAGTTGCAGTAGTTTAGAACTTCTTCAATAGAGCAGCAGAGTTTGAAATGGGGATTTACCCGCAGGCCCATCTTGCTTAATCTCTCTAAAAAAGCATATTGCGTCTCGGGGAATTTGCTTTCTCTTTCTAAATACCCCAAACTGTGCATCCAGATACTCAACTTCCGTTTAGCCACAATTTGAGGATCAAGCAGTTTTAATGAGCCGGCGGCGGCATTGCGCGGATTAGCAAAGGTCTCCTCGCTGTTTTTCTTCTTCCCCTCATTCAAACGGGAAAAATTTTGATGGTCTAAATAGACCTCTCCTCTTAATTCTATTAGAGGAGGAAAATCGCCCCGCAGTCGCAGAGGAATTGCCTTAATTGTCTTTAGATTCAGGGTAATATCATCGCCATAGAGCCCATCCCCGCGGGTTGAACCTTGTTTTAAAACGCCGTTCTCATATAACAGAGAGACCGAAACCCCGTCAATCTTGAGTTCTACTACATACTCTATTCTCTCACCGGGCAAATTCTTGCGGATGCGCTCATTAAACTCTCTTAATTCCTCGGGGGAATAGGTATTTTCTATACTCAGCATCGGTATTCTATGTCTAACAGTGGCAAACTCCTTTATCGGCTGGCCGGCAACCCTCTGCGTGGGAGAATCAGGGGTAATCAAAGAAGGATTTTCTTTTTCTAATTTTATCAACTTTTGCATACCAGAGAATTATATTAATCAATCGGAGATGATATAATCTACATCTCTGCCGATGCCATATATGAGTCCCTACGGCTTCATAAGGACCCTAAAGAAGGCATCCTTGTCGTGTAGAGCATCCTCTCATTAGGCGCCAAGGTCCTCTTGAGCATGAGGCTCAGCAACAAAGAATTCTGTGATGAACAAATCAAACTTATGAAGCTACGGCATAAGTTAGGTCAGAAGGCTGAGAAAGAACAAGCAGTTTCTAAAAAACCTTGGGATACCCCATGAACGGGAAAATTTTTCCAGAAAAAACTAGACTTGACCACCAACCCAGCCAATTCAACCAATAAACCTTCCCACGTTCCCATTTTCACTACAAGCTATGCCTGCCCTGTAGGTTCCGACTTGTCGGAATCCTTCGGAGAGCTAAGAGCTAGCTATGCTTGCCCCGTAGGAAATCCCCGCTTTTCCTTTGGGAAACTATGAGCGGTCTTTTTTATCGATTCTTCAATATCCATTCTCTCCAGAATGGGTCCTCTATCTCAACTTTTTTTCCATTCTTTTTTACTAAGGTTCCTGAAGCAGTTAATTTGCTTATCACACTGCCGGAAGTGCTGGCTGACCTGATACCGTATTTTCTTATAAACTCTTGCGAAGTAGGATTACAATTACCTGAAGCAATACCTATAATCACTTTTCGTCCGGTATTGGTCAAACTGCCCCACCATCGGGAGTAATCGGCGTGATGTTCCGTTGTAACTTGGTCAATGGCTCTTTTTATTATCCCCTTTGTTAGAGTTTTTTTCTCGTTTAATATATAGATTTCATGACACAACTGCTGGGTATAATAAGGATGGCAATCAGTAAATTTTAGGATGTCGGAGACGATTCCGCAAGCATCTATTTTCTGCGAAGAAAATCTTCCTATGATAAAATCTGCAAACTCATCTCGGGGTATTTTTTGAAGGCTTATATGCCGGCCGAACTTATAAAAAGGATTCTTTTTGTCCTGGAATATTTCCCGAATCATACTCTCTTGACTCCCAATAAAGATATATGTTATGTTTTGATGATATTGAAATATTCCGCGCATTTTTCGCTCTAAGCTGGCAGATATCCTGCGTATTTCCTGAAATTCATCAAAGACAATTACGATCTTCTTTTTCATATTTCTGGCAATTATTTCAGGAAGTTGGAAACTGCCTGAAAGAAGCGCTGGGATGTTTCTCATCTCTGCGTTGAAGGATACGGAAATTTCATTCGTTCCCGGCTGAATCTGAATATAAGGTTGCACCTTTAGATTTTTCAGGTAGTATTTTATTTTCCCAAATTTACTTAAAGTCAGGGCATTTCTAACATAGTAATTAGCCAAATCTACCTCATCAGCAATCAACTCCATATTAATCCTGAAACCTTTTATCCCGCTGGCTTTCATTGCTTCATGGACAAGACTGGTTTTGCCATAGCGGCGGGGGCTCATAACCACTATATGCTGTCCGGCTTTTATCTCAGAAACTATTTCTTTTATTTCCTTCTTCCTATCAGTAAAATATTCTCCGCTTACTATACTGCCAAACCTAAAAGGATTCATCACAAACCTCCTAGCATATAGGATTCATCATTACGGTAAATTTCGTTACGAAGAATATCGTAATATATACTGCTAATTTTGTCAAGGAATATAAATTCTTCTCAACCCAACAGAACCAATCCCGCCAATCCAACCAATAATTAGTTCATGGCTCATAGCTCTTAGCTCATAGAGTTTTTGACAGAATTCATCAAGTTTGATAGCATTTTACCAATCTCATCAGCAAAACTTTTTATCTTATCGAGCTATCTTTCCTACGTTCCCACGTTTTCACGTTTCCACGTTCCCATTTTTACTATGAGCAATGCCTGCCCGTAGGAAATCTCCGATTTTCCTTCGGGGAGCCATGAGTTACGAGCTCCTATCTTATATTCTTCTTCCTCCAGCTTCGCCTTCCCTACTTTTATATATTTTTGCGCTTTATTACTATCAGCTAAAAACCAAAAACTATGAGCTATCTCTCCCCCATCCATCTTCATTTCTATTCGTACATTCGTATTAGATTCGTAATTCGTTGATGATTTCTATTTTTCCTTCATATTCTATACATCCCCGCCTTCTCTATCTTAAATCCACAAGCTAAAAGCTATCTCTCCTTCGTAGGTTGCGAACTCCCAGAATCCTCGAGAAAACTATGACTCAGGACGTCCTCTAAAGCAAAAATCCAATAAGAGGGTAAAAATATTAAGCCTTCCCTCTTCATATTCTGCAAGTAATTCCTGGTGAAAATAATAATTTTTTCAGGCTTATAATCTTTAACAAAATGTCTCATTGAGCGCGAAAAGAAGGTCTTGGAAGCGAACTGAATTTTGACTCAAAACCAATTATCTTCTTGCCCGATTCTGTAACAAAATCTAGTTCCTACTTCTCCTCCGGTTTTAGTGCGCCAGAAACGAACATCCTTTAAGAATTTGCTTACCTTAAGTTGTGTATAAATAAAATTCTCTAAAAGCTCGCCTCTGTCAGGCCTGATATTGACTTCTCCGAAACTATTGATAATTGAGTTTCTTAACCCTGTATTATCAAAATAAACCTTGGGTATCTTACTGATTTCTGAACGGATATTTTTATAAAAAGGTGAAACCAAAGAAATAATAAAAGCTGCCTTTAAAGTGGAAATATACTTTTTTACTGTTAAACGATTTAATCCCAAGGTATTAGTAAGTTCAGGAATATTCACTAAGTTCCCAATTTGAGAGGACAAAACTTTAACCAGATTATTATATTTATCAGGAAGCTCTATCTTCAGGAAATTTGCCACTAACCACCTTATTAAATCAGGCATATCTCTCTGGATATAGGGAAACTCAGGAGTTCCCCCCCTGCCAGGGATTTTGAAGATAAAGGAGTTCGATATTAATCATACCTTCGTTATTTTAACAAGGTTATTTTAATATAAACATATAAGATTTCTCAAGTTATTTCTTTAGACATATTTTCACAATTCTATTTTTACCAGTCTCCTGGGGTCAGGTCTCCACATTTACTGAGAGTTGTTTATCGTTCGTCGTTTAGCCCTGCCCGCAACAGGCAGGGGTTTCGGTCATGTATCAATCAGTTCCTTACTTCTGCCCATCTTGAGGCATTTGAGATAGACCTTTTAAAAAATTGACAATGCTGCCCCTTATGATAGCCTTACAGGCCGTGATGTAGAAATCATCAAGACGAGAAAGATCAAGAGCCAATTGGTGCAAAAGAAGCGAATTAGAGAATCGCGTTCGTAAAACTAATTCAAAGACCATGGGAGAAGCTACCCAGGTCTACACAAATAATTTTAATTCTTTCCTTGAAAGGGCATGAAACAGTACACATACATTTCCAAAGCCAGTCCTCTTTAAATTCATCTTTCCGTCTCTATAGAATACCTTCCACTGTCCTCTACGATTACAATGATATTGCCATTTAAATCGGTGCGATAGATTTTGGCACCTAAATCTTTTAATCTTCCCGAAATCTCCTTTGAGGGATAGCCTCGAATATTATCCTTATTTACACTTATAATAGAGATATCAGGTGATATAGCCTTTAAGAATCCTTTAGAACTGGCATCTCTGCTACCATGATGACCTACCTTTAGAATATCTGCCTTTATATCAATGCCACTTTTTAATAACTCATTCTCTCCTAATTCGGTTAAATCTCCACTCAGGAGACATCTAAATTTTTTATATTCTACCATAATAACTAAAGAGTTGGCATTAAAATCTGAAAAGATGAAAGGATAAGGAGGCCAGATAATTCTAAACTTTACACCATCCACTAAAAATTTATCTCCTGATTTTAAAACCTGGTAGTTATCATTCTCTCTTACTAACTCCTCATACCAGCGGTAAGCATCGAACGATTCCATCAGCTGACTCAAATCCTGCCCATTATCGTAAATCTTTTTTACATTTATCATCTGCAAAATAAAAAAAGTGCCCCCAATGTGGTCTAAATGAGGATGGGTAAAGATAAGATACTCTAAGTCCTGAATGCCATTTTCTTTTAAATATTCTGCCACCCAAAAGCCACTGATAAGATTTCCGGCGTCCACCAGAGCGGCTTCTCCATTGGGCGCCTCAATAAGAATAGAATCCCCCTCTCCTACATCAATAAAGTGAATCTTTAAAGGTCGGGTCTCGGCGAAGGCAGAGACAAAAAGCAGAAGGCAGATAAGAAAAGACAGAAAACAGATTTTAATTAACTTCCTAACAAATATAAAATTATTCCCCATATTCCGCCTAAACTGTTAAATAAAATATCTCTTATGTCAAAAAAGCGATAAGGCAGTATTGCCTGAAATCCTTCGTCAATAATGCCTACGACTGTGGCAAATAACCCTGCTAAAATAATATCCTTGAGTTTTTTACTTCGTCCCCTGATTAAATCTCTGCTAACAAACCAGCCCAAAACTCCATATTCTAAAAGATGAATTCTTTCCGCGATAATCTTTATCTGCCAGGCGAGAGATAAACCAATTACCAATACTACTATAACTCCTAATGTTCTTATTAAGCCGGGCTTTGCCCTTAGTGTCCAAATCAAAAAGCCCAACCCCCCTATTAGCAAGATTTGCTTGTTTGGTCATTGGGATTTGGTCATTGGTTATCATTTGGTTATTGTATCTTGGTTATTGGCTATTTGGATTTAATATGCTCCCTTTCCTTTCAAAACTGCTGGAATGGTCTTTAAGATTATCTTCAAATCCAGCCAGAGCGACCAGTTTCGGATATACCATATATCCCATCTAATCAGCCGATGGAAAGAGGCATCGCTCCTCCCGCGAATCTGCCAGAGGCCGGTGATGCCCGGTTTAATCTCTAATCTTTTTAACTGTCCTTCTTTATAATTTTTTACTTCTTGTGGAATGGGGGGACGCGGCCCCACTATACTCATATTCCCTTTTAGAACATTCCATAACTGGGGCAGCTCGTCTAAACTATAGCGGCGAAGGAATCTCCCGATGCGGGTAATCCGGGGGTCATTCTTCATCTTAAAGATTGGGCCATCTGTCTCGTTCTTATCTCTTAATTGGGCAAGCATTTTCTCGGCATCTACTACCATAGTTCTAAATTTATAGAAATCAAATGGCTTGCCTTTTTTCCCAATTCTTTTAGAGACATAAAAGACAGAACCCTTGCTGTCAAGTTTTATCAATATAGCCAATAAAGCAAACAAGGGGGACAAAAAAAGCAATCCCAAAGCAGATAGGGTTATATCGCTAATTCTCTTGGCGAGCAGTTCTGTTCCATGAATCTCCTTAACCGAGTATTCTAATAAAGGCACAAAGCCGATGTGGTAATTTTTTAGAACATTTACCGATGAATCAAATTGGTCAGGCACTACCTTTACGCTTATATTCAAAGGCTTACTTTGATTTATTACCTCCACTATTTTTTTTCTCTCGCCGGGGATAGTGATTAAAACCTCATCTACGAATTTCTGGCGCACTATCCTTTCAAGATCAGAAATCCGGCCCAAAATCTTATAGCCATTTATGCAACCCTGTTTATGGTCGTCTAAAAATCCTACAACTCTTAGCCCCAGATAAGAACTCTTGCTAATTTCGTCAGCCAATACCTTTCCTATTTTACCGGCGCCGATGATTAATGCATTAAAATTATTGTAGCCGTGCGAAATTAGGTAGCGCACGAGCAACCTCTTTATTGCCCTCCACAGAGATAAAGTTATAAACATCAATATAGCTGCCTGGCCAAAAATCAGGCGAGAAAAAATAACTATCTTAAAAAAGAAAACGGCAGAGGCGGTAGGAATAGAAGAAAAAAGGACGCTTTTAAAAACTAACATTATCTCTCGCGGGATAGACATTTCGCGGTCGGTTGTATATAGATTATAGTTGTTTAAGATTAAGATAGCAATAATCCCCCAGAAGAGAAATACAAAGGAATGCAACGGAAAAGAAGGCAGGTTTAACTTCTGCCAGATAAGCGGAAGGGTTAAGCAATCCAAAAAAGTTAACTTATTATACCTTAAAATATAAGGCAAACAGGTAGAAAAGGCGATAAGAACAACATCTATTAAAATATATAAGGCGCTAATCTTTGTTTTTGCTTTATGCATAGTTTTTATTTTTTTCTTTTTAAAAATTTTACCCCGTTAGAAAGCCCCCTCCCCTTCCTTATAGGGGAGGGCTCCTTTATAGAGGCGATAAAGATGTTGCCTCTAATGATACCTATAATTCCTTATAAGAACGATAGAGAAACTGTTCTTAATAATACCTGATAGAGAAGTTGCCCCTAAATTGTACCTTTCTAACGGGGTTTACTTAACAAAATATACAAATTTATGTATTATTTAAAGTATGATTAACCCGCAAGAAGTCAAAAAAAGAGACAGAAACTAAAAAAGTAAGTCTAAATCTTACTTATAGCAACCAAACCCCAATTCTTAAAACAGGAGATATTGCTCTAAATCCAGCCATCGTGGTAGAAACGCCTCAGGAGATTTTGGCTGATAAATTTCTTGCCTTTGCCTCAAGAAACTATCCTAAGGAAAAAACCTCTGGGACATTTATTTCATTCTGACTACCCTGCATATTTCTAAGAAAGAGATGGATAAATTCCTGCTTTTGCCTATCGAAATTTGTTTAAAAGCAAATATTCTGACATTTGCAAAGAAGAACTAAAAATTTTAAGCAAACTACTACAGGAACTTTTCAGCGAATTTTAATCGGTGTAATCCCTGCCTGCCGGTAGGCAGAGCAGGCAGAGGTTTTTAATCGCCTTGCCCCGTTAGAAATACTGCCCAGGAATTTTAATTAAAGTTTGAAAGTTTCTCTTACGTTGCAAGAGGATTTCTGACGGGGTGAATAATCAGTATCGGATTGAAAATCCGATACAAAAAAGATGAAAACTCAAGATTGGTTAGATTTTGTTAAAAAGCACAGCGACGCTAAAATCTTTTATATCAATCACCTCAAATTACTCACTAATATGAATGAGCACTCCTTAAAGATTGCTCTTGTTAGATTGAATAACAAAAAACTTATTAAAAGAATCTGTCGTGGATTCTATGCCAACCCTTTTAACACTCCTGCATTAGAAGAAATCTCTAATCAGATCTGCCAACCCAGTTATATCTCTCTGGAATCGGCTTTATACTCCTGGGGCATTCTTAGTCAAATTCTACAGGTTTTGACCTGTATCACTACACAACTTCCTCGAATTTTTAATACCTCCTTTGGAACCATTGAATATCACCAACTCAAAAAAGATTACTTCTGGGGATTTATTAACAAACAGGGTTATTTTATTGCTGAGCCAGAAAAGGCACTATTGGACTACCTATATCTTCGCAAAAATAAGCGTATTAAACTCGATTTATCAGAACTAAATTTTGACAATATTAATCATAAGAAATTAAAATCTTACGCGGAAAATTTGGAAATTTGCTCTCTAAAAGCCTTTATCGCCCATTAAAGCGGCCAACCACTCTAAAACCTCGTCATTTCCTTCAATTTCCTCTATATTTATCTCTTTTGCGAATTTCTTTTTTGTCTTAGCGGTTCCTTTCATTAAAACTAATTAAATCATTACGGCACATAAAACTGCGCGCCTTCTTTCTCAAAAATATAACACGCCTCTGTCTCACGTTGATTTATCCTCTCCTCGGGCCCTTTTTCTAAATCCTGCCAACTGCTGTCTTTGAAGATAAATTCCGATCAAAAATCTTCTAAAATTCGGGGCACTAAATAAAAAGGGAGAGAAATTAGAGCAAAACTTTTGTTATCGATTTTAATCTTTTCTCTCTTTAGCTCTCCGTTATATATCCGAAAAAGCTTACTATTCTTTATTAGCCCAGCGAAACTAAAAAGAGATTTTAACCGTTTAGACTTCCCCGATTCTTTTCTTTTGCCCAATAAAAAATTTTAGGAGGAAAATCTATAAACTGAGCTAAAATATTCTGCCCAACTATCTGTTCGGCAATCCTCCCTCTATAAAAATCATTAAGGTCGCCGAGATTTAGAAACTCCTCTTGTATGCCCATTTGATAATTTACTAACCCGGCATCTAAAAATAAAAGTTTTTTAGGTCTTTTTCTCTGAGCAATTATAGGAAGCTCTGTGGATTTTGTTGCCTGGATCTGATAAAGAAGCATTACCTTCTCTAATATGTCAAAGGCCTTACCCATTTCTCTACTTCTAAAATTTGAACTGCCAAATTTTTCATAAGTAATATTAGTCCCGGCAAAAAGAGGGGATTTTTCAATAACATAAGTCAAATATTTAGAGTTGGCTAAAGAAGAATATTTGTAAACATCTTCGGAATAACTGGTAAAAAGAGAAGAATAAATGCCTTTGAGTTCTTCTATATTTTTCCTTTCTAAAAATACTTTTACTATTTCCGGCATTCCTCCAATCATTGTATATTCATAAAAAAGTTTTAAAGCTATCTCGTGAATACCTTGAGGAATGCGTTCATCCAAAGAAACATTTTTCAAAAAACTCAACAACCCAGTTTCTCTCTTCGCTTTTAAATACTCAAAAAAATCCAGGGGATAAAGATAGGCATACTCTACTCTTCCTACAGGCAAAGATAAACCCTCTCTTTCAATTTTTGCTTGGAGTAAAGAACCTGCTGCGATAATATAAATATCTGGCCTTTCTTCATAAAAGAATCTTAAAAGCTTAATTAACGAAGGAGAATTTTGGATTTCATCGATAAAGACTAATGTTTTCGGGGGAATAATTTCTTGATGAAATTTGATTTGAATAACTTTCTCAAAATCTTCTAAGGAGAGATCTTCTTTAAAAAGATTTAAATGTTCCGTTTTTTCCAGATTCAAATAGATTATATTCTTAAAATATTTCTCGGCAAACATCAAAACAGCTGAGGTTTTTCCCACCTGCCTTGCTCCCCGTAGAATTAAAGGTTTTCTTGTCTTTTTATTCTTCCAATTGACTAAATAATCAATAACCTTTCTGGTAAACATATCTAATTTTTTACAACTATTGTCTCAAATTATTGCTAACTTAACACATAAAGAGTAAAAAGTCAAGCTTTTCTCGCATCCTTTAAAATTACACCAAAGTATAAAATTATGTCAAGATTTTTCTACTTTGGGATACCCGGATACCCGTTCTTATTCTACTACCAGCTATGAGCTATGAGCTATGAACTAATTTCGCCTTCATCTCTCAGTAAGCATCCTTTTAAATATCTTTTTGGCCTCTTCTACTTTCTTTGTTTTGAAATACCAATCAATAGTGCGATGCAAGCCATCAATGAATTTAACCTTTGGCTGCCAATCTAAAATCCTCTTTGACAAAGAATTATCGGCTACGTGATTATAGGGGCCTATTGGTTTATCAGGCAATAACTTAATTTCTGCTTTGTGCCCGGTATAACGCAAAACCTCCTTTGCGGCGTCTATTACTCTGATTCTTTCCATTGTTCCCAAATTTATCGCACTGTCATCATCCACTTTTTCGGAACAAATAACTATTCCTTCAACAATATCTTTTACATAGGTCCAGTTACGAATCTGCTCACCAGTTCCCCAAATCTCAAAGGGATTTTGCTTTATAAAAGCGCGGGCAATCATTGCCATCACTGCGTGATTCTCTACGCCTCGCTCACCATAGACAGTAAAAAAACGGCAAGAAACTGATTTCATCCCATAGTCCTTATAATATGCCTTTAGTGTAATCTCAGCCATTAGCTTTGCCCAACCATAGGTATTATCGGCATCATAAGGTGGACCAACCATCTCTTCACTGAGATAAAGAACCTCATTGGGGTCTGTTTGAAGATTATTGGGATACACACATCCATCTTTTCCCCTGCTATCCACCTTCGCCCCACGGGCTTCGCTGGATAGCTGATTATAGATATAATCAGTAATACCTGTAATCTACTTTTTAATCTGCGTAATCAGGCATCTGCACAAGCGGATGCCTATTTCTTTTAACACCAGAAAAATAAATAAACTATTA